>CAJOIB010000007.1 GCA_905234705.1 uncultured Selenomonadaceae bacterium | reverse complement strand
TTCGTCAATTTGCCACCAATGGTATTCAAACCCTTAGCAAGTCCCGAATCTTTCGCGCAGGCAACTTTCCAGCCGTCATTAGCAATTTTCAGCGCGTAGGGCAAAGTTGCATTCGTCAAAGCCAGCGTCGAAGTCCTTGCAACCGCGCCAGGAATATTCGCAACCGAATAATGAATCACGCCGAATTTTTCAAAGGTCGGGTTATCATGCGTGGTAACCTGGTCGCAAGTTTCGACAGAGCCGCCCTGATCAATCGCCACGTCAACAATAACTGAGCCTTTACGCATTTGCTTAACCATATCGGCAGTAACCAGCTTGGGAGTTTTCGCGCCTGGAATTAAAACCGCGCCAATCAGCAAATCAGCCTGTTTCACCCACTGCGCGATATTATAACTGTTCGACATAACCGTTGAAACTCTGCCGTTAAAAATATCGTCGAGATAGCGCAGCCTGTCAATCGACAAATCAATAATCGTGACGCGCGCGCCCATTCCAACAGCAATTTTCGCTGCATTAGTGCCGACAATTCCGCCGCCAACAATCACAACTTGCCCCGCAGCAACGCCACTGACGCCGCCCAATAAAACGCCGCGCCCGCCGTAACGACTTTCAAGAAAATGTGCGCCAATCTGAATTGACATTCTGCCCGCAATTTCGCTCATCGGCGCTAAGAGCGGCAAACTTTTCCCGTCGCGTCCAACAACCGTCTCGTACGCAATGCCAGTAACTTTTTTGTCAAGCAAAGCCTTGGTAAGCGCAGGTTCGGGCGCAAGGTGCAAATACGTAAACAAAATCTGCCCTTCGTGAAAAAGTTCGTACTCAGATTCAAGCGGCTCTTTGACTTTGAGAATCATCTCTGCGCGATTAAAAATTTCCGCTTTGTCAGCCAAAATTTGAGCGCCCACAGCTTGATAATCGCTGTCAGTAAATCCGCTGCCAACGCCGCCGTCTTTCTCAATTAAAACGCTGTGACCGGCTTTAATCAAAGCTTCAGCGCCCGCTGGCGTCAATCCTACGCGATTTTCGTTATTCTTAATTTCCCTCGACACACCTATAACCATTTCCAAACCTCCTAATAAAAAATCTTAATCATTGTACAATAAATTCGACGAAAGGCAAGCCGAAAAGTTTTTTACTTTTTTTGAAATGAGTGATATTATTATTATTATGAGAGATGATAGGGAGGATTATTTGTATGGGTTTGAAGAAGAAATCGATGGTCGCAGTGAATATGGCGATTATTTTGGCGTGCGTGTTAATGGGGATTTTGGGCTATATCAGCGCCAAGGACGGATTTAATAAGGCGCTGCAAATGAAGGCTGAATCCGATGTTAACGCTTTGAATGAGATTTTAAATTATCGGTACGCGGGCGATTGGCGGATTGATGGCAATGCTCTTTACAAGGGCGACAAAAAAATTAATGACGATAACGCGATTGTGGACGCACTGAGCCAGGTTTGCGACGGCAAAGTTACGATTTTTCAAGGCGATACCCGAATTGCTACGACGGTGACGAATGCTGAAGGCAAGCGCTCGGTTGGGACGAAGGCGTCAGATACGGTTATAGACGCTGTTTTGAAACGCGGCGAGAATTTTGTTGGCGAAGCGAATGTTATGGGCGAATTGCACCACGCGGCGTATCACCCGCTCAAAAGTGCGTCGGGGCAGATTATTGGTATGCTTTTTGTTGGCGTCAGCACTCAGAAAAACGAAATGGACGACGTTATCAACAGCTTTGTATTTTCGACGGTGGCGGCTATCGCAATTATCGTTGTGGTTTGCGCGGTCGCGCTCAGTTATATTATCGGAAAAATTATTAATATGCTCGATGAAGTTGTCGAGGCGGTTGAAAAAATTTCGGGCGGCGATTTACGCATTGCTGATTTGGAAATTCGCAGTTCCGACGAAATTGGAATTTTGGCTAAGGGTATTAATGAAATGCGGCAGAAATTGAAAACTCTGCTGATAGGAATTGCGCGCAGTTCCGAAAAAGTCGCGGCGTCTTCCGAAGAATTAACCGCCAGCTCACAGCAAGGCGCGGAGTCGATTAATATGGTGGCTGACATTACAACGGAAATGACTGAAGCCGCCAATAATCAATCTAACACTGTAAACAATTTGCAAGAAACTATTGACGCAATGCGGGCGAAAGTGAAAGTTTTGCACACTGAAGCTGATGTTATGGGCAACGCCGCGACCAACAGCGCTAAAAATGCCGCAGCAGGCATGGAAAAAGTTAACGTCGCTATTAATATGATGAAAAATGTTACCGAGCAGGTAAATAATTCAGCGCAGGTTGTAGGCAATTTGGGCAAGCGCTCTGATGAAATTGGTAAAATCGTCGGTACTATTTCTGAAATTGCGGAACAGACAAATTTATTGGCGCTCAACGCGGCTATTGAGGCGGCTCGCGCAGGTGAACACGGCAAAGGTTTTGCGGTTGTCGCTGATGAAGTGCGTAAATTGGCGGAACAGTCCGGCTCGGCGGCGTCAAATATTTCTCAGCTGATAATGACCATTCAAAATGACACGGTTTCAGCGGTTAATTCCATTGAGAAGGGCAATAACAGCGTCAAGGAAGGTATGAATTTTGTTTTGGAAACGGGCGAGGCTTTTAAAAGTATCGAAAATCAAGTTGAAAAATTGACAGCGAGCGTTCGTCAAAGTATGCAACAAATTGATGAAGTGAATAGTATCAGCCACGAAATTTTGAGCGCGGTTGAGAATGTGCAGGATACAACGCGCAAATCCAATGACCTTGCAACTTCAG
This sequence comes from uncultured Selenomonadaceae bacterium, assembly GCA_905234705.1. GTDB lineage: Bacteria > Bacillota > Negativicutes > Selenomonadales > Selenomonadaceae > Quinella. Next base: position 56,803 of record CAJOIB010000007.1, on the reverse strand, counting down.
TTAGCGCCAATACGCAGGAGCAAGCCGCCACTATGCAAGAAATTTCCGAAGCCAGCCGCAGTCTTGCAGAATTGGCGAGCGATATGCAGAATGACGTTGCTAAGTTTACGCTTTAATTTGCGGCAAGGCAGGATAAACGCGAATTTGATAGAAATATTACATAGAAAATTTATTGGAGGTTTATTTGAATGAAAGACTATACCAGCGAATTTATAAGAAATGTGGCAGTTGCGGGACACGGCAAAACCGGTAAAACCAGCTTGCTCGACGCCTGCCTGTATAATAGCGGCGCGGTTAAACGTATCGGCAAAGTTGACAACGGCACTAGCGTTCTTGACTACGAGGCTGAAGAAACTAAGCGCAAAATGACGATTGGCGATTCGCTTGCCGTCACTGAATGGAAAAATTACAAGCTGAATTTCATTGACACGCCTGGTTATCCGGATTTTGTTGGTGAAGTTATGGGTGCTATGGTTGCCGCTGACGCCGCTTTGATTATCGTTGCGGCTAATGCCGGTGTCGAAGTTGAGACTGAAAAGGCTTGGACGCTTGCTGAAAATCTCAATTTGCCGCGCGCATTTTTTATCAACAAAATGGATAGAGAACACGCCGATTTTAGAAAGACGCTCGATGATATTCGCGCGAAATTTGGCAATGGCGCTGTTCCAGTGCAAATTCCGATTGGCAAGGAAGATTCTTTCAAGGGCGTTATCGATTTAATCAAAGCCAGCCCGAAACTTAACGCCGCCATCGCGCAGGACGTACCTTCAGATTTGGCTGACGAAGTTGAAAATGAGCGCCTTGAAATGCTTGACATTATCGCCGAATACAACGACGAACTCATGGAAAAATATCTTGAGGGCGAAACTGACGACCTCGACGAAAACCAAATCGCAGCGGCTCTTGCTGAAGGCGTGCGTCAAGCGAAAGTTTTTCCGGTATTCGTAGGCTCGGCTCTTCAAAATATCGGCGTCGAAAATTTGTTGAATAATGTTGTTGAATATCTGCCAGCGCCGGATTATAAAGTTCGCGTCGGCACGAATCCAAACAGCGGCGACCAGATTGAGCGCAAAATTAATGACGCATTCAGCGGGCAAATTTGGAAGACGCTGGTTGACCCGTTCGTTGGGCGTATGTCCTACATTCGCGTTTTCTCCGGCGATATGAAATCTGACGGCAATTATCAGCTTATCGGCGATAATTCCGAAGGCACAGAGCGCATTAACGGGCTTTTCACAATGCAAGGCAAAACTCAAATCAACGTCGAAGTTGCGCACGCGGGCGATATTGTTATCACGGCGAAACTTTCAAACGCTAAAACTTGCGATACTCTTTGCGAAAAGGGCGCGGCGATTAAATATGAGCGCATAAATTATCCCGAACCGATGCTTGCAATGGCTGTTAGTTCAGTCAAGAAGGGCGAAGAAGATAAAGTTATCGGCGCTATCACCCGCCAGCAAGACGAAGATCCGACGATTAAATTGGTGAAAGACCCCGCCACGCGTCAAACGATTCTTAGCGGTATTGGCGAAGTTCACCTTGATATTCTTGGTGATAAAATTCAGCGCAAATTCGGCGTTCAAATGGTACTTGGCGAGCCGCGCGTTGATTATCGCGAAACTATTAGAAAATCCGTCGAAGTTCAAGGCAAGCACAAGAAACAATCTGGCGGTCACGGACAATACGGCGACGTTTGGCTGAAAATTGCTCCTAACAAAGAGCAAACCGATAAGCCTTTCAACGTTGTATTCAGCGAAAGTATTTTCGGCGGCAGTGTTCCGCGCAATTTCTTCCCCGCTGTCGAAAAAGGCACGTACGAAACGCTTGCTGAAGGTATCATCGCCGGTTATCCGGTTGTCAATGTCAGCGTAAATCTTTATGACGGCAGCTATCACCCTGTCGATTCGTCTGAAGCCGCATTCAAAATGGCAACGGCTATTGCGATTAAGAAGGGCGTATTGATGGCTGAACCGATTTTGCTTGAGCCGATTGACGAAATTACAGTTTTAGTGCCGAGCGAATACATGGGCGACATTATTGGCAAACTCAATTCTAAGCGCGGCAAAATTCTCGGTATGGACCCCAAAGGCAAAGGGCAAACCGAAATTAAGGCGCTGATTCCGGCATCCGAACTTTACAAATACGCTACTGATTTGCGTTCGCAAACTCAAGGGCGCGGCTCTTACAGCTTGAAATTCTCGCATTACGACCCAATGCCCGAAAATCTTGCTAAAAAAATCATTGACGAAAATAAAAAGGCTGACGCTGATAAATAATTTCTGATTGTCCCCCAAAATAAAATTGCCGCCGTGCAAATCTGCGCGACGGTTTTTTTTATTCCATTGGCTTAACGTGCGTCTCAATGAATTTTATTTCGTCATAAGTCAGCGCGTATTTTTGATAAAGCAACAAATCAATTCTATCAATACTGCGCGACCAATCTATATCCGAATCGGCGGAAAAATCTTGTAGCGGGACGAACTTCCACTTTTCGGGCGGGTTATGTTGCGTAACCTTTAAAATGCCCAGCAAAGCCCTTGCAAATTTAGTTTTGATAAATTTCATACAAGCAACCGCTTCCGCCTCACTGTGGAAGTCTCCGACGCTTATAAAGGTTTGCGTACTGCCGACAAGCGGCAAGCCGACAAGCGGAGTACTCAGCTTTTCATTTAATGAACCCGAACCATTAGCCGCGGGAATGAAAACTTTGTAATGGTGAAGTTCCGGAATGTCAATCATATAATCTTGACGAACAAATCTGCTGGTACGTTTGTTTTGAATTAGCCCTTCGATTTTAAAATATTCGTGTCCGTCATTGGGTTTATTTTCTAAAAAAATATCCGGCATAATTTCAAATGCATTAGTCCTTAAAGCGGTATCCGTGCGACGTGGCAAACGTTTAGGCAAATCCGGAAAATCCGCATAGGCTTTATCAGATAATTTATAAGTCATTTGTCCGTGCATAATTTTACTAAGCGGCTGAAAATTTTTATTATCGACGACAACTTTTTTGTGAATAGATTGCAATTCGGGCAATGGAATAAACGTACCGATTTTGCCGAAATTTTTATTAGCGTCGCGGTAAGTGACAGCCACGCCGCCCTTAATATCGACGCCCGCATTTGGAAAAACTTTACTGCCGTCGGGCTCGTAAATCGGCACAGTGACATGTTCGTCGTTGAGCAATTTCTGATTAAAATCTTTGGGCGTAGCGCCGGCGTTGAAAAGGCATCGCGCAGGGTGAAGGATCATTACGCGGTCGCTGGTTTTGTGAAACGCCTCGACGAATTTATGATAAACGGGCGCGGAATAATTTTTGTTATCGCCCTTGCGGTCTTCTTGATAAGGCGGATTGGTGATAATGACGGCGTTTTTAACTTGTTCGTCGGTTAAGCCGCACATTTCCGCGAAAAATTTAGTAAGCGTGGTATCAGTCATATAAAAGCCCTCGAATAAATTCATTTCTTCAACTTTTGGCGGCGGCTGAAAAAGTTTGAGCGCGTCGCCATGAATAATGTTTTGGTTAAGAATCTGCCAGATTCGGCTGTCTTCCAAATCGGTGTGGCAATGAGCGGCGTAAGCGAGATTATCAAGTTGAATTTCGACGCCATAAATTGAGCGCAGGACTTCAAGCGGCTGGTATGGATTGAAATTGAGTTTTTCGCGCAAAATTTCAGTGAGAAAAGCGCCTTCGCCCGCGCACGGGTCGATAAATTTTGTGTGCAAATCTTGAAGCAGAATTTGAATTTCGGGAAGTGCGAGCATTCTTTTAACCATCCAGCGCGGAGTAAAAACTTCGCCGAATTTTTGAACACGTTCACGAGATTTTATTACCATTGAAATCACCGCGCAGATTATACCGCGTAAAATCTAAGCTTGCAAATATTTTATAAACGTGCTAAACTGCGGGAAAAGCGGTTGTAGCTCAGCAGGATAGAGCAACTGCCTCCTAAGCAGTAGGTCGCGCGTTCGAATCGCGCCAATCGCACCAATCAGAAATTTTCAGACTGTCGCCAATTTCCGCGGCGGTCTTTTTGCTAATGGAGTTGATTTTTTTTGAAGAAAATATTTTTAAGTGCGTTGCTGATATTGATTTTAACCGCGTCGAATGTTTATGCCGCCGCACAATGGCGCGAGACTGCCGCCGTTCCCAAAAATTTCGCGCAGGAAGTTTTATATTACGTGAATATCGAGCGCGCGAAAGGCAATGTGCAACAGCTGAGACTTGCGGACGATTTGAATAAATACGCCCAAATCCGCGCCAAAGAAATTACTAAAAAATTTTCGCACATGCGCCCGAATGGCAGCGACTGTTTTACTGCCGTCCGCGGCTATTATAAATTTTTGGGTGAAAATATCGCCGCCGGTCAGCGCTCCGCCAAAGACGTTGTTGCTTCGTGGATGAAGTCGCCTACTCACCGTGAAAATATTTTGAACCCGCGTTTTAGGGAAATGGGCATTGGCTATGTTTATGTTGAAAATTCCAAGTACAAGCATTTTTGGGCGCAATTTTTCCGGCAAAGATGAAATTGACGGCTGAAAATCTCGGCGTGAAAATCGGCGGCAAAGAAATTCTGCGCGAAGTCAATTACACATTCGCTGAGGGCAAACGCACGGCGATAATTGGTCCAAATGGCGCGGGCAAATCAACTTTGCTGAAGGCGCTTTGTTTGCTCAATGAAAATTTTTCCGGCGCTGTGAAAATTGACGGCATTGACATTAAAAATTTTGGTAGAAAAAAACTCGCGCAGGTAATGGCGATTTTGCCGCAAGAGCGCGACGTGCCGCAAGATACCACGGTTAGGCAACTGGCTGAATTTGGCAGATTTCCGCACAGAAAAATTTTCGGCGGCAATGCGACGGAAGATGCGGCGGCAGTCGATTGGGCGCTGAAAATTACGCGGCTCACTGATTTTGAAAATCGCCAGGTTAAAACTTTGTCGGGCGGCGAAAGGCAACGCGCCTGGTTGGCTATGACTCTCGCGCAGAAACCGCAGATTTTATTGCTGGACGAGCCGACCACTTACCTTGACATTGCACATCAGCTTGACGTTATGGATATTATCAGCGGCGTTAATAAAAATTTTGGCGTTACGATAATTGCCGTTTTGCACGATATTAATCACGTGCGCCATTACACCGACGAAGTTGTTGTTATAAAAAATCACGGCATTTACGCGGCGGGCGAGCCAAAAAAAATCCTCGACGCTGAATCTGTCGGTAAGATTTTTAACGTCGAGGCTGATACATTTTTCAATTCTGCGGGCGATAGCGTCATCATTCCCACTTCAGCGCCAAATTGATTTTAACGCCCATAAACGCCGCCGCGCAAGCTTTTAGTATATCTCCTACCACGAAGGGCAAAACAGCCATTGTAGCGGCTTCTAGGGCGCTTATATTCAAAATCAAAACCATTGAGATTAAACCGCCCAAGTAGGTTACCGGCATTGCTATCAAAATGTTCATTAATACGTAGCGCCGGAAATTTACTGATTTGCCCTTGAACGCGCTCAGCAATGGATAAGCGATTAGCCACGCGAAATAAAATCCGCCCGCCGGACTTACTAAGCGCCCAATTCCGCCAGTGCCCGCGAATACCGGTAAGCCCGCCGCGCCCAATAGCAAATATGCCAGCACGACCAAAAATGTTTGCCGCGGATTTAGGATATACGCCGCTAAACTTAAAAAAATCGTTAGCGCTGTTACCATGCCAGGCGTAAACGGCAATGGAAATACAAAATTTGCTGAAATGCAGCACAGCGCCACACATAACGCCATTTTAGTTAAATTTTTTGTTTGCATTTACATTACTCCAAGTGTTAGAGGCGCCACCGCCCGCGCTAGTCACGTGATGTGACTACAGCGGGCAGTTTTCTTTCTTTGCTAAGCGTTTCTTTCTTTCCGAAAAGAAAGAAATGCTGATAAAAATTATAAAATCTTTGATAAAAATAATTTCGTGCGTTCGGATTTTGGATTTTCAAAAACTTTTTTGGGTACGCCATCTTCAACAATATACCCGCCGTCGACAAATAAAAGCCGCGTCCCAACTTCACGCGCAAAGCCCATTTCATGCGTAACTATTACCATCGTCATTCCACTTTCCGCTAATTTTTGCATTACGTCAAGGACTTCACCAACCATTTCCGGATCAAGCGCTGAAGTCGGTTCGTCAAAAAGCATTACTTTAGGTTTCATCGCCAACGCCCGCGCTATTGCTACGCGCTGCTGTTGCCCGCCGCTTAATTGGTTAGGATACGCATTCGCCTTATCGCCCAATCCAACTCGGTCTAATAATTCTTGCCCAATCATTTCCGCGCGAGCACGTTCCATTTTCCGAACCTTCATCGGCGCAAGCGTGATATTGTCAATAACCGTCATATGCGGAAATAAATTAAACCGCTGAAAAACCATTCCAACTTCTTCGCGAACCTTATTAACATTTTCTTCGCTGTCCATAGGTATTCCATCAATCGTAATCGTACCGTCAGTCGGCTCTTCCAAAAAATTCATACACCTTAACAGCGTCGATTTACCACTGCCGCTCGGACCGATTATAACGACAACTTCGCGCTCGTCAATGTGCAAATCAATTCCTTTCAAAACCTGCAAATCGCCAAACGATTTTTTCAAATTCTTAATGTCAATCATAAAACCACTCCAAAAAAAAATTGGGACGCGCCGTAATTTCGACCGTCCCTTTAAATTTACCTGCGCTTACGCAATGCCTTTGGTTTATCAAGAATTTCGCTAAGGATAATCGCATTCATTGCGGCGGCGGGCGTTATTTCCAAATCAGAAGTTTTTTCTTCAGCAACAGATTGAATTTCCGGCTGAATATTTTCCGCAGATTTTTTTAGTTCAGCCTGCTTTTTCTGCTGATAAAGTTCGACAAAATTAAAATCGCGAATCTCAGCCGATTGATTTGGATCATTCGCCAGCGTCGGAATTTCAAACTCTGAACCTTGCGGCGGCGGTAAATTTGCGCGGCGTTTACTTTCAGAAACCGCTTCAATTATCGTGAGAATTATCCACAGCACTACAATAAATGATATTTCCATAGCGCATCACTCACTTGGCAACAGGTTGAGTTTTCGCCTTCGCGCCGGATTTACTAATCGCATTTCGCATTTCAGTATCGGCTTGCACATTCATCATATTGTAATAATCCATAACGCCAAGCTTGCCATTTTTAAAAGCCTCAGCCATGGCGTGCGGAACTTCAGCCTGCGCCTCAACAACTTTAGCTTCCATTTCTTGAGTATAAGCCTTCATTTCCTGTTCGCGAGCAACCGCCATTGCGCGGCGCTCTTCAGCCTTCGCCTGCGCGATACGTTTATCAGCTTCAGCCTGGTCAGTTTGCAACTGCGCGCCAATATTGCGCCCGACGTCAACGTCAGCAATATCAATCGACAAAATTTCAAACGCCGTGCCAGCGTCTAAACCTTTGCCCAAAACAGTTTTAGAAATATCGTCCGGACTTTCAAGAACATCGGTGTGCTTTTCGGAACTGCCAACAGTCGTAACAATGCCTTCGCCTACGCGCGCAATAATCGTAGGCTCGCCCGCGCCACCAACTAACCTGTCAATATTCGCACGAACAGTAACGCGCGCCTTGATTTTCAACTCGATACCATTTTTCGCAACCGCGCTAACAATCGGAGTTTCAATGACTTTCGGGTTAACGCTCATTTGAACTGCCTCTAACACATCGCGACCGGCTAAGTCAATCGCCGCTGAACGCTCAAACGGCAAAACAATTTGAGCGCGCTGACTGGCAATGAGCGCGTCAACAACTTTATCAACATTTCCGCCCGCTAAATAATGCGCCTCAAGCTGATTGACGTTAACGTCGAGACCAGCTTTGTTTGCTTTGATAAGCGGCATTACGATTTTTGCAGGCGGTACGCGGCGCATTCTCATTCCAATTAACGTGAAAATCCCTACGTGTACATCTGCCGCCAACGCCGAAATCCACAATCCTATCGGCACGAAATGAAGGAAGACTGCTATGACGACTATTGCCAACACTAGGAAAAATCCTGAGCCTAATAAAAGTTCCATACTAAAAACCTCCTTTAATGGCAAGAAAGGAGCAGGGGCAATTATTTTTACTCCCTACTCCCCAATTTCAGATTTGACGAACCAACACGCGCGAGCCGTCAACATTGATTATTTTGACGATATTACCCTGCTTGACAAAAGCGCCTTCAGTAACAACGTCCAGCGGTTCACCTTCAACAGTAACCGTACCAGCGGGGCGCAAGTCAGTAGCGCAAACGCCTATTGCGCCAAGAAATTTCCGCTTGTCAATAACGCTCGTGTAACCCTTGCTGTTTTTCTGACGTTCGCCCAAAACTAAATCGTCAAGCACTGTGGTATTTTTCGTCGGATTGCGACTGCTCACGTAAACCAAAATTGAAATACCCAGCACCGCGCAGGCAAACGCCGCATAAAATATCAGCGACGCGGAAAAAAGTTGAAGACCTAACATTGCTGTCACTCCCTTCCTCACGGGAAAAAATAATCACCATTCACTAGGTATAATTATTTCTGCATTGGGCTTAGAAATTCCTTCAACCTGCGATTTTTCATTTTCGATTGACGCTAATTCGTTTGCAAATTTCGGAGCAACTTTATCGATGCGCGCTTGAGTTTCTGCGTTAAGTTCCGGAAGTTTCGCCAAAAGTTCCCTGTACCAATCAAGGCGCTCTTCATAATGCTGGCTCAAAAGGCGATTGTGCTTGACGTACTCATACGCGGCAGTCGCAATTTCGCGGCGTTTATTCGGATTGTCAATGAGCGCCCGCAATTTTTCGGCAAATTCTTGATTGTTGTTAAAAATAAATCCGGTTTCGCCATCCTTGACAGTTGGAGCGTAAACAACCGGCGAAGCCAACGCCACGCAACCATTACCGGCACATTCGATAAATTTCAAATCGGATTTTGAGCGGTTAAATTCGTTATCAAGGAGCGGCAACAACGCAATATCACTTTCGCGCAGAGTTTTTTCGTAAACTTCGTACGGCGCGAATTGCCCGTTGTAATAATTCGGATTGCCGACCAAAGTTTTATTCGTGCTTTGAATAGACTCGAAAAGTTCAGTATTGGCAATGATTTTAAAAGCAAGTTTATCGCCGTACTCCTGCGCGAAGTCGTTGATAACCGGCAGAATTTCATTGAAATCTTTATCGCGATTGAGCGCGCCAAAAAATATCGTCACGGTATCATTTTTCGCAAAATCGCGCAGTGGCAAAATCCGCCGCAACTGATTAGCAAAAACTTTGACATTCGGATTATATTCGCGCAGAAAATCAGCAAGATATTCCGTCGAAGTTTGAATGCCGTGCACGCCAATAAAATTTATCCAGCCAATTTGCTCGTACTTTTCGCGCCACAAAACCGGATTATCATCAATCTCTTCAATAAACAAATAGCCGAGCTCCTTGAGTTGCTCGAAAAATTTTTTGCCGTTAGTGAAACTCGGAAACGAAATGCGCTGATTGATAAAAATTCTGTCAGTGTACCTTTCAGCGCTGAAAAGCCGATAAGCGTCGCGCGGCTCTGTCGAAATGGTTGCAACATTCGGCTCAGTTACCATAAACGAGTTCGGCGTGTGAATGCGAATCGGCGCGCAAACTAACTTTTCACCGATAACCGATTGAATCATAGTTTTGGGCGGCAATTCGTCCGGCGTCGCTGAAATTATGTACGTGAAAACCGCCGTATCAATTTTCGCCAAATCCTTAATGCCTTGCGCAATTTCAATTCTGCGCGCGGCGTGCAATGAGCGTACCAAATTTATTCCGGCGTCGGCTATCGCACTTTCAAGTTCGACTCTGGTCAGCGTGATTTTGAATTTCAGCGGTTGCCCTTCCAAAATCGCCCGCACATTTTCAATAAATCCGACATTATCCAGCGAAAAAATCAACGTACCGCGCGCCTTCAATTTCGCGGCGGCGTCTTTAATCAGCTTGATAAGTTCGTCTTTCGCCATATTGCCAATCAACGCGCTCTGAATCAAAATTGTATCGAATTTGCCCTTGATTTTCGCAAAACTTTTCGCAACGGAATAATCGCAGGCAGGCTGAATTTCTAAAAATTTATCTTTGGTAGTTTCAAAATCAGCCGCAACTTCACCGGTAACTTCAAGCACGGTTTTGGAGCGCGGCGGTATAAAAGTTTCAAATGTCATAGCAGTCTCCTATTGAATGTTCAATATTTTCGCGGCTAACAATTCGCCAATGCCCTTGGAATCTTCCGGAAGCCACATTTTATTTGCCTCGTCGTACGTGCAATTAATTTGAAGCGCCGTCTTGCCAACTTTCTGCAAGTCATTCAGCGAAGCGGCAACGGCTTGTGCAATTCCTTCAATTTTAGCATCTGTGGACTGAAAGGCTATACCTTGCGGCAATTTCGACATCAACATATTTTCGTCGAACATTTGAAATACATCAACGGTTACCTCGACAACAGCTTTGTCGCCATCTTCGGAAACGGTTTTAGTGTCAATGTCAACCCGCTTAAGCAAATCCAAAAAGGCATTGCTCACAAGATCTAACTGTTATTCAGAAAAATTAAGCCCCGCACTTTCAACGAAAGATTTTTTAAATTCGCCGACCAGGAAACCTTTATAGTCGTCTTTTGACATATTCATTTTTTTAAGCGCGGAATCGTCCAAATGCATTGCTACAAATACAAACAATACCGCTAAAAGCTTAAAATTTTTCATCGCCGTTACCTCACAAGGCTGTACATCAAATCTTCTTGTGCGCGCAAACATTTTCCGAGTTCAAAGCGCTCAAGAATAGTTTCACGGGCGCGTTGACCGAGTTGACGGGCGCGTTCCGGATCGTCGAGCATTTCTTCAATCTTGCGCGCGATATGGTACGGCGAGCGAAATTCAGCCAATTTGCCGTTAACTTCATCTTCCATAACTTCTTGAACAGGCGGAGTTTTTGAGCCAACAATCGGGCAGCCAAAACTCATTGCCTCAAGGAACGACCAGCTTAAAACAAATGGGCGCGTTAAATAAATGTGGCAACTCGACGAACGCAAAATTTTTCTGAAATCGCCGCGGTTTCTCAAACCTACAAAATGCACGCGCTCAGTATCATAGCCGCCCTTCTTCTCTTCTTCTTTGAGATAGGTGGTATCCTTGAGTTGCGCGCCGTAACAAATCCTGTCTTTGCCAACAACAATAACATGAGCCTTCGGGCGACGTTGCAACACAATTCTAATTGCGTCCATAAAGTACGGGAAACCACGATAAATTTCAAAGCCGCGCGAAACGTAAGTAATAATTTCAGTGCCTTCGGGCAAATTCAGCTGAATATCATCAAGTACCAGCCCAGGACGTTTGCCGCTCGGGTCGGGCGAACAAAAATTCGTATCAATGCCTTCGTGGATTATGTGAAGTTTCGGCTTGTACTCTTCCGGAAATTGCGAATACTGCCACTTGGTCGGCGTCAAGCCCGCCTCGCACAATTCCAAATTCAAAAGGTGATGAGCGTTTCTCGTACGAATTGAAATTCTGTTAGCCATTTGCGGCACTTCGTCCGGCCACCAATAACAATCGCTGTCGTCAGCAAGATAGTACCATTCAAAATAGCCGATAATCGGAACTTTCGGGTACAAATCCTTACAATAAAGCGTCGAACCCCAGCCGGTATGCGCAATGATAACGTCCGGCTTAAAATTCCGCTCTTTAGCTAACCACTGCATTGCACGAACAACCGCTTGCCCTTCGATAACCGCTTCAGCTGCGGGGCGCAAAGGTCCGCAACCTTCAATGTACTTGGTTTCAGCTTCGGTAGGTTTCGCGTACAGCGCCAAAGTTACGCCTGGCAACTGGCTATTGATAGAATTTTCCTTGCTGGCGAAAAGTACGGTGTTTTCCGGATTCCGCGCCAAGTACGGGGCTAAATGACTCCACTGCGCCGGAAACGACGGATGTAAAAGCAGTATGTTCAACAAAATAAACTCTCCTCTCGTTAATCAAAAAATTTTAACCCATCTGTGAATTATAAAGTTTCGCGTACATGCCATTTCGTTTCAAAAGTTCGTCGTGAGTGCCGGCTTCGACAATCTTGCCCTTCTCAATAACAATAATGGCGTCGCAATTCCTAACCGTAGAAAGTCTGTGCGCAATCATAACCATTGTCCGCCCTTCAGCGATTGGCTCAATATTTTGCATAATAATATTTTCAGATTCATAATCCAGCGCGGAAGTCGCCTCGTCGAAAATCAAAATGCGCGGGTCAGAAATTAACGCGCGGGCAATAGCAATTCTTTGACGCTGACCACCGCTTAACAAACTGCCGCGCTCACCTACGAAAGTTTCATAACCGTTTTGGAAATTGCTGATAAATTCGTCCGCGCCCGCCAATTTCGCCGCCTTTACAACGTCAGCGTGACTGGCATTTGGACAGGCTATCTTAATATTTTCTTCGACAGTTCCGCTAAAAAGTTTACTGTCCTGCAAAACAACGCCGATTTGACGACGCAGCCAAGCTGGCTCAACCTGCGCGATGTCAACGCCATCAATCAAAATGCGCCCATTATCCGGCAGGAACAAACGCTGAATTAATTTCGTCAAAGTAGATTTACCAGAGCCGGAACGCCCACCGGCGGGGATTCTCACGTTAATATTGTCAAGAACTTTGCCGCCTTCTGGCGTGTAGCTGAATGCAAGTTTTTCAAGCGCAATATCGCCGCGCAGGCTGGGTAAAGTCGTACGGGACGGATTAAACGCCGGTTCAGTTTCTTCATTCATAATATCGCCGAGCCTGTCCATTGAAACGCGAATCTGCTGGAAATATTGCCACTGATTGATAAGGCGCATAACCGGCGCGATTAATTGTCCGGCAATCATTTGGAACGCGATTAATTCACCGACCGAAATCTCGCCTTCCATAACGTAATAGCTGCCAATCCACAGAATCGCAAGATTGAACATACTGAACAAAAACGTACCAATCGAATTGGCGATATTCGCAAGGTTGATAACATTGAAACTGGATTTAACCAGGCGCGCGAGCATTTCTTCATAGCGGCGAATAAAATTATTTTCAACGCTCGAAGATTTAACCGTGTGAATGCCGGTTATCGTTTCAATCAAAAATGAGCGGTTTTCACTGGCGATTAAAAATCTTTCGTTAATCATACGCTTAAAAATCGGCGCGACTACCAGATTCAAAATCACGAACAGCGGTATCATTACCAAAACTACGACGCTCAAAACGCGGCTGTATAGGAACATTACGCCAAAGTACACGACCGCGAATACCATATCCAAAACTATCGTCAAGCTTGAGCCGGTTATGAATGAGCGCAAAGTCTGCAATTCGCCCAAACGCGAAACTACGTCACCAACTTGCCATTTTTGGAAATAACTCATCGGCAACGCGGTAATATTTTTGAACAGCCTCGAACTTAGCGCCACGTCCATTTTTGAGCAGATATTTGTAAACAGGTACGCGCGCAACGCCATTATCCAGTTTTGAAATAGCGTGCAGATTATCATACCCAAAACTAAAATGTCGAGCGCCTCGGACGAACGGTGTACCAAAACTTTGTCGATAATATTTTGTACGAAGAATGGCGACGCCAAGCCGATTAATTGCAGGATTAGCGACATCCATAAGACACTGCGCAAAAACGGCGCGTATTTCGTAACAACCGGCAAAAACCATTTGAAGCCGAATTTGGAATGTTTTTTCTCAAGTTCATAGCGGCGCGTGAATAAAATTGCGTCGCCCGTCCAGTCAAGCAATAATTTATACCGCTCGGCTTTAACCGGTCTCTGCGAAAAAACTGGGTCCATTATGTAAATATCGCCGTCGCGAATCGTCGTGATAACAATTTTTCTGCCGGACTTCATTTGAATCAGCGCAGGATATACAAGTCTTTCTAAATCAGCCTCAGTCAAGCCGCTGTAACTGCGCGCTTTCAATTTCAAATCTCGCGCAGCGCGGACAATCGTCGTAAAATCAACGCTACCTTCGTCCAAAACGTACGCGCGCTCAAGTTGCCGATAATCCGCCGGAATGTTATAAAATTTGGCAATGGCGATAAGACACGCTAAACCGGTATCAATGCCATTGACGCGCCCGCCATCTTCAGATTTAACATCAGTACTGACGCCGCCCTGTTTAGCTTGACTCGCGGGAACTTTCGCAACGTCAATTTTCGCTAAGGCTTGTTTGCCGCTGCCCTGCTTATCGCCGCTCGGCACTAAATTTTTATTATCGTTATCAGCCATTTATCAACGCTCCCTCAAAGCTTCGGAAGTGTAACGGCGGAACGGATCAAGGAAGAAGTCGATAATGCGCTTTTCCTTAATTTTAATTTCCGCGCTAACATTCATACCAACACTGAGCGGCACAGCTTCACCAAAAACGTCCATAACCGGCGCGCCAATCGGCTCAAGAATCAGCTTGAATTTTTTATTGCGCTCAATATCGCTGGCGTCATTAACGGCGTCCGCGCTCACTTCAACAACTTTTGCGTCTACCATACCAAATTTTTGAAAGTTAAAAGTTTCAACCTTGACTTCAGCAACCTGGTCAACGCGGATAAATCCAATGTCTTTGTTATCGGCGTAAACTTCAAATTCGAGCGAAACATCTTCCGGAATGATTTGCATTAAAGCCTGCGCGTCGGTGACGATACCGCCAACAGTATGCACCGCCAAATTGTAAACCCTGCCGCTAATCGGCGCAACTATCGTAGCCATACGCGAATCTTCTTCAGCCTTTTTGATTGATTCAGTAACCGCGTAATATTCCTTTTTAGAATCGACAAGCGCCGTCATAATGTCCTTGCGATATGAGGCGTCAACATTTGCTAAATTTTGTTCGGCTTCAGCAATTTCCGCTTGAATGCTTGAAATTTCGTCTAATTGAGCCTGCGCACTTTTCGCATATTCGATAGTTTGATTTTGCTGTTCAAGGAGTTGGAACTCAGAAACTGCGCTTTGATGAAATAAATCAGTCAAGCGGCGTTCCTTTTCCTGCGCGATTTTCAAACCTTCATTGTATCTTTCGTAAGTTGCCTGTGTTGCTCTTAAGCGCGCCTCTTTCTGCGTGATAACGTCTTGCCGACTTTGACGCTGCGTCTGATAATCACTGGTACGGCTTTGATAAAGCGCCAATTCAGCCGCTAAATCGTGAGCCTCCAAATCCGGATCTTCTTCCGGTATGAAAGGGTCGCCTGTCAATTCCGCAGTCAAACGCTGAATGTCCAATTTGTAATAAGCCGCGCGTTTCCGCAAGCTGTCATAATCCGCGCTGGTAGTAGTCGGATCAAGCACAACTAAAACGTCGCCCTCTTGAACCTGGTCGCCTTCCTCAACGCGAATTTCATTGATAATCCCCTTGTTCTTAACCTGCACAGTCTTAGCTTGTCCCGAAGGAATAACTTTGCCAGGCGCAACCGCAACTTCATTGATATGCCCCAAAAAGCCCCACGCTAAACCTACCACCAGCAACAGCATTATCGACCACATAACGATTCGCCCTGTTGGTGAAGGCGGCGTTTCCGTTTCCTTTTCCTTCTCCTCGCCATGTATTAACCAATTCCAAAATTTCATTAGCCTCTGCCTTCCTGTTGATCGTGAAGATATTTATACAGCCCGCCCATTGCCATTAATTGCTCGTGCGAACCGCTTTCAACGATATGACCTTTATCAACAACAATAATCTTATCGCAACGACGAACCGCGCTCAATCTGTGGGCAATGATTAACATCGTCCTTTGCGCGCCGATAGCTCCCATATTGTTAAAAATAATACGCTCAGATTCATAGTCAAGCGCACTGGTAGCTTCGTCGAAAATTAAAATTGGCGGGTTGGCTAACAAAGCACGCGCAATAGCTACACGCTGACGTTGACCGCCACTCAAGCTGTCGCAGTATCGTAGCCCTCCTTAAGTTCCAAAATAAAATCATGAGCACCCGCAAGACGCGCCGCACGAATAATTTCATCCATAGTCGCAGTCGGGCGGCTCACGGCAATATTATCGCGGACGCTGGAATTAAACAAATAATTTTCCTGCATAACAACGCCAATTTGTTCGCGCAGCCAGCCTAAATTCGCCTCGCGCGTATTGACGCCACCAACCGTGATATTTCCCGCTTCGGGAATGTAAAGATTTTGTACAAGATTCGTCAAAGTAGATTTACCAGAGCCGGAGCGCCCAACTATACCAATTTTTTCGCCAGGCGCAACTTTCAGATTAATACCTTCCAAAACCAGCGGCAAATCTACGCGGTATCTGAACGAAACATCTTGAAATTCGATAGCGCCGTCAATTCTATCAGCGCCGCGTTTTCCCATATCCCGAACAATCGGTTCCATTGGCGTATTCAAAATATCACCAATACGTTCGAGCGCTAAACCAACTTGCTGGACTTTCGGCCACATTGTTAAAAGTTTAGTCATTGGCGCTATCGCCTGTCTTGACAACATTTGGAATGCGATTAATTGACCGAGCGTAAAGTAGCCGTCCATAACCATATGCCCGCCGTACCACAGAATTGCCATTGAAATTATAACCTGTACCATTCCGCTGAATGCGTTGATAAACAGATTGAACTTGACATTTTCAAAAGTCGTGCGGACATAGCGCGCTAAAAGATTTTCCCATTTGTTGACAAATTGCGGCTCAATTGCCAACGCTTTTATCGTTTCAATGTTGGAAATGGATTCGACCATAAACGCGTTATTCATCGCGCCGGTACGCCAGACCGCCTCAATTTTTTTCTTGATAATCGGCACTGCCCAAATATTTTGTACGAGGTAAACCGGAATTGTACACAGCGCAATTAACGTCAGCGGTACTGAATACCAGAACATAAACGCGATAAATACAATCGAAAAGAATACGTCAAGGATTGTCAATAAACCCGTGCCTGTCAAAAATTCGCGGATTTGTTGCAATGCTCCCACGCGCATTAACGTATCACCGACGCGGCGTCTTTCGTAATACGGCAGCGGCAGGGCGATTAAGTGTCTGAATAACCGCGTGCCTAAAATCGCGTCCAGTTTATTCGTCGTGTGATTCATTACGTACTGCTTAACCAGCGTCAACAGCGACTGCATGAAGAAAAACAGCACCATTGCCGTACCAATTACCGTCAGCGTGGAATAACCGGAATTGCCGATAACTTTATCTATGATAACCTGCGTAATGAGCGGAAAACCTATTCCCATTAATTGCAGGAAAAATGACGCAATTAAAACTTCACTGAGCGGTCGCTTATAGCGTTTCATAACTTTCATAAACCAGTCGACATTGAAACGCTTTTTAAAATAAGTCCAACTGAATGCCGCAGAAAAAATTAAAAGTTCATTTGACCAGCTCTCAAGAAATTCCTTAGTTTTCATCGCAATGGGTTTGTTTTGCCGCGGGTCGATAACCAGCAAAACTTCATCATTTGCGCTACCGATTGCGATATACGCGCCGTCATTCATTTTCGCGACGGCTGGGTATTCAATTTCGCGCAGTTCGTCAACTGTCGGGCGAATCAACGTACTCCGAATATTATACTTGCTGGCGAATTTTTGAAGTTTCTCCCAATCAAGTTTATCGTCAGTATCGGGATTTTCGTTGTAAATTTTTTCCAAATCTTTGACGCCAAAATGTTGCAGAACTTTGATAACCGAGATAATCCCTGTCCGATTCGCAACCGAGGATTGATTTTCAGGCATATTTCTATATGATGCTCCCTTCATAAAATTTGCAATGTAAAAAACCGCCGTCAATCCAAAAAGAAAGACAGCGGCTATTTTTTAATTTGTGATTAAAGCTCAACGGAATTTGCGCTTACGAGCCGCCTCTGATTTTTTCTTCCGGCGGACACTTGGTTTTTCGTAATGTTCACGTTTACGAACTTCAGCGAGCGTGCCTGCCTTTTGACAAGTACGCTTGAAACGACGGAGAGCACTGTCAATGGATTCATTTTTTCCAACTTTAACTTCGTTAGCCACGGTTATCTTCCCTCCCTCCGCTTCAAATCTAAAGCTCATTACCGCGCTATTGTACCACTTACTTGCTTTAACGTCAACGCCGCTATTAAAAATTTGATTCGTCAATCGTCCAATTTAATCAGCAAAAATTCTTCCTCTTCGACGCTCAACTTTTCGCCCTCAAGCATTTTTTGAACCGCCGACCTAAATTTACCCGCTCTTTCCATAAAATTATTATCGTAGCCAAAGCCAATCGTATTAAGCGTTTGTTGCGCGTCGTCAATATATTTTTGCTCAATATTATTCGGATAGCGGCGATCGCAGAGCAAACCTATCGCCAAAACGCAGCTGATAAATTCGGATATGAGCAATCTTTTTGAGCGAAGGAGATTCAACATTTCAGTAACGATTTTGCCCTTATTGATTGAAGAATAATTCGGGCGTTCGTCATCAAGCCGAAAAGCCGTCCCCAACGCGTGAGCCGATTGTTGCAGGTGATTTTTCATATTTTTCATCGCAAGCCGACCGTCCCGCTGAAATTCGCCGTAAATCCATTCAACGCAAGTTTTAGTTATCGCGTGCGTATAAAGATTCGCCAATTTAAATTGTTTATAATCGTGCAAACTTCTGAGCCTGTCTAAATCTTCGTCGCTCCCGCACATTGACAAAGTATAAATCGCTTGAATTTTCGTATTGACAGCGTTTCCGGTTAACAAAGCGCCACGAAAAGTCATTACATATTCAAGTTGTTCCATACACAAATTCGCAAGGCGGCGTCTTTGCGCGGCAGTCCAACTGGAACAAATTTTCCGCCCAATAATTTCACAATGCATTTTAAAAACTTCATTGCTTCCATTTTCGCGGAACATTTGAATAAGCGGCTCGGCAAAATCTTCGGGATTGGCGGCGTTGAAGATTTGATTCTTTGCGCTCCGGATATTGGCGGAATAATTACTGATAGGCGAGCCTTTTTTTTGAGCGCTCACGATTTTTTTGCAGTTGCCAAGAATATTATTGAGGACTTCGTTAGCCTTCAATTTTATTTTTGGCGGAGGCGGAGGAGCGATGAGAATTTTTTTAGATTTATCAAAATCTGTGGCAATGGCAATTTCGGTTGTGCCTTCGTCAAGAATTTCTGAACCGTCAACATTTTTACAGGTATGGGTATTCATGCGGAGAATTTTTTGCTCATTCATATTCACATTGAACACGACGAAAGTTTCATGTTCATAAGTTGAATATATTTCGGGAAAATTGAGGTTTCCCTTAGCAATGACAATATAATCACCGTCATTGTTTTTGCGGGCAATGGGTATGCTGATTTTATTTGTTTTGGCGGGAAGTTTAAATCCGGTGAAAATTCCCGATTCATAGGGAAGTTTCGTGCCGGTTGGAATAATTTCTTCATAGCGGTTGCCTTGCGTGACCAGGTACAAACTATCCGGCAAAATTGTCTGGACCGTATTAATATATGGCGTCTGAATAGGCGCGACTTCAACTTGCGCGAGGTTGTTCGCAACAAGTTTCTCTTCATATTTGTGGCGAAAATAATGGTAAACCGCCGCGCCGCGAGCCACAGATTGATCTGGATTAAGAGCGACGATTGGCTCAAAGCCGAAAAATTTTTTCAGCCTGTCAATAACCATATAAAAGCGCGACATACCGCCATTCATAATAACCGCGTCGATTTTAAAATCGTCAGTTCCAAGTTTATCGGCGCATTTTTTCAGCACGTCGAGAATCGGGAAAATAATATTTTGTGTACCGTAATTTTTAGCAACGGCGTCAAGATTTTTAAAATCGAAGAAATTAAATTCTTCGCCCATAAATACGCGCCAAATTTTTTCAAGTTCCTGGGTTGTAAAATTATCGTCATATGCATAGCCGGTCGCGTTGATATTTCCGCCAATGGGGTAACTATTTTCTTCGTCGCCCCAAGCAGAATTTATGACATAAGCGCCGCCCTTATCCGCGCTAACTTGAATTTTCAAATCCTCGGCGTAGCTCAAAAGTTGCGGCATAACGGCAGATTCTTCGCGCCTAATCTTTTGAACAATTTCTGCGTGCGTGCGGTATTTCTCCAAATATCTCGTGAACATCGCCTTCGCCAAGAGCAAATCAAAATCATCGCCGCCCAAAAGTGTATAGCGATTAATGGCTAAATCTTCAACATTCAAAATTTCCGGTGCATCTTCCCTGCGCGATATTTTATGCAGAGTGATATCGAGCGTGCCGCCGCCCAAATCAAATACCATAACATTTTTTTCAGTGCTCAAATCCAAAATATTGTTTGAAATTTCGCCGTTGTGAACTTGATTAACAAAATCGTAAATGACGGCTTGCGGTTCGGGCAAAAGAATTTCGCGCAGTGAACCGTCGCGATTGTAAATATTAATTCCAGCAAGGCGCGCCGCCTCCATAGTCGCTTGACACATGATGCTATCGAAACTCGCCGGAACGGTTATCACCGCGTCGGTAATGCTGTCTTGCCGATAAGTTTTTGCCGCGCTTTGCAACATGTGTTTTAAAATTTGCGCGGAAATTTCAGCCGGAGTTTTATCGGGAATATTCGGCGAAAGTCCTTCCGCTTTGACATTGCCCATCTGGCTTTTAATGGATTTAGCGACCAAATGCGGGCGAATGGAATATCTGCTTTTCGCAAAATCCCCCACAATCGGCGTAAAATTTTGTTCCTCGTTGTAATAAACGCAACTCGGCAAAGTTAAATCTCTTCTCATAGAAAATCGAGAATTACGCCCGTACATATCAACTGCGCGAGCAATTTCCAAAACTTTGCTGACGATATCGCCATTCGGCTTAACATTTATCGTCGCCAAAACTGAATTTGTCGTTCCCAAATCAATGCCAACGCATAAATCATCATGCTTTTCGTTGCCAATATTGATAATCATAAAATCGCCTCCAATCGGTTATTCGTCAACGTACTCTTTGAGCCGCGGACGAGAAATTTGAATATCCTTGCTCTTATAATACCAGCCAGGCGAAAGAACTTTCAGCTTTTTAATTTCTTCCGCGTCGGCATAGGGTGAGCCCTCATAATCGCCGGAATAATTTTCAATGTCACCCGCCTTCATCGAATGAACTGAACCAAGTTTCATAATCGGATTAATTTCATTGTCGCGCACAAATTTAACAAGATTATCAATCAAAATAAAAAGCCCGCTAATTTCCGGCGGCAATTCAACATTTTGCTTGCGGAGTTTTTGAATACCGCCGCGAACATTTATCACCGCATCCAAAATGCAGCCGTACCTTTCGGAATTTAGTCGAGCAAAAAAATCGGCAATTTCGTTTTGGTGATTTTCTTCAAGGCGCGCGTCAAAATCTTCCTGTAAATCCTTAAACATCATTTCGTTCCGCGCCAATTCATCTTTGAGCCGTTCGCTCTCAGTGCGCTTGGAATTTTTATTCTTGCCGCGATTTTGGACGCCGCAAATATCCCGTAGAAAATCATTCATATCGTAGCGAATATATTGAGCGTAAATCCTGCCGAACTTTTCAAAATTAATCAAATCGTCGCCAATATTAATTTCGGGGTGCATTTGATAAAACATAAGACAAAAAACTTTGCTCTTAATGCGCCAATAATCGTAACTGCCTTGAAGTTTAAAATATTTTTCGCTGTCCGGCTCATTGCGCGAAATTAAAGCTTGAGCAAAAGCCTCAACCGCCGAAATAGCCCAGCTGACAAGTTCATCGCGACTATCCATAGTTGTAATAGAATTTGAGCGGAAAACTCGAATTACAGACTCCTCGTCGGTATTGTAATTATACCTGTCATTCAATTTTTCAACGCAACGTTTAGCGCTGAGATGCCTGTCTTCGCAAAGCAACTTGAAAACGCGGCTCTCAAAAACATAGTCAATTTCCGAATGGCTCGATAAACCTTTTAAGCGCCTGTTAATTCCGTTGTGAACCGTATCGATAAATTTTTTTATAATCGGATCTTTAGCGTCCAACTTGACGATATTTTTTTTCAACGCGGTAAACCTCCTCAAATTTCAAAAACTCGCTCAATAGTTATATCGAAATTGCTTGACAAATTTTTAAGCGCGATAAACTGCCTCAAATTTCCAACGGTTGGTAAAGTTTCGGGAAAATAAAATTCGTGCGAGAATCCGGCTCTTTGATTAAAATTTGCTCAATAGTTATATCGGAATGGAAAATTTTATCCGGCGGGCTGTGGACGACAACGCAAACTTCCGGATTAATTTTCCGAACAAAATTCACAACGGCTGAAAAATCGTCGTGCAATGAAAAATCGCAATTAATAATTTCGCAGTTCCAAAAACGCGCCGGTTCAGCAGAAATAATCACGCTCGGCTCAAAAGGAAAATTTTTCAGCGGATGATTGCACTCCTGCATAATTTTAATATTTAGATTTTCAAAGCAATAAACCATATCCATAACCTTGTCGCTGAGAAAAATTTCGACGTCGGGCAAAAATTTATTCAGCAAAGTCAAAAGTTCGACGCCTTTGCTAATCTGATTCACTTGACAATAAGCAATTTGGTTTCGGCTCAAGCTGTAGCGAATTTGCCAAAGAATTTTTTGAAACGCGGCGTCATTTGAGCGATAAAAATAATGGCGCGCGTGAAGTCCGCAAAGAATCAGCACGTCAATTTTAACATTCGGCAAAATGGCGGCGTTGACAAGCGGCGTCGCGAAAGTCGAATAATCGCCCGTGTAAAGAATATTTTTGCCGCCGAAATTGAAAAGTATCATCATCGCGCCTGGAATATGTCCGGCTTGATAAAATGACACCGAAATATTTTTCAGCGGAATTTTTTGCAAAAAAGACACGCGCGAAATATTGTCCTGCGCGATTCGTGACAATCTGTCGCCGAGCTGAAGATTCATTATCTGCCAAGTGAAATCCGTCATATAAACGCGGGCGCGCTCATTGAGCTGTAAAAAATTCGGCAAAGCGCCAATGTGATCCATATGCGCGTGCGAAATAAACACGTGAGAAATTTGGTGAAAATCTTGAATGTAGGGAGCGTAAAGCAATTCATTAAATTTAGGCGCAAAATTAACGCCCTCTTCGCGCCCATAACCGCAGTCCAGCAAAAAATTTTCGCCGCCCAGATTCAGATAATAACAGCTCGCGCCGACTTCCTGCGCGCCGCCCATCGCCATAAAAATTATCTTCCCGCTCTTAGCCAAATCCTCACCACCTAGATTTGAAATCATTTTAACAGCCGATTAGAAATTTGTAAATTGACGCGCCATATTAATTTGAATCACTCGGGCTTGACAAAATAAAGCTCCGGTGTTAAAATTCCAACGTTGTGAAAAATGCTGGCTTAGCTCAGTTGGTAGAGCAGCGCATTCGTAATGCGCAGGTCGAAGGTTCAAGTCCCTTAGCCAGCTCTAAATTTTAAAAAATCGCCCCGACGTTTAAATCGGGGCTTTTTTCGTGCTTAAATTACCGGCGTTTATTGCGCCCGTTTTTGTTTTTGTCCTTGTCTTTTTTAATGTACTGTTCGTAAAAATCTTCAACCGGCATAAACAAATACCGCACGCCTTCAATAAAACTGATAAAGCCAGGGACAAATGTCCAGCAAAACAAAAGGTACAGAACGCCCTGCCAAGTTTTACCTTGATAAAATTTGTGCGCGCCGATTGAGCCCAAAAACAACGCCAGCGCCGATTGAACCAATTTTTTCTGAATAATTTCCGGACGCTCATTTTCCGGAAACTCAATTAAATCGTCGTCATCTTCATCATAATTGCGGCGGCGGCGCGGCTGAATGGGTAAATTTCTGCGCTCAATTCCGCCCAGCGGCTGATTCAATAAATCGGTATCAATCCGCACATTTCCAAATTCGTCAACCTGCCCAATGTCAATAGTTTTGCGCTTAATGCCTTCCGCGTCAAGCTGTTGTTCCATAACTTTCAATTCAGCCTCGGCAGAAATCATCTGATCGTTAAGCACGTGTTCAAATTGGTCTTCATAGGCGTCGTCGAGAGCGGCGAGCGTCAGTTTCATTCGCGCCTTCAAATCGCGGACGCGGTCAGTGGAAAGTTCGGTTTCTTCCAAATCTTGATACTGCTTGACAATTTTAACTGCGCGATCTTGATAATAATCGATAAATTTGTAAGCCAGCGGGATTCGGTCGGGATTTTTTTCAAGGTTAGCCAGCAACTTTTTAGCAATGCGCTGCATACGGGCAAGTTGCGCCGCCAATTCACGGTCTGAAATTTCGTGGCGCGCCTCTTCCAAATATTTGAAATCAGCCATCGCCTTATCGAAATTTTCCTGCAGATATTCAGCCCTATCCTCTTCGAGTTCCTCTAAATCCAGTTGCGGCGTCCGATTTTTTTTCCAATCCCAAAACGCCTTGCCGCCGAATATTACCGCGACCGTCGACAAAATTACCAGTAAATAATCCACGGGGACACCTCCTCAGCTGAATTTTATCACATAAAACCAAAAGAGAATAGTATCAATCGAACTCAATTTTCCGCTGATTGAAATGTACCGGCGTCAATCCAATTTCCTTGGCGAAATCCAGCACCTTATCGAAATGCGCACCAATCGCCGCGGTTTTATGAGCGTCTGAGCCAATTGTAATGTATTTGCCGCCAAAATTTTTATATTGAGTATAAACCGGAACGAGTTCCTTCAAGCCTCGAACGGTATCAAGGCGGCGCGTGTTCAGTTCCAAAATTTTATTGCGCTCAACAATAATTTTCAGCACGGCGTCAATTTCGGTTTTAAAAGTAGCGTAATCAATTTCCGGATTTTCGTAAGTGGCGGCGCGGCAAATATAATCGATATGTCCGAGAACGTCAAAATCGGCGTCGGAAATTTCTTCAGCCATTGCGGCAAAATATTTCCGATAAGCCGTCATTTTATCTTTGTCGGCGTAAAAAGTTTTATCGTAAAGGTCGGTATCGTCGACAACGTGAATTGAGCCGATAACCAAATCAAAATTCGCCTGCGCGATGAAATTTTTATTCAGCTCTCGCGCAGGTTCGAGCAAACCAATTTCAACGCCCAGCTTAACTTTATCGCTGCGGAAATTTTTATATTCGGCAATGTAAGACGCCGCGTCGAATGTAAAATCCACGTCGCCAGGCAAATTGTAATCGTAATGCTCAGTAAAAATAATCCCGATATTCAAAGCCTCGGCGCGGGCAATGGCGTCCTGCGCGAGCATTTTGGAATCAGCAGAAAATTTCGTGTGGCTGTGACAGTCAAAAATCATATTTTAATCCTCATGGTGGTGGTGATGCTGAATTTCCTTGCCGCGAATGTCTTTAATCGCCTGTGCAATGTCAGCCGCGCCAAAAATCGCACTGCCTGCAACTAAAATATTTGCGCCCGCCTCGCGTACCAAAACCGAAGTCTCAGCGTTAATGCCGCCGTCAACTTGAATATCGCATTCAGTTTCCATTTCCTGAACCATATGATAGAGCATATGAATTTTGCCGAGCATTGAATCAATAAAACTTTGTCCGGCGTAACCAGGATTAACCGTCATAACCAGCGCCATATCAGCGTCTTCAATGAGCTCTTCAATTGCTGAAAGTGAAGTACCAGGATTGAGCGCAATTCCAGCTTTACAATTCAGCGCGTGAATTTGTTGAATAACTCTGTGCGGATGGCGCGTAGTTTCGACGTGGAAAGTAATAATATCAGCGCCCGCGTCGGCAAAAGATTTAATCTGCGTCTCTGGATGTTCGACCATTAAATGCACATCAAAAACAATGTCAGAAACTTTGCGCAGGCTCTTAACAACCGGCGCACCAATCGTAATTTCCGGCACAAAAGTCCCGTCCATAACGTCAATATGAATGTACTCCGCGCCCGCCGCGGCAACCTTCTGAATTTCGTCCGCCAAATGTGCAAAGTCCGCTGAAAGTATCGACGGCGCAATTATCGTAGCCATATAAAAATTCCTCCTAAATAATAAAAATTATATCACAATATCTGAAAAGATTATCGGCAGTTTTGAATTGAGTATCTCGTAAATTTGAATTGCAATTTGGCGCATTTGCGGGTGAGCGCGCTTTGACGTCCGCAATTTTAAAAAGTGCCGCCATTCGCGCAGATTTGCCGTCATAAATAATTCTGTTTTCAGCGAATTTGGCAAAATCGAACGCGCTTCTTCGGGCTTTGCGCCGTTTTTCCGCATTGTCAAATAAATTTCTTCAAGCTGGCTCATAGTTTTTTTCCACAGCAAATAATTTTCGTCGCCGTCATTCCAAAAACACGGCTTAATGAAAGTCAATTCGCCACCAAATTTATCGCCGCTGTAATCGCAATAGCGAGAACTCTCCTGTGAATAACTAGCTAACCTGTGCCGGACAATTTCGTGACTGACGCCGCGGTCGCAAATAATTTTAAAAGTTATGCTGACGTGTTCAATCACCGATTCGTGCCCGCTCTTAATGATATTCGCGATAAATTTTTCGGCGCTGGTATCTGAAATATTCGATTCGGATTTGTAGCAAACGCGACCGGCGCGCTCAATGTGCCGCATAATTTCAGCCGCGTCTAAATCCTGCGCGAGTTCGACGCTCGGCTCAATAATTTTCAACGCAGTTTCGCCTCACTTCTTATTTTTGTAAACTTGATTGTCCTTGATATGAAAACCGTTGGCGGCTAAAACTTTCTGCGACGAAGTACTTTTGTTAAAAATTTTCAGCTCGCGAAGCATATGCACAAATTGAGAAAGCGGAATGCCTTCGACAAACGGCACGGTATCAGTAACGCCGTTGTGTGTGATGGAAATAAATTTAAGCTTGCCTTCATTCCGCTTGATAAATTCGCGCGCCTGTTCGGGGATTTTGCTCAAATCAAATTGAAAATCCTTAGCAAAATCTTCTTCCGTACGAAAATAAATTTTATCCTCGCGAATATCTAAAAAACTTTCGTCGGCAATTTGACGCGAATTATCCGCGCCTTCGGAAATACCGTAGCTGATTAGCAGATTTGAAAAAATCTCAAACGGCATACCATTAACAAAGGGAATTTCCTGCAGATTATTTTCGTGCTTGATAAAAATTTTCTTGGTATCGGCGGCGTGTTCGACAAAATAATCAATCACCGCGTCAAACGAATTTGCTTGAAAAATTTCTTCTTCGTCGCGCAGAAAAATTTGCTCGTCAACCACTTTCAAAAAACTATCGGCAATAACTTTATCGGGCGAATCCTTTTTGTCGATAATTTTAAAATCGCGCAGGACATTAGCAAAAGTCGCAGCGTTAATGCCGTCGATAAATGGAATTTCAAAAAGTTTGTCAGCCTGTTTGACGAAAATAAATTTGACTTGAGCCGCACGATTAATGAAAAAATTTTGCGTGTTATTCGGGAGCGGCGCACAGATTTTTTGTAATTTAAGTAAGAGAGTTTTAGGCGGCGGCTTTTCCATAGGTTCTTCGAGACCTTTCTTTTTAGCAGGGTGATTAACGGGCGCAGATAAATTACTGCGAAAATCGACAAGTTCAACCAAATCCGGATTAATCCGCAAATCGTAAAGCAACGCCTTCAAATTTTTGTGACCATTGCCGTCGGAAACCAAGATAACTTTTTTCTGCTGATCCGTTGCAAGTTTAATCGCCGGTAAAAAATCTCTGTCGCTCGAAACTAAAATTATCACTTCGACAGCGGGCTCAGCAAAAATCGTTTTGGCAATTTCCGTACAAAGCCACGTATCGGCGGAATTTTTCCCGTAATAGCAGTTTTGAAAATTGTAAAGTTCGCCAACCGCCTTGTACTTATTTGAAATGACATCTTCTTTGCCGATGATATTAACGCTGTTGATTGAATATTCGCCGCTGAATTTTTTAACTGCTTGAAGTCCAATTTCCGGCTTAACATTTTCTGCGTCGATGAATATTTGTGCGCTCAATTAATCTCCCAACCATTTTTATTTCATTGTATCACTTTTCGATTTGTTTTGACAACGCGGCTACTTGAAATATTCGATAATTGCCATAACAAAATATGTAAACCCCGCCGCGATTAACGGACCGACCGCAATTCCCTTGAAAAAAAATACGCCCGCCATCGTCCCGACAATCAGCGCCGGAATTACATTCGGATTCGACTGCATTAAGGGAACGCCTACGCCGCCCGCCATTGCCGCCAAAAGTCCCGCCGTTACCGCCACAATTCCTATTACCGATTTGAACGAATTTATCATCGTGTGAATTGTAACCGTACCGTTTGCGATTGGAACTAAAACCGCCGCCGTCAAAATTATTATTCCGAAGTTTAAGCCGTGACTGCCGAGGTAATTGAGCATTTCCGCCGGTAAGAAAAATTTTACTGCCAAAACTATTACCGCCGCGTAAACCACCGTCATATTGTGCCCGACGACGCTCAAAATTAATACCGCCAGCAGCGTTAAATATTCGCTCATTCTTTGTAGCCGTCCGGATTATTTTTGTGCCAATTCCAAGCCGTGGCGATAATTTTTTCAACTTCAGAAAAGCGCGGCGTCCAATGCAAAATTTTTTTAGCCTTATCGCTGGAGGCAATTAATTTCGCGGGATCTCCTGCGCGACGCTCGCCAATTTCAGTCTTGATTTTTTGACCGGTAACTTTTTCAGCCGCCGAAATAATTTCCTTGACTGAAAAACCGCGCCCATTGCCCAAATTGAAAATCTCAGAATCGCCGCCATTGCGAAGATAATTCAGCGCCAAAATATGAGCGTCCGCCAAATCTACCACGTGAATATAATCGCGCAGGCAAGTTCCGTCGTGCGTCGGATAATCCGCGCCAAAAATCGTAATGTGGTCGCGTTTGCCCAATGGAACTTGTAAAATCAGCGGTATCAAATGAGTTTCGCACTTGTGATCTTCGCCAATCGAGCCGCTCTCAATCGCGCCCGCCGCATTAAAATATCGCAGACTCACAAAGCGCAAATTTTTTACCCAGCGAATCATACGCTCCATAATCAGCTTGGATTCGCCATAGGGATTTGTCGGCAAAGTTTTATCGGTTTCCACAATCGGAATTTTTTCCGGCTCGCCATAAACCGCCGCCGTCGAACTAAACACAATTTTATCAACGCCAAATTTCGTCATCGCTTCCAACAAAATCTGCATGCCGCCGACGTTGTTGTTAAAATATTTCAGCGGATTTTGCACGCTCTCACCAACCAGCGAATTTGCCGCAAAATGTATCACCGCTTCAATCTTATTTTCGCTAAAAATTTTTTCAAGAATATCGGCGTTGCGAATATCGCCCTCATAAAATTTCGCCGCGGGATTCAAAGCGCCGCGATGTCCCGTCTGCAAATTATCAACAATAACAACTTCCTCGCCGCGCCCAATCAATTCAAAAACCGTATGCGCACCGATATAGCCCGCGCCGCCACATACCATTATTGCCATAAAATTTCCCCCTAAATCATTAGCCGAATTATTTGCTCAACTGTCGCCGAAATATTTTCCAACGCTGTTGCTTTTCTCATTGCCGCCGCTAAATCCATTGGCTCGCGCAGAATTGAAAATGCCGCGTCAATTTCCGCGCCGCCAATAAATTTTTTTACGCCGCCGCCTATCGCCACAACTTTTATTTTCGGATTGAGAGACTTAGCCAATTTCGCCACGCCCGCTGGTGCTTTTCCCTGCAATGTTTGTTCGTCAACTTTGCCTTCGCCCGTTATCAAAATATCAGCGTCGCGCAGATCTTCAGAAATTTTCAGCGCGTCCAAAATCAACTCAACGCCTGGCACAAGTTCACCATTCAAAAAAACTCTGAACGCAAAACCTAAACCGCCCGCCGCGCCATCGCCCGCTACAGAAATTTTTTCCGGCGCGCTAAGTTCAGCAAAATTTTTTATCCAGCCGTCCATAATCTTGGCAGTTTCAGAATCCGCGCCCTTTTGCGGAGCGTAAATCGCACTGCAGCCATTTTCGCCAGTCAACGGATTTTTCACGTCGCAGGCAATACGAAATTTACAATCACGAAATTTATTAGTGCGCTCAATTTTTTTCACATTCGCCAAATCGCGCCCAAAAATTCCAGTGCCAAAATCAAAGCCCAGCGCCGTCAACATTCCCAGCCCACAGTCATTCGTCGCACTGCCGCCAATCCCAATGATAAAATTTTTGCAACCGTCCTGCACTGCGCGAAGAATCATTTCGCCTACGCCAAAAGTCGTAGTATTCAGCGGGTTTCTAAGATTTTCGGGAACAAGCGCAAGCCCCGCCGCCGAAGCCATTTCCATTACCGCCAAATCGCCTATCTTGCCATATTCAGCGGAAATTTTTTCGCCGAGCGGACCGGTAACTTCGACAGTTTTAATTTCGCCGCCCAAGCCGTCAGTCAAAGTTTTGCAAGTGCCCTCGCCGCCGTCCGCCAATGGATAAACTTTCACGCAAATATTTTCGTCAGCATTTCGGATGCCAATTTCAGCCGCGCGTCCCGCTTCCAAACTAGTTAGACAGCCCTTGAAACTGTCAATCGCCACAACAATTTTCATGTTCAACCTCCGGCAAAAAGTTTCGTCTGCTCGCCGATATTTTCAGCTCGCACAAGCCCTTCGCCGACCAATATCCCGTCACAGCCAATTTCGCGCAGTTTTTTAACGTCAGAAATATTCATAACGCCACTTTCGCTGATAATAACGCGGCTTTTATCGACGTGCGGAAAAATCTCCAGCGTGTTGTCAATCGAAGTGGTGAAAGTTTTCAAGTTGCGATTATTTATGCCGATAAATTTTGCCGCCGTGTCCTGCGCGATTTTCAAATCCTGTTCGTCGTGAATTTCAATCAGCGCGTTCATTCCCAAATCCCAAGTTACGCTCAAAAATTTTTGCAATTCAGTAGGCGTCAAAATCCGAACGATTAAAAGTACAGCATCAGCGCCAATCGCCCGCGCCTCGTAAATCTGGTATTCGTCGATGATAAAATCTTTGCGGAGCAATGGCAAATCGACTTCTGCGCGAACTTTTATAAAATCTTCATTGTTGCCAAGAAAATGTTTATCGGTGTGAACTGACAACATCGCCGCGCCGTTTTGCTCATAAATTTTCGCCAATTCAATGACGCTGTGAGTTTGATTGAGCCTGCCCTTTGCCGGTGACTGCAATTTACATTCGGCGATTAATGACCACGCGCCCTTTGAAATTGCCTGCGCCATTCTGAATTTGCCGATTTGCAATTCGCGTTGAATTTGTTCGAGCGGCTTTGAAATTTTCGCCGCCGCCACTGTCAATTTTTTTTCTGCAACGATTTCCGCTAAAATGTCTCGCATAAAAACCTTCCTTTACGAAATGAAAATTATCTGGTATACTTTCAGCGTTATGGATAAATTAAAAAATCAGCGCGGATTTGCGACGCTCGAAATTATTTTAGCCGTGTCGATAATCGCGATTTTTGCAACTGTTGCTGTTCCCAAAATGGCGCGCGTTCTCGACAAAGTTTATCTCAATTACGAGATGAAACGCCTGTACAGCGAATTGAATTTTGCGCGCTCGCTCGGTAAATTTTCCGATTACAAAGTTTCTGTTTTTACGGGCGGCGATTATAAGCGTGAGCCTGTCTTTATGAGAATTTACTACAATTTAAATAAATATGAGATTCTGCGCAATCTCGAAATGGGCACTGCGGTTATCAGTCAGCACAATCTTCAAAACGGAATAACTTTTTCCAACAACAGCGGCTTAGAAGATATTAAATTTGACAATCCGAGCCGATATTCCACCGGCAGCAATACAATTACTTTGAAGTCTCAATTCGATGATTCGGCGTATATTATTTTTAACAGCGTCGGGCGGTGGCGCGGTAATTATGTTAAAAAATGAGCGCGGCTTTATGCTGTTGAGCGTGGTATTTTTAACGCTGATAGTTTCGTTGGCGGCGATGATTTTAATGAACACGCAGGCGAAAGTTCAGCAAAGAAATTCCACACTCCGATTGACGGCGATAAATCTTGCAAATGAGCAATTCGCGTTGTTGGAAAGTAACTCCGGCGCAACAATCCCTGCTGAAGATTTGAAAAGCGGCGATGTCGATTTTAAAGTCGAAACTTCTTTGAGCGGTGGCGAATTGATAACCGCCACTGTCAAGGTCAAGTGGACTTTTAAAAATCAGCCGCAAGAAATTAAATTTCAAAAAATTATTCGCGTCATTCACAGCGATTAGTATAGCAGAATTTTTTTTGTAATGAAAGGGCGCATTGTGCCGAATGAATTTAAAATCGAATCAGCGCGGCTTTGTGCTGATAGAATTTGCAATAGCGTTGCCGCTTTTAATTTTGCTGTTGTACACGCTCGGATCGGTGAATTTAAAAATCTGGGACATTGCCAAAAAGCAGGTCGCCGATTATGTTTTGGAAACCGAAGCGCAAGAAATTATCGACAGAATCACCACTGACGCGCGCGCCGCTTATTCCGTCGAAGTAGAAAAGGCTAGCAGTCTTGGCGATTTTGAAACCGTGAATTTCGTTTGCCACACCAATAGCGTTGGAAAAAATGATTCCGGTTTTTACGATACATTCAGCCAGCGGATTTACACTGTGGACAATGCAGACGGCAAAAATTTTCACGTTTACTTTAAGAGGAATACGGGCGACGCTCATAATAATCCGTTGACTGGCGATAATTCTTATGGCGATACTGTTGTTAGACAGCTGACATTTTCTAAACCGGCGGAAAAAGTTTTGCACGTCACGATTAAACTTGAAAGTTTGGTTACCGGACAAAGCGTCAAATTTAGTACTGCGGTTTTCATGCCCGCCTGCAAGGAGTTTAAAATATGAAAAATGAGCGCGGCTTTTTTACAGTCGTGGGATTGTGTTTGCTGTTGACGGCGGCGCTTTTAATTCAAGGCGTGCAAGAATTTGAGGCAAATTATTCGCGCGGCGTGAGAAATTCTGAGCTGGAATTTGAATTGCAAAACGCGGCTGAAAGTGCTTTGCTGGCGGCAACGAAAGATTCAAGTTTAACTTCAATGACTTTCTTCTCTGAGATTTTCAAAAAAACAATAACCGTTGAGATTGTGAGCAGAAAAGATGCTATTCATTTCAGAACGGACGGCAACGTTACAAAAGAGATGGACTTAACTTCTAAATCTGGAAAAATTTTTATGGCAGTGGCGAGTTGCGACGTGAATTTTATGGAAGGCAAGATTTATCGTCGGGCGCTGGCTTACGTTATCGACGGCGAAGAAACTGTTTACTTTGTCAATGATTCGTAAGGCAGGAAAGTTGCGGCGATTTGACGAATTTTTTGGCGAAAATAAATCGAAGGAGGCGAGCTTATGGACTCTAATAATGAAGATTTCGACGCGGCGCAGTTTGATTTAAATAAATTTGTGGAAATGATTAACGAAATTCTCAATCAGCAAGATAAAAATTCGCGGCTTCTGAATCAAGTTCTGCGCGAGAATATAAATTTTCAAAATCAAGTGCGGCAGGGCATGTACAACGATTTGGAAGATTTGCGCAAACAACAGCGCGGCGAACAATTCACGCCGATTTTAAAGTCATTGGCGGCAATTTGCGTTGAATATCGAACGCTCCTTGCTGACGAAACTATTTCACAAAATACTCGTCGAACGTTGCAGCTTATGTTCGATGAAATTGAAGATATTCTTGCTGATTACGGCGCGGAAATTTTTAATTCCAAAATTGGTGAGCCGCGGCGTCCGCTCTTGACCAAAATTATCAACACCATTTCGACTAACGATAGAGTTTTGCACAATACTATCGCTAAAAGCCGTCGCGCAGGAGTCGTTCGCAATGGACGCCCGCTTTATCGCGAATTTGTTGACGTTTACGTTTTCGATTCGACGATTGAAACTGCGCCGGAAACTGATTTTGCAAATAACGAATAGAAAATTGGGGGAAATTTATAAATGAGCACTTACGGTATCGACCTTGGAACAACTTATTCTTGCATAGCGCGGCTAGATTCTAACGGCAACCCTGAAGTTATCCGCAACAACGAAGATGATTCCAATATGGTTGCTTCGGTAGTTTTTTTTGAAAATGAGCATAACGTTGTGGTCGGGCAGGCGGCTAAAGAAAATATTGAAACTGACGGCGACCGCGTTGTTCAATTTGTTAAGCGCGAAATTGGCAAACCGAACGGGCGCACTTACGAATTTGACGGCAAAACTTACACGCCGGTTGAAATTAGCGCGCTGATTTTGACGCGCCTTAAAAATCTTGTCGAATCGCAGGGCAACGAAATTGAAAACGTCGTTATAACCGTTCCTGCGTATTTTGGGCTTGAAGAGCGCAGTGCAACCAAGCAGGCGGGCGAATTGGCGGGCTTGCACGTTTTGAGTTTGATTAATGAGCCAACCGCCGCGGCTTTGAGTTACTGCGCGAGACAATTTCAAGAGGATAGGACAATTTTGGTTTACGATTTGGGCGGCGGCACTTTCGACGTCACGATTATAAAAATGTCGATGACGCGCAACGCTCAAGGTAAAGACGTGCAAAAAATTAATGTACTTGCCAGCGACGGCGAAGATACGCTCGGCGGCAAAGATTGGGACGATAGACTTTTCAATCACGTTTTGCGCGCGTGCTGTGACGAAAACGGGTTGACGCCCGAAGAAATTGAAGTTGAAACGCGGCAAGATATTCGCAGCAAAGTTGAAGACGCCAAACGCAAACTTAGTAAAAAACAATCTTCAAAGGTTAGAATCGACGTCAACGGCTCGCGTACCGAAATTACAATTTCTCGCGCAGATTTTGAAAATATGACTTCCGACCTTGTCAATACGACGATGATGCTGGTTGACCGCGTGCTGGATAAAATTCCTGGCGTCGAAATTGACACCGTGCTTTTAGTCGGCGGCTCAACTTATATGCCGATGATTCAAAATGCGGTTGAAGCGAAATTCCCCGACAAAGTTCAGCAACACGACCCCGACCAGGCGGTTGCAAAGGGCGCGGCGATTTATGCCAGTATGCTCGTTGTCGAAGAAGGCGGCGTTAACAGCGGCGAAACTTCCGGCGATACTTCAGACGAAAAAATTCCGCCCGCCGTCGAACAACTCACCGCTAAATTTACCGTGGAAGATCAGACGCCCCGCTCATTCGGTCCTGGTGTTATGGATACCAAGGGCAGCAAGCAAGTTTACGTGCTCGAAAATTTTATCAAGATTGGCGAAAAAATGCCCGCCGTTTTCAGCAAAACTTATTATCCGCTCGAAGATAATCAAGAACGCGTCAGACTGCGCGCCTTTGAAAATATGTCGCTCGAAGATACGCTTATCCCCTGCGTCGACGAAGAAGGCAATCCGCAAACCACCGACCCCGCTAATGCCGTGAAACTTTTGGGCGAATTGATTGTAAATCTGCCGCCCGATACTTCGCGCACTACGCCAATTAAAGTCACGTTTAAAGTTGACGCGTCCGGCGTACACGTTGAAGCCGTTAATACTAAAACCAACGAAGTTTTTGAAACTTTCTTGAGGACTGAATCCGATATTGACGTCGAAAAAAGCGCGGTTCATCAGCTCCGGATTTCCGCCGATTAATCCGCACAGAATATTGACAAGTTTATACCGCCTATGATTTAATCAATCTGAGGTGGTATTTTTATGCCCGAACTTAAAAATAAGGATTGGTTTATCCTTGCGATAATTTTTTCCGTGGTGTCTTTTGGTTATAAAAATTTGGATTGGCAGAATTTTAATTTTCGAGTGGAAGACTATTTTGAAAAAGCTGACGGCATCAAGATTGAATATTGGAATGGCGATTTGAATTGCCCGATTTTCACTGCGCGAGACGACGGCTCAATGTTGGCGATTAATTTAAATTCTGCGCGAAAAACTGAAGATAAATTTCAAAACGGCAACACGCTGATTATTTTTAGCGGCTACGAAATTGAATACAACGGCGTTTATGAGCGCTACGACAATTACGCCTTGCTCTACAACGAAAAAAATAATTATTACCACGTGTACTATCCGAGCAGCTGGAGATTCCCGAACGAAACGCAATTTACAGTCGAAAATCCGTACCAGAGGAAAATTTGTAGGAAAATAATTCGGTCGAGCGGCAAATTCGCGCCCATAAAATTGTAGTATTAATTTAAAATTTTCAGCCCGATTATCCCGAAAATTATCATTCCTAGGCAAATTATTTTCAGCGCGCTCGGCAAAATTTTGGAAAATCCCTGCGACATTTTTAAGCCAACCGCCCAAAAAATTTCAAAAAATCCCGCGATTAATAAATAAATCCAGTTCATTCAATCTGCCTCGGTTGTGTCAAAAAATCTGCGCAACGCCTCAGCCGCCGCGCGACTCATACTCGGCACTTCTAAAAGTTCGTCGATTGTGGCGGACTTTATTTTTTGCAGCGTGCCAAATTTTTTAAATAATTCTGCGCGACGTTTCGCCCCAATTCCGGAAATGTTATCCAACTCCGATTTTAAATTCCGCGCCCGCCGCAATTTCCTATGATACGTTATGGCAAATCTGTGGGCTTCATCGCGTATCCTTTGCATTAAGTACAGCGCTTGAGAGCCGCGCGGCAATTCGACCGGCTCTGATTCGCCTTCGACAAAAATTAATTCAAATTGTTTCGCTAAGCCGACCACTGGCACGTCTTTATGAAATTGGCGGATTATTTCCAGCGCCGAATTTAATTGCCCAATGCCGCCGTCGATTACGATTAAATCCGGAAAATCTTCAGCCGCCAATTTGCCGTAACGCCGCTCGGTTACTTCGCGCATTGACAAAAAATCGTCCGGTTTGCCTTCTGTCGAATTGATTTTAAATCGGCGGTAACTTTTTTTATCGGGCGCGCCATTTTCAAAGACGACCATTGACGCGACGGTTTCAGCGCCTTGGAAGTGCGATATGTCAAAGCATTCCATTCGCCGCGGCAATTTCGCCAGCTTCAAATATTTCTGCAGATCTTCAACCGCGCCGATTGTCTGAGCATTGGCTAATTCCGCTCGCGCAGTTTTTTCTTCCAAAAATTTTTTAGCGTTTTCGTTAGCCATTTCGACCAGCGAATTTTTCACGCCGCGTTTCGGCACTGTCAACTTGACTTTCAGCCATTCTGTTAAAATTTTTTCGTCGTCAAGTTCGGTCGGCAATAAAATTTCTTCCGCAGTGATTTTCGCCTGGCTGTAATATTGTTTGATAAAATTTAAAACCGCCTGCGCGTCCGATTCGTCCGCCGCGCCATTTAACAAAAAACTTTCCCGCCCAATAACTTTGCCTTCGCGAACAAAAAATATCTGCGCGCAAACTTCGGAATTGAGCCGAGCTAATCCAATCGCATCGACATTGCCCGCGTCCGTCACAATTTTTTGACGCTCACTGATTTTTTTTACCGCCAGTAAAATATCTCTGAGCCGCGCCGCCATTTCAAAATTTAAATTTTCAGCCGCCGCCAACATTCGACTTTCCAAATCCCGCTCGACTTCAGCCGTTTTGCCGTCCAAAAATTTCTCCACAGCCACCACAAATTGAGAATAATCTTCCCGCGAAATTTTATTCACGCACGGCGCTAAACACCGCTTGATATGAAACTGTAGGCACGGGCGATTTGGAAAATGTTTGCATGTTCGCAGCGGAAATAATTTGCGCAGGAGTTCCAAACTTTCCTTGACAGCGCCGCCGCTTGTGTACGGTCCAAAATACCGCGAGCCGTCCTTTTCAACCCGCCGCGTCAAAATTATTCGCGGAAAATCCTCTGCCAGCGTCAACTTTAAATACGGATAAGTTTTGTCGTCCTTTAGGCAAATGTTGTAGCGCGGGCGATATTTTTTTATCAAGTTGCATTCCAAAATCAGCGCTTCGACTTCAGACGCCGTGACAATCGTCTCAAAGTCAACAATTTTTGCAACCATCGCCTTGACTTTCGCGCTGTGATTTTTATTGGAGTGAAAATATTGACGCACGCGATTTTTCAACACAACCGCCTTGCCGACGTAAATAATTTTTCCAGCGGCGTCCTTCATAATGTATACGCCCGACGATTCCGGCAGAGTTTTTAATTTTTCTTCGAGTAAGCTCATAGCGCGTCGACCTCTAGCTTTTATTTTGGCAATAGTTTATCATACGCGTCAAGGAGGCATTGTGATGGATTATAAAATTTACACGGACGGCTCATGTTTGGGCAATCCTGGCGCGGGCGGCTACGCGGCGCTGATTATTGACGCGACCGGCAAATGTGAAGAAATTTTTGGGAGTGCGCCGCGCACGACGAATAACCGAATGGAATTGACGGCGGCGATTATGGCTTTGAAAAAAATTACGGCTGAGGATTTTGCAGAACTTTTTACTGACAGCGCATATTTGAAAAACGCATTTACTCAAGGCTGGCTGGCGAATTGGAAACGAAACGGTTGGAAAACTGCAAACAAGGACGCGGTTTTGAATAAAGATTTGTGGCAGAAATTGGACAGGCTTGTTGATACGCGGCAAATAAAATTTAATTGGGTGAAAGGACACGCGGGCGATAGTTTTAATGAGCGTTGCGACAAAATTGCCAGGAATGCGGCGTTGACCCAAAAAAATCCGGTATCCACGCCGCAACTTGACGATGAAGCGGAATATGGACAGCTGACATTATTTTAGTTAACCACCAATCAAAAAAGAGCGCCCAAGGACGGGCGCTCATTTCGAGAAAAGAAATGCTGAACACAAGTTTAAAAAATCCCAATCGTTTTGAAAAATAACACCCAGCCAAAAATCGTAACGCAAGACAACGCCGAAGTAAATACTACGCAATTCCCAGCAAGATCAGCATCGCCGCCCATTTGTTGAGCCATTGCAAATGACACTATCGCGCAGGGCGTCCCAAATATCGCTATCAATGTAACAAAATCTATTCCGCGGAATCCTAAAATCAGCGCCACGCTTAAAACTACCGCCGGTACTAAAATTAATCTGCTGAATACGCACTTGATTAATTGCTTGATATGCGCTTGAGCACTGCCCAATTTGAACGACGCGCCCAAAATTATTAACGCGACCGGTGTTGTTGCCGCCGAAATTTGCCCGATTGGTTTCAAGACCGGCGCGGGAATATGTACGCCCAAATTTAAAAAAGTTGCGCCCAAAATTGCACCCAATATCATCGGATTTTTTATTATGCCCGCTAAAATCGGCAGAATCGCAATTTTTCCGCCTCGAAACGTTTCAAGCGCAAATACCGCTAAAATATTGTACATAGGAATTATCACGGCGATCATCATTGTGGTGACCGCTATATTTTCGTCGCCAAAAATATTCGCAACTATCGGTACGCCCATTATTACAAAATTGCTCCGAAAAATCGCCTGTACCATTACGCCGCGCCGCTTATTTTCCGGCTCAATCCGCGGAATTATTAACATCAATAAAATAAAAATCGCAAGCACAGCGCCCGCGCCAAACAGCATTAACTTCGGGCGAAACGTCGCCGCTAAATCCGTCGTGTAAATGCTGTGGAACATCATACAAAAAAAGAAAACGCGGAAAACCATTCTGTTCATATGGTTAAGTTCCTCGTCCGTGAGCAATTTGCTGATTTTCACAAACGCGCCTATCGCCATTAAACAAAACATCGGTATTACCGCGCTCAACGCCACTATAAAATTGCTAAACATTTTCAATCACTCGTTCAAAGATTCTTCAATTTGCTTAATCATTTCCGCTTTTTGCTCCGGCGTGTGGTTTATCAAAAATCCGACCCACGACAAGATTAAAACGATTCCGCTCATTATCGTCATAGTTAAATATCTGCCCGCTGGTTTGCCGTGAATTTTTCGGTACGACAGAAACCCCGCACTTATCGGAAATAGGAAAAAGTTTATTTCGCATACAATTTTAAACCATTCCAGAAACATTTAAAAAATCCTTCCTAAAATTATTCCTGCAACGCCCGACGCAATTAAAACTTTGATAACGCCGATTTTCAGCCGCACCGCAATTAACGCGCCGATTAAAATTATTGCGCTCTTCAAATCGAACGTCGACGAAAAATCTTCCGGCATTTCTTCAACATTCCATACCGCCATCAAAACGAAACTTATGCACGCCGCCGCGATTAACGCCATTACCGCCGGTCGCAAACCGTTTAAAATACCGTGAATTGCGCCCAAATCGCCGTACTTGAAAATTATTTTCGCCAGCGCTATGCACAAAAATATACTCGGCGTCACAAAGCCCATCGTCGCGCAAATCGCTCCGCCAATTCCGGCAGTCTTCATTCCAGAAAAAGTTGCCGCGTTTATTCCTATCGGTCCTGGCGTCATTTGCGAAATTGTAAACACGTCAATAAATTCGCTCATAGTCAGCCAGTGGTAGCCGTCGACAACTACCGCCTGCATCAACGGCATTGACGCATAGCCGCCGCCTACGCAGATTAAGCTGATTTTCGCAAATTCAATGAAAAGTTGCAGGTAAATCACGCGAAAACCCCTTTCACGTTTTTTGGTAATGATTTTTAAAAATATCGCGCAGATAATACGCGGTTAAAAGTGCGAACGTCATATAAAGCATACTCAAATCCCGCAATTCGCCAGGAACGACGAACAAAAAATACAGCGCGCCATTAATCACCAGTGCAAATTTGGCGTGGCTTTTCCAACATTCGCTGAGTTTGCACCAGGAATTTTTAATAATCCAAATAACAAAAATCACGTGCGGCAAAAATATTCTTGAGCCAAAAGGTATGCCGTAAATCGAATCAGTGTGGAAATAAGATTTTATTTCAAAAACGCTCTTCAAATGATCTGGAACGCGCCAATCCGCCATATCGCCAGGATTATTCAAAAACATTTGCCGGACGTAAAGGTAAGCCAAGCCCGCCGAAAACATCGCGCCTAAAGTTATAATCGCCGATTTCTTTAAGTCAGCGTGTTGTCGAATCAGCGGGTAGAGCGTCGCCAGGAAAAATAAAAATGATTCTTTATTCCATTCGGCTATCGGAACTAAAATAAACAGTGCGATAAAATTTCCGTGCAACACGAATCTCACCGCCAAGAACATAAACAAAAATTCTAATATGTCGTAGTAATAACCGCCCAGCGATTCGAAAAATGGAAACAATATCGCAAATAACATTGCCCCGACTGTTCCGGCAATTTCGTCCTGCAATATTTCGCTGAGCAATCCGCGCAAAATCCATATCGCCGCCGCAAAACAAATAAAGCATAGCGCAAACATTAAATAATATTCAAGTACGTATTTGTCCGGTATTTCGGATTTGGCGAAGCGTTTTTCTATGTGCTTTTTCTCGATTAGATTTTTTGATAATTTTTCTTTAACGTCCGGCGGTAAAATTTCAACGGTTTTTTTTACGATAACCGGTAAGAGTTGCCTGTGAATGAACGGGCGCTTTGCGGAATTTTCCATCATTGCCACAAATCCAAATTGTGAGGCGTCGTCTCTGAATGACCATTTCAAGAAAAAACCGCAAAATCCTATCGCCGACACAAGAAATATCAAAAAAATTAGCATCAATTTCGGTATGAATCTGTTAACTGGTAAACAGCCCTTTCAATTTGTCAAGAAAAGATTTTTGCTCCGGATTATTGGTAGCGTCGTTACCATTTTTTTCAAAATCCTGCAAAAGTTTTCTCTGATATGCGGAAAGATTTTTCGGAGTCA
The DNA here is from genome assembly GCA_905234705.1 of uncultured Selenomonadaceae bacterium. Taxonomy (GTDB): domain Bacteria; phylum Bacillota; class Negativicutes; order Selenomonadales; family Selenomonadaceae; genus Quinella. Next base: position 15,280 of record CAJOIB010000007.1, on the reverse strand, counting down.
AAACTTTCACCTTAACAAATTCGTCGCCGCGTCCTTCACCGCGCAGTTGCTGAATACCTTTTCCGCGAATCTTAAAGACTGTGCCAGATTGCGTACCTTCTGGAATTTTCAACTCAATCAAACCGTCGAGCGTAGGAGCTTTGACAGTCGCGCCGAGAGTTGCTTGAACAAAACTAATCGGCACTTCGCAATAAACATTAACGCCATCGCGCGTGAAAGTCTGATGCGGCTTGATATTGATATAAACGTACAAATCGCCAGCCGAACCGCCGCGAGTGCCAGCTTGCCCGCCGTTTTGAATACGAAGCCGCGTGCCGTTATCGACGCCTTTTGGAATATTAACTTTAATATCGCGTTCGACGCGAACTTTGCCGTTGCCGTGACAATGCGGGCAAGGATTTTTAATAATTTTGCCCGTGCCGTGGCAGCGCTCGCAAGGACGCGCATTTGAAATAACGCCAAATGCCGTGCGCGTCATAGTTTGCCGCATACCTGTACCTTTACAATCTGGGCAAGTTTCCGGCGTAGTGCCTTTAGCCGCGCCAGTGCCGTCGCATTCTTCGCAAGGTTCCATTCGCGGAACTTTAATATTCATTTCCTTGCCAAAAGCCGCATCTTCAAAACTAATCGTTAAATCGTAGCGTAAATCAGCGCCGCGCTCCGGACCAGGTTGACGATTGGACGAACGCCGAGCGCCACCAAAAAATTGCTCGAAAATATCACCCATATCGAAACTAAAACCGCCAGCACCTGCCGCGCCGTTGAAAATATCGCCAAAATCACCAAATCCACCACCAGCACCACCACCGCCGCCAGGTTGAAAAGCCGCGTGCCCAAATTGGTCGTATTGCGCGCGTTTTTGCGGATCTTTCAAAATATCATAGGCGACGTTAATTTCCTTCATCTTCTCCTCGGCTTTTTTAGGATCTTCGCGGTTTAAATCGGGATGGTATTGCTTTGCCAATTTTTTATAAGCCTTTTTAATTTCGTCGTCCGTGGCATTTTTATTCACACCAAGAATTTCATATAAGTCTTTCGGTTTATCTGCCAATTTTCTCACCCTCTACGCAAATAACGGGAAGAGAGTATTGGCTCTCTCCCCGCGTCGATTTTACTTACGAAAAATGTTTACGGTTTATTTTTTATCCTTGCGCATTTCGGTATATTCGGCGTCAATCGTGCCGTCGTCACCTTCAGCCTTAGTATTTTCTTGCTGTTGCTGTGAAGAATTATCGCTTTGCTGGCTGTAATTCTGCCCCGCCGCGCCGCTCTGATAAGCCGCTGAACTCAATTTATACAGCGCTTGACGAACAGCTTCAGTTTTCTTTTTAAGAGTTTCAACGTCAGCATTATCCAAATCAGATTTCAAAGATTCAGCCGCCGTTTGAACGTCTTTAATCAAATTGGCGTCAACTTTACCGCAGGTTTTTTCAGCCTGGTAAACTGTTTGCTCGGCTTCATTTTTAGCGTCCGCCGCCTCGCGCTGTTTCTTATCTTCAGCTTCGTGAGCCGCCGCTTCTTTAACCATGCGGTCAATATCTTCTTTGCTCATGCCGCTTGAAGATTGAATTGTGATTTTCTGCTCGCGACCAGTGCCTTTGTCTTTAGCGGAAACGTTGACAATACCATTCGCGTCAATGTCGAAAGTAACTTCAATCTGCGGAACGCCACGCGGTGCAGGCGGAATATCGCTAAGTACGAATCTGCCCAAAGTTTTATTGCCCGCCGCCATTTCGCGCTCGCCCTGCAAAACGTGAATCTCAACACTCGATTGATTATCAGCCGCCGTTGAAAATACCTGCGATTTTTGCGTAGGAATGGTTGTATTGCGCTCAATAATTTTCGTGCAAACGCCGCCTAAAGTTTCAATACCGAGTGAAAGCGGTGTAACGTCAAGCAGGAGCACGTCTTTGACTTCGCCCGCCAAAACGCCGCCTTGAATAGCCGCGCCAACAGAAACGCATTCGTCCGGATTAATGCCCTTGGAAGGTTCTTTGCCGAGAATTTCGCGAATCGCATTTTGTACAGCCGGAATACGAGTAGAGCCGCCTACCAAGATAATCTTGTTAATATCATTGCCGCTAAGTCCAGCGTCTTTCATAGCCTGCTTAGTCGGTCCCATTGTGCGCTCAACCAAATCGCGTGTGAGTTCATCAAATTTAGCGCGCGTCAATGTCAAATCCAAATGTTTCGGACCGCTCGCGTCAGCTGTCACGAACGGCAGATTAATATTCGTCGAAGTCATTGAACTAAGTTCGATTTTAGCCTTTTCAGCCGCTTCAATCAAACGTTGCGCCGCCATTTTATCAGTCGACAAATCAATGCCATTTTCGCGCTTAAATTCGGCAACCATCCAATCCATAACTTTTTTATCAAAATCGTCGCCGCCCAAATGCGTATCGCCATTCGTGGCTTGAACGTCAAATGTACCTTCAGTCAATTCAAGAATCGAAACGTCGAATGTACCGCCGCCCAAGTCAAAAACTAAAATGGTTTCGTCAGCATCTTTATCAAGCCCGTAAGCAAGCGCCGCCGCCGTCGGTTCGTTGATTATGCGCAAAACTTCAAGCCCTGCGATTTTACCGGCGTCTTTAGTAGCCTGGCGTTGACTGTCATTGAAATAAGCAGGAACGGTAATAACAGCCTGCGTGACGGTTTCGCCAAGATAAGCTTCCGCGTCAGATTTAAGTTTTTGAAGAATCATAGCGGAAATTTCCGGCGGCGTGTAATCTTTGCCGTCAATCGTAACTTTATAACTTTCGCCCATATGGCGCTTAATCGACGAAATTGTTCTGTCGGGATTTGAAACAGCTTGACGTTTCGCCAACTGCCCAACCAGGCGCTGTCCGTCTTTAGTAAAACCAACAACTGAAGGCGTGATTCTGCTACCTTCCGGATTCGTGATAACTGTAGGCTCGCCGCCTTCCAATACGCTAACAACACTATTTGTAGTACCTAAATCTATACCAATAACTTTACTCATAATTTTTTGCCTCCAAAATTAGTCATTATTAACAACTTGAACCATACTTGCACGAATAACCTTGCCGTGCGCCATATATCCACGCTGAAGTTCGGCGGCTATCATGCCGTCTTCCTTAGTTTCGTCTTTAACATTGCTGACAGATTGATGATAATGCGGGTCGAATTTCTGATTTTCAGTATCGATAGCTTCAAGCCCGTGTTTGTTGAGCGCTTTGACAAGTTCATTCCAAATCATGGTAATGCCCTTGCGCAAAGTCTCGGCGTCCGAAATTTCGCTGTGTTCCAACGCTCTCGTAAAATTATCAACAACCGGCAATAAGTCAGTTAAAAAATTTTGCTCGATTGACGCGCCCAATTCAGATTTGTCTTTGGCCGCGCGCTTGCGGAAATTATCAAAATCCGCCTGCAACCTTAAAAGCCTGTCATTTTTCGCTGCAAGTTCGGTTTTAACTTTTTCCAAATCTGCCAATAAATTTAAATCGTTGTTTTCCGCGTTTATTTCTTCCGGAGAAGATGCCAGATTTGCATTTAACTCCGCGCTGTCACCGTCCTCATTTTCAACTACAATTTTTTTATCGTCCGCCAATTCCCCAGCCCCTTTCGTTTTGGTAGCTTAAGGTTATCACCAATTAGACAAAAAGTCAATAGGCAAATTGAAATTAGTTTTAGTTGCTAAAGCGGCAGGAAAAGCACTGCGCAAGGCGAATAATTATGAAAAACTTTCAGAAGGGGTGAGATTTATGGAAATGCTTGCGGGATTTTTAGTATTGCTGGCGTGCTTGATAATTGGCGTGCGGCATGGCGGAATTGGTTTAGCCGTAATAAGCGGCATAGGACTTGTAATTTTCGTATTTGTATTTGGTTATAAACCAGGTTCGCCGCCGATTGACGTAATGCTGACGATTCTAGCCGTGGTAACGTGCGCGGGTTTTTTGCAAACTTCGGGCGGCTTAACGGTAATGTTGCAATACGCGGAAAAATTTTTGCGCAACAATCCAAAACACGTCACAATTTTAGCACCTATGACAACTTGGTTCTTAACGGTACTCTGCGGCACGGGGCACGTAGTTTATACGATGTTCCCGATAATCTACGACATAGCGATTAAGCAAAACATTCGACCGGAGCGCCCGATGGCTGTTGCGTCGGTTGCGTCGCAGATGGGAATTTGCGCGTCGCCGGTTTCAGTTGCAATCGTTTCAATCGTCGGATTTATGGCGGCGGCGGGCTATCATTACACGGTTTTACAAATTTTAGCGGTATCAGTTCCGGCAACGGGCTTGGGAGTATTTTTCGCGGCGCTGTGGAGTTATCGACGCGGCAAAGATTTGGACAAAGACGAACGTTTTCAAGAATTTATCAAAGACCCAGAAAATAAAGCGTACGTTTACGGCGATTCTGAATCATTGCAGGGAAAAGAATTGCCGTCCAGCTTTTATCATGCAATGTACATTTTCTTCATAGGAATTTTAGTTATCGCGGCGCTGGGCAATTTCCCAGATTTACTACCGCATTTCCCGAACGCTAAGGGCGAAATGAAAGCAATTTCAATGACTGCGGTAATTCAAATGGTAATGCTGTTGGTGGCGGCGGTAATTTTGTTTGTCTGCAAAGTCAAAGCTAAGGACGTTGGCAACAGTCAAGTTTTCAAATCCGGTATCGTGGCGTTAGTGTCGGTTTACGGAGTCGCTTGGATGGCGAATACTTGTTTTGGCGCGCATATGGATTTCTTGAAAAATTTTCTCGGCAGTGCTGTTCAAGAATATCCATGGGCGTTCGCGGTTATCGCATTTTTGACTTCAAAGCTGGTCAATTCGCAGGCGGCGGCTATTGCGATAGTTTTTCCGATGGCGTTGAGCGTTGGAATGGATCCTGTAATTGTTATGTCATTTATCAGCGCGTGCTACGGTTACTTCTTCCTGCCAACTTATCCGTCAGATTTGGCTTGTATCGGTTTCGACCGCTCCGGTACGACTCGCATTGGCAAATATATTTTGAATCACTCATTTATGATACCTGGATTAATCGGCGTTATCAGCGGTTGCGCCGTTGGTTTCGTTATGGCACATATCGTGCTATGATTTGGCATTTCTTTTTAGAAAAGAAACGCCAGCAAAGAAAATCGCCCGCGCTTAATTAATTCGCTTCCAGCTCATTAGGGGCGCGGGCGGGGGTTCGGGGGCGCGCGTCCGTGCGCGCCCTTGTTTTTTTTTGTTAATGTTATTTTTTAAAGTTCGTGGTATAATTGGCAAAAATTTTGAATGGTGAGGCGCGATGAATAAATCTGATTGGAAAAATTTTTTTGATAGTAAAGCCCGCCGGTGCAAAGTGCTGGTTGTGGGCGATATTATGATGGACAAATATTATTACGGCGAAGTCAATAAATTTGCCAGCGATGCTCCTGTACCAGTTGCGAAAATTTTTAAGCGGCGTTCCGCATTGGGCGCAGCGGCGAATGTTGCCAATAATTTATCCTTGCTCGGCTGTCAAACTTATTTGGCTGGCTTTGTCGGAGACGACCATAATTTTGAAACTTTATCAGCACAATTAACCGAACGCGGCATTAATCAAGACGGGCTCATTATCACCGATTCGCCAACCACGACGAAAGTTAGAATTATCAGCGGACATCAACAAATGTTTCGTATGGATTTTGAAGATAATTCGCCCAAGCCCGATGAATATTACACTGATCTTGAAAAATATATCAAAATTTTGCTGAATGAAAGTCTCGACGCGGTTGTCATTGCCGATTATGAAAAGGGCGTTTGCACGGAATATTTTTGCGCGGCGGTTATCAAGGCGGCTCATAATCACGGCGTCCCCGTTACCGTTATGCCGTACGGGCAACGCTGGATTAAATATTCCCAAGCCGATTACGTCACGCCGAACGTTGCTAAGATTAATAAAATTATGCTCAGCCCGATTCAAGCTGAAGACGATGAAGCAGTCGAACGCGCGGGGCGGTACATTATGCGCAAATTTGGTATCAAAAATGTTTTGGCGACGCGCTCGGCTCACGGTATAACTCTTGTTACTGAAAATGACGCGGCTCATATTCCAACCAAATCGCAGGAAGTTTACGATAGCGCGGGCGTGGCTGATACCGTTGCCGCTGTTTTTTCAATGGCATTGGCGGGCGGCTTGAAACCTTACGACGGCGCGTATATTACGAATGTTGCCGCGGGCATTGTCATTTCCAAATCCGGCTCTTACGCCGTTACCCAAGATGACGTGCTCAACGCGCTGAATATAAAAAATTTTGACGCGGAAGAATCCGTGAATCTGCCCTACGCGGTGTAAAGGAGAAGTTTAATGGCTGTACTTGAAATAAAAACTGCTGGCGACCCTGTTTTGAAACAAACCTGCGCGAAAGTTGAGAAAATCGATAAGCGCGTGAAAAAACTTTTGGACGATATGGCTGAAACAATGTACGCGACGGAAGGCATTGGAATTGCCGCGCCGCAAGTTGGAGTTTCCCTGCGAATAATCGTTGTTGACGTTGAAAATAAGCGCTACGATATGATTAATCCGGAAATTATTTACCGCGAAGGTTCGGCGATTGACGCTGAAGGTTGTCTGTCTTGCCCGAATCTTTTTGGCGATGTTGAGCGCGCTGAAAAAATTCGTGTCAAATTCACTACGCGCTATCACAAAGACAAGGAAATCGACGCGGAAGGTTTATTGGCGCGCTGCATTCAGCACGAAGTAGATCATTTGAACGGGCGGCTTTTCATTGACATTGCGAAAAATATTACACGCGGCAAACCAAATCGCGAGACTGAGCAGGTGAAATAAAATGCGCGTAATATTTATGGGAACGCCGGATTTCGCAGTACCGAGTTTAGCGGCATTGTACGAAACTGAAGAAATAATCTGCGTAGTGACACAGCCCGACAGACCACGCGGGCGCGGGCAAAGTTTAAAACCTTCGCCGGTAAAAATTTTCGCGCAGGAAAAAAATTTGCCAATTTTACAGCCGCAAAAAATAAAATCGCCCGAATCCGTCGCCGAATTGAAAAAATTTCGCGCAGATTTAATTGTGGTCGTGGCGTTTGGGCAAATTCTTTCGCAGGAAATTTTAGATTTGCCGAAATTTGGCTGCGTCAATGTGCACGCGTCACTTTTGCCGAAATACCGCGGCGCTGCTCCAATCGAATGGTGCTTAATCAACGGCGAAAAAATAACCGGCGTCACGACAATGCAAATGAACGCTGGTTTGGACACGGGCGATATTTTATTAGCGCGCGAAGTTTCTATTGGCGAAAATATGATTCTGCCGGAACTGCGCGACGAACTGATGAAAATTGGCGCTGAACTTTTGATTGAAACTGTGAAAAATATTGACAAGCTGACGCCGATTAAGCAAGATGATTCGCTGTCGAATTATGCGCCGATGCTGAAAAAGGACACCGGCAAAATCGATTGGGCGAAAACTGCGCGAGAGATTCATAATTTGGTGCGCGGATTGTACGGCGGCGCTTTTAGTTTCATTGGCGGGGAAAAATTTAAGATTTGGCGGACGAAAATTCTTGACGCGAAAAATTTGACTGCGGGCGAAATTAAAATTGCTGATAGAAAATTTTTGGTTGGTACGGGCGACGGCGATTTAGAGATTTTGGAAATTCAAGCGCCCAATGGCAAGAAAATTGCGGCGGCGGATTATTTGAACGGGCATAAAATCGTGGCTGAAAAATTTGATTGAGGTAACTATGGACGAAAGAATTATCGCGACGGCTGAACAAACGGCGGACGATTGGCAATACAGTTTGCGCCCGCGCCGATTATCAGAATACATCGGGCAGGAAAAAGCCAAGGCGAATTTGAAAGTTTTCGTGAAGGCGGCACTTTCGCGCAGAGAGGCGCTCGACCACGTTTTATTATATGGACCGCCAGGCTTGGGCAAAACGACGCTTGCGGCGATAATCGCAAATGAATTAGGCGTAAATTTCCGCCCGACTTCAGCACCGGCGATTGAGCGCAGTGGAGATTTGGCGGCGCTGTTGACGAATTTGCAGGAGCGCGACGTACTTTTCATTGACGAAATACACCGGCTGTCGCGGCAAATCGAAGAAATTTTGTATTCGGCGATGGAAGATTTTGCAATCGACATAATAATCGGCAAAGGACCAAGCGCGCGGAGCATTCGACTGGACATAGCGCCATTTACGCTGATTGGGGCAACGACCAAGGCAGGGAATTTATCACCGCCGCTGCGTGACAGATTCGGCGTCATTTCGCGACTGGAATATTATTCGCTGGACGCGCTGATAGAAATTGTGACGCGTTCGGCAGAAATTTTGAAAATCCCGATTGACGCAAAGGGCGCGATAGAAATTGCAAAGCGTTCACGTGGTACGCCGCGAGTTGCCAATCGACTTTTGAAACGTGTTAGGGATTTTGCGGAAGTTGAAGGCAGCGCGAGAATCACGGACGAAATTGCAGATCGCGCACTAATTGCGTTGGAAGTTGACAGCGCGGGTCTTGACGCCACTGACAGGCGAATGTTAGAGGCTATGATAAAAAAATTTCACGGTGGTCCGGTTGGGCTTGATACTATTGCCGCCGCCATTAGCGAGACGCGCGAAACTATTGAAGATATTTACGAACCGTATCTTTTGCAGTTGGGCTTTATCATGCGGACGCCGCGGGGGCGCGTGGTTACTGAATCCGGTTACAAACATATGAACTTGCTTTATCCGAAATCTGACGAAATAAATTTATTCGACGCCGCCACGGATGGCGGCGCGAACCCCACGCCCGCGCCCTTAATGAGCGTGAAGCGAATTAATTAAGCGCGGGCTAGCCTTTCTTTGCAACTTTCTTTCTGCAATGAGAAAGAAAGTTGAACTAATTCTTTACAAATTTTTCAAGGATTGTGCGCTTAGAAATTTTACCGGTTGAGGTACGGGGCATTTCAGCGATTTGACGAAATTCACGCGGCACTTTATACATTGCGAGATTTTTTTGCAGAAATTTTTTCAGTTCGCGAACGTCAACATTTGCGCCGTCTTGCACTTCATAAAAACAAGCGCCAACTTGCCCGCGCAATTTGTCATTCACGCCAACTACCGCCGCATCTTTAATCCCAGGAAATTCATAAACAACTTCCTCGACTTCGCGCGGATATACATTTTCGCCCATGCTGATAATCATTTCTTTAATCCGATTGACAATGTAAAAATAACCGTCAGCATCGCCCTTAGCAATATCGCCAGTATGCAACCAACCTTCAGCGTCAATCGCCTCAGCAGTCGCCGCCGGATTTTTCCAATAACCCAGCATAACTTGACCGCCACGTACCAATAACTCGCCAGGCTCACCAACCGGCAAATCGTTTCCGTCTTCGTCAACAATCCTAATTTCTTCGCCGTCAAGAATTTTCCCGACAGATCCAACGCGCTCTTCACCATGCGTAGTCAAAAAGACACACGGCGACGCCTCCGATAATCCATAACCTTCAGCTATCGGCAAGCCAAATTTCTTGGTAAATTCCTCAACCATTTTCACCGGCAAAGTCGTTCCGCCGCTCATTGCAAAGCGTATCGTCTTAAAATCTTCCGGCTTAGCCATCGCCGTTATCAATTTAAATATCGACGGCACGATAATCATATCAGTAATTTTATTTTCGCGAATCATATCAATCATATCTTTGGGCTTGAAGGCGCGCATAATATGAGCTTCCGCGCCGCAGTAAAACGTATTCAATACGCTGCAAGTCCATTCAAAGCAATGATACATCGGCAAAACGCAAATTGCCTTACATTCGCGACTGCATTTGAAAACTTTGCACTGCTTAGTATTGTGAACCAAATTTTTATGTGAGAGCACAGCGCCTTTTGGATTGCCGGTCGTTCCCGAAGTATAAATTATGACGCAGGGCGAATTTTCGTCAAAATCGGCGGGCAATTCGGGCGCGTCAATTTCGCAGGGAATTTTTTCAAACGCGGCAATATCGTACTGCGCGACGTCAATGTCAAGTTTTTCATAAGTCAAAACAAGTTTAGCTTCAGCATTTTTAACAATAAAATTAGTTTCGCGAGTACTCAGCTGAAAATTTATGGGAACGCAAATAGCGCCAAGTGAAGTCGTTGCAAAATAAGCGAAAATAAATTCGGCACTGTTGCGCGAAAAAAGCGCGACTCTATCGCCTTGACGCACGCCCAATTTATAAAGGCGGTTGCGAAAATTTTTAATCGATTCAAGCGCGGCGGCGTAGGTGAATTTGCGCTCCTCGTCAACAATAGCTATGTCGTTAGTGCGTCCTCGGTTCATAATTTCGTGGACTAACAAATTTAAACTCTCCCTTCGTATCGGCGCAAATTTCTCGCGCCAATTTTCATTGCGAATTATATCATAAATTTTTAACATTAAACAAATTTTTTTGCAAAGGAGCGGCAAATGGATAAGGAACACAGCTACCCCGAAGTTATCGAAATGGAAAAATATATCCTTGGCTGTATGCTGGTTAAAAACGGCGAGGCTATTCCCATGATAATTTCGATGCTAACGCGCGAAGATTTTTTCCGCGAAAACAATAGAATTTTATTTGACGCTATCTTCAATCTGTACCAAAAGAAAATTATTCCGAATACCTATTCTGTTGCCGAAGAATTGCGAAGAAACGGCAACTTTGATAAAATCGGATTGACTTATTTAACGTCGTTGCCGGAAATGGTGAGCACGACCGCCTACGTTGAAAATTTTGCTAAAACGATTCGGGAAAAATCTATTTTGCGTCGCCTTGTGAAAGCCGGTGAAGAAATTTCGCAAATGGCTTCCGAAGATAAAATGCCGTTTCAAGATATTTTGGACGAAGCGGAGAAAAAAATTTTTGAGATAACGACGAAGGGCGAGCGCTCTGAATTTGAGCATATTTCGCCGATTTTGGAACGCTCATTTGCAAGAATCCGCGCGGCTGTCGATAATCCGGACGGACTGACCGGCGTCAAAACCGGTTTTCTGGATTTGGATAAACTTACCAGCGGCTTTCAAAAATCCGATTTAATTTTGTTGGCGGCGCGTCCTTCAATGGGAAAAACGGCGTTGGCTCTGAATATGGCGATGAATGCGGCGTTGAATAATCATTTCGTGGCGCTTTTTTCATTGGAAATGAGCAAGGAACAACTCGGCACGCGCCTTTTGAGTTCGTACAGCGGCATTGATTCACTGAAACTGAATACCGGACAGCTTACCTCCGATGAATTTAGCCATATCATTGATACGCAAGAATACCTTAGCGGCGTGAATTTGTACATTGACGATACCGCCGGAATTACCTCGTTGGAATTGCGCTCGAAGGCTCGCCAGATTAAAAATGAATACGGCTTAGATTTTATTGTGATTGATTATCTGCAACTGATGCAGGGCAATATTCGCAAGGGCTCAGATTATAATCGTCAGCAGGAAATTTCGGAAATATCGCGGAATCTCAAATCGCTTGCCCGTGAATTGAAAGTTCCAATCTTGGCGCTTAGTCAATTATCGCGCAGTGTTGAACTTCGTGCAGATAAACGCCCAATGTTAAGCGACCTGCGCGAAAGCGGCTCATTAGAGCAGGACGCCGATATTGTTATGTTTCTTTACCGCGAAGAATATTACAACCACGAAACTGAAAATCAGAATACCGCCGAACTTGTCATTGCCAAAAATCGCAACGGTCCAACTTCAATTATGACTTTGCAATTCCAGAAAGAATGTATGCGTTTCGGCTCTTTGACACGCACAGAATAAAAATTTGACAGCGATTGTAACTTGTGTTAAACTTTTAAAAATTTTTTCAAGGGGATGTAATGGTTTCGACGGGGATAGATGGGATTTGATAAGCGAGCACGCTTTAGTAAGGGAAAAAGTGTTTTTAAAATAAACGCTAACGAAGAATACGCTCTGGCGGCTTAAGCCAGCCTCTACCTGCTGAGTCCTGCTAGGTAGGATTAGAGGTCAATGCAGGATACTCAGACGCGATTTCGCCGTAACGTTTCGGGGAATGTTTTTTAGGCGATAGATTTTTCAAAGTTTGTCAATGAACTCGGCAAAATCGAAAAACAATCATTGTCTGCGCTCGGAGAAAGTTGGGTAACGTCATTTTCGGACAGGAGTTCGATTCTCCTCATCTCCATCAAAATAAAAAAAATCCGCCCGAGCTCGTCGTAGCAAGGGCGTTTAATATTGCTAAGGATGTTTCTTGGAGATTAGAAGCGGCGATTATCTTTATCAGCGGTGTCTTGATTCTCTGAATTTTCGCCGCGCATTTTACCTTTTGGTTCGTGATATTTTTCCATAACTTTGTGTAAATCAACGTTAAATTCTTTGGCGACGTCGTCCCAAGTGTTATTGATTTTGCGCTTCGCCATTACGGTTTTAGCATTTTTACCGGATTCTTTAGCGATAATTCCAGCCATAAAAATATCGTGCGGATCGTAATTATCGTTCAAGAAACTCTCAACAGTTTTTTTATCAAGGTTAGAATCTTTCGCAAGGTCGGAGATCATTTCTTCTTTCATAAGCGCTTCAAATTGTTCATGAGTTACGCCAAGTTTTTCAGCAACTTCCCACCAATCGCATTTCATAGCAAGCACTTCGGAAAAAGATTTGCCGCTGAGTTTCGCAAGTACCGCCGCGTGTTCGATATCGCCGAAATGTACGCGATTTTTCAACGCGGTTGCAACTTCGTTTTGATTGACGCCGTACTTAGTAGCCAAATTTTTAGCCGCTTCGTTAATTTGCTCTTCAGTAAGTTGCGGGCGTTCGTGGCGCTCTTTCACATCGGTTTGCTGAACATTTTTTGCAGTTTTTTCAGCCGCTTGTACATCATTCATTGCAAGACCGCCTGTAAACAAAATCGCGCCGCTCAACAGTCCTGCAAGCAATTTCTTCTTAAAACTAATCATAATATTGTTCCTCCTATGAACTTGGAATGACTGAATTATAGTACGAAAATCCGGATTTGTCTTTAAAATTCGATTAAAAAAAAATTAGCGCGTCATAAAATTTATCGCCGCAGTTGAAAGTAATTCTTGCACCGATTAAAATAATGGTGTATACTCTACCTTGGTTTACTGAAAATTTAATGAAAATGAGGTGTTCGATGTTGGAAGGAAAGCGATTAAAGCGGTTTGTGGCGGCGTTAGCAGTTGGCGCGTTTGCAATTTCGCTGCCGACAATGACTGATGCTAAGAGGATTCACGACACAAAGGTCACAATCAAATCGGAAACTCGGCAGGTTTCGAGCAAGAGCAAAACTGTCAATGTGGAAGAAGCGGAAGAATCTGACACGCAGGCGCGGGTTCGGACGATTGTCAAGCCTGGGGTTAAGCCGCATTCGATTTTGAGTCCGAATTTTGACATTGATTCGATTATTCAGCCGGAAATTACGGACGAGTCAAATGTCAATGGGATTTACAGCGGTAATGTTTACGTCAGAAAAACGGTTTCGCGCTATGACACTTCGATAATTGGTACGCCGCTTGCGACTCAAGAGCAATGTGTCAATTATCTTTTGAGCAATAATCCTTATCCGAATTTGCCGATTTCCGCTGAAGAAATTGTTCAAATTTACTACGAAGAAGGCGCGCGTGAAGGCATTCGTCCCGATGTGGCGTTCGCGCAGGCGCTCAAAGAAACTGGATTTTTCCGTTATGGCGGCGATGTTGTTCCGGAGCAAAATAATTATTGCGGTTTAGGTACGACGGGCGGCGGCGTCAAGGGTTCGTATTTTGCAAGTCCGCGAATGGGCGTCCGTGCTCATATTCAGCATTTGTTAGCATATTCTTCGACGCGCAAGCCTACCACGCAAATTGTAGATCCGCGTTATGATTTGGTACGTGAAACTTACGGCGCGCGTACTTTGGGCGATTGGCAAGATTTAAATGGGCGCTGGGCTGTTCCTGGGTATCATTACGGTCAAGAAATTTTATCGATGTTCAATGCAATTTTAGTTCAATAATTTATAACGCCTTAACCTTCAGGTGATAATTGTGATTTCTGAGTGGGAATTATTTTTTAGATTAACGCTGGCCTGCGTATTGGGCGGCGTGATAGGATATGAGCGGCAAAGTCGGCGCAAATCTGCTGGCTTACGAACGAATGTCCTGGTATGTCTCGGCTCGTGCTTAATAATGGTTTTAAGCGAGGCATTATATTTTAACGTTGAGGGAAGGACGAATGCTGACCCTGCGCGATTGGCGGCGCAAGTTGTCAGCGGAATTGGTTTCCTTGGCGCGGGCGCAATTATGAAAGAAGGTTTGACTGTAACAGGGCTTACGACGGCGGCGTGTATTTGGGCGGTATCGGGCGTAGGTTTAGCGGTGGGCGCGGGCTATTATTCTGGCGCGCTTTTTACCACCGCGCTGATTTTTTCGACGCTCGGCACACTTTCGCGCATTGACGAATGGGTTATGCACGAAAAAAATTTGTACCTTACAATTCACACGCACGAAAGACCTGGGCAATTAATGCACATATTGACGATTTACAGCTTAAAGTTCGCGGCGTCAAAGTCAAGGCGGACGAAGAGCATTCAGATATTTTATGCATAGATTTTGAAGTTTACAATCACCGGAGTTTGAAAAGCATTGTCGTTGTTGACGCGATTAAGAGGATTGAGGGCGTTGTCAGCGTCGATGTAAATTAAATTGAGACGAGGGCAAAAATGATTGACGTACAAAACCAAGTGGACACACGCGGTATTAAAATTCAGCGGACAGGTGTAACGGGTGTACACCTGCCATTTTTTATTTTGAATCAGCAAGTTTTAGCGGAAATTAGGTTTACGGTCGCGCTGAGTGAAAAAATTCGCGGGACGCATATGAGCAGGCTGATGGAAATTTTAACGGATTGGTCAGCTGTGCCAATGAAAATTTCTGACGTTGAAAAAATTCTGCGCGAGGCGATAGATAAACTTGACACGAATTTTGCGGCGATTAAATTAGCTTTTAAATTTTTTGTGAAACGAAAAGCGCCGATTTCCGAACGAATTTCGCTGTTGGATATTGATTGTGAGATAGCGGCTGAACTTTCGCGCAGTGGCGAATTTGATTTTAGTTTGAAATTGGCTGTGCCATTTACGTCGTTGTGTCCGTGCAGTAAGGAAATTTCGGATTTTGGCGCGCATAATCAGCGCTCTATTTGCCGCGTGAAATTGGATTTTGCTAACGTTGAAAATATCGATATTGAAAAAATTGTACAGCTGATTGAAAGTCAAGGCTCTAGCAGGATTTATCCCGTCCTCAAACGCGAAGATGAAAAATTTGTTACCGAAGCTGCATATCAAAATCCTAAATTTGTTGAAGATATT
>CAJOIB010000006.1 GCA_905234705.1 uncultured Selenomonadaceae bacterium | reverse complement strand
ACACGATTTCCAGTCGTGCTCCTTCGACCAACTCGGACAACTTTCCGCAGTGGCGATAATATATCACTGAAAATTTGCCTTGTCAAGAAATTTTTATTTTTGAAGGATTAAGCTATCAAGGGTAGAAACATTAACCAAGATTCTGCTCTTGATTTTTTTATGAGGAGTGATAATTTGAGATTATATATCGCCGAAAAGCCTTCAATGGCGCGCGAAATTGCCAGTTGCCTGAAAAATCCCAAACGCGGCAATGGTTTTATTGAAACTGCGGACGGAGTTGTTACTTGGCTTGTCGGACACGTTTTGCAACAGGTTAGCCCCGAAAGTTACGACGCGAAATATAAAAATTGGCGCGCTGAAGATTTGCCGATTGTCCCAAAAACTTGGAAATTGGAAGTTCGCCCCGACGCCGAAAATCAATTTAACATTGTCAAAAAATTAATAAGTCAAGCGGACGAAATTATTCACGCAGGCGACCCCGACCGCGAAGGACAGTTGCTCGTCGACGAAGTTTTAGATTTTGTTGGTAATAAAAAACCTGTCAAGCGGATTTTGCTAAACGCGCTCGATGAAATCAGTATTCGCCGCGCCAATGAAAATCTGCGCGATAACGCCGAATTTTTTAATCTGAAACAATCTGCGCTTGCTCGCAGTCGCGCCGATTGGCTGATTGGTATGAATCTTTCGCGCGCTTATACTCTTGCCGCTCGCCGCGCCGGTAATGATTCTGTTTTTCCGATTGGCAGGGTGAAAACTCCGACGCTTGCATTGGTTGTTCGCCGTGAACGCGAAATTAAAAATTTTAAACCGGTTGATTTTTATAATATTGTCGCGCAGTTCGAGCACGCTAACGGAAAATTCGTCGCGCAGTGGAAACCAAAAGTTACCGGTAAATTTTTTGACAGCGAAGGCAGGCTGATTGATAAAACTTTTGCCGAATCTTACCTGCAAAAATTTTCAACCGCGCCAAAAGTCGGAACAATTTCTTCGTACAAGACAACCACTAAGAAAGAATCTCAGCCGCTGCCATTTTCACTATCGGCTCTGCAAATCGCCGCCGGAAAATTATTCGGCTACAGCCCGCAAATTGTTTTAGCCGCCGCTCAATCCCTTTACGAAAAAAAATTTACAACTTATCCGCGCTCCGATTGTCAATTTCTGCCCACTAATCAATTTCGCGACGCCTTTGCAATTCTCGATCATTTACAAAAAACCGCCGATAACGAATTGAAAATTTTGGTTGACCACGCTGACGCCACGATTAAAAGTTGGGCTTGGAATAACAAAAAAATTTCTGCTCACCATGCCATTATCCCGACAACTAAGCCTATGACCGGCGGCTTGAGTACGGTTGAACTGAATATTTACAATCTCATCGCTCGAAATTACGTTGTACAATTTTATCTGCCGCACATTTACGACGAAACTGTTGCAAATGTCGATTATAAGGGCGAAAATTTCACGGCGCACGGCAAAGTCATTAAGCAAATTGGTTGGCGTGAATTTTATATTGTAAAAAAATCTGATGATGAAGTTGCTCAAATCCTGCCCGCCATGGATACCGGCGACGCTGTTACTCATAAAAAATCGACGCTCAAAAAAAGTACGACCCAGCCGCCCGCGCATTTCACGCCGTCCGGTCTCGTGCAGGGTATGAAGGAAATTCACAAGTACATAAAAAATCCGGCGGCGCAAAAACAGCTTAAAGACGTTCAAGGTATCGGCACTGAGGCAACTCGCGCAGAAATTATTGACGATTTAATCAGACGCGGTTTTTTGACAGTTGGCGCGAAAAAAATTCTTCAGCCGACCGACAAAGCTTATATGCTGATTGACGCCCTGCCCGATGAAATGACATATCCGGACGAAACGGCGATTTGGGAAGATAAACTTCATTCAATGAGCGAAGGCGACGGCACGCTTGAAGATTTTATTTCTGGGCAAGTGAAATTTACCGGCGAACTCTGCGCGAAGGCTGAGATTGCGAAATTTCCCGTTGCTAAGGATACGTACGTTTGCCCGCAATGTAAAACTGGCGTTATGGTTAGGCGAGTCGGCAAAAAGGGCGCGTTTTGGGGTTGCAGTAATTTTCCAAATTGCAAAATGACGTGCGAAGATAAAAATGGCAAGCCGAATTTTGAGATTATCAAGACGGGTGAAACTTATCCTTGCCCGCGCTGTAAAACTGGCGTTATGATTAGGCGCGTCGGCAAGAATGGCGCGTTTTGGGGTTGTAGTAATTATCCGAACTGCACAATGACTTACAACGACGAAAACGGCAAACCGGATTTTAGGGGCTAGTGGAAAGGGAATAGGGAATAGTGGTTTTTTACACTAACCCCTAGCCCCTTGCCCCTATACCCTAAAAAACTGACTGAAAGGAAGTTTTTTCAATGGCAAGATTATTTGGAACGGACGGCGTCCGCGGCGAAGCGAATGTTGAATTATTGCCGGAACTGGCTTACAGATTGGGCTATGCGGCAACGATTTATTTTGGTAAACGCTCTGAAGATAAACCCAAAATTTTAATCGGGCGCGATACGCGAATTTCCGGCGAAATGTTTGAAGCGGCTTTAACTGCCGGTATTTGTTCCGCGGGCGGTCGCGCAGTGCAAGTTGGAATTTTGCCAACTCCGGCGATTGCCTACCTTGTAAAAAAAATCGGCGCGGCGGCTGGCGTTGTTATCAGCGCCTCTCATAATCCTTTTTACGATAACGGCATTAAATTTTTCGGCGGCGACGGTTACAAATTGCCGGACGCTGTCGAAGATGAAATTGAAAATATTTCCAAGCAGATTGATACAATTCAGCGACCGACCGGTGCGAAAATCGGCGATGTCGAACGCCGCCACGATTTACTCAATGATTATATTGATTTTGTTGTGAGCACGACCACCGAGCGCTTTGACGGTATGAAAATTGCGTTGGACTGCGCGAATGGCGCGGCGTATGAGGCTATGCCCGCTGTTTTGAAAAAATTGGGCGCGGAATTAATTTTAATCGGCGATAAGCCTAACGGAATTAATATCAATGACGATTGCGGCTCAACGCATATTCAGAATTTGCGGCTTGAAGTTCTGCGCAAAAAAGCTGACATTGGCATTGCCCACGACGGCGACGCTGACAGATGCCTTTGCATTGACGAACACGGCGATTTGATTGACGGAGATCATATTTTGATAATGTGCGCGAAATTGATGATGAATGTTGGCGCACTGAAAAAAAATACCGTGGTTACAACAGTTATGGCGAATATCGGTTTTCGCGAGGCTATGGAAAATCTCGGCGGGCGCTACGAAATTACCGCGGTTGGCGACAGGTACGTTTTAGAAAATATGTTGAGCAACGGCTATAATTTGGGCGGCGAACAGTCCGGTCACATTATTTTTACCGATTACAGCACGACCGGCGACGGCTTAATTACCGCGTTGCAAGTTTTAACCGCAATGAAAAAATCTGGCAAGAGCGCCGCTGAACTTAACAAAATGATGACGACTTTTCCGCAGGTGCTGATAAATATTCGCGTGCGTGATAAAGAAGCTTACAAATCGGCGGAAGAAGTTAAGCGAGCCATTTTTGAGGGCGAAACTGAACTCAGTACAACCGGCAGAATTTTGGTTAGAGCGTCGGGAACTGAGCCGCTGATTCGCGTTATGGCTGAAGGTCCAAATAAACAGCAGCTTGAAAGAATCTGCAATAAAATCGCGGCGGAAATTGAAAAAGTTAGTTGCTAAAATTACCGCGTTTACATTAAAATTTCATTAGCGGGCGCTTAAACCTTGACTGTAAATCGAATTTTTGATATAAATATGCGGCGGGATAGGCAATAGGAATTTCTATGCCGTAAAACATTTTACAGGCAAACTGATTGAAAAAAACGCCATTATTGACGCTAAATCGTTTGTTCGGACTACGCGAGGGGAAGTGGTCTTTAGTTAAATTCAGTTTAGTCGACGAAACCGGCTTTTCCGTGAAATGTTCGGATTAAAGCGATTGGCGTCGTGGAATAAATTGCTGTACCTTTGTCGTCATAAGTCGCGGCGTGACGGTCCCTCGTTGGAGTATAGCATAGGAAAGTCCCTTTTCGGTTCGCGACGGTTCAAAAAATTTTTTTTCGGAGGAGTTATTATGACAACGGAAAAATTCTTTACCTTTGATCTACAACGTTTTGACGGAGAAGCAACAGTTTCAGCTTCATCCGGTAATGTCAGTGTTAGCAGCGATTATGCGTTCAGCGGCAGTGAGGCCTCTGAAGTCAGTTCCGCGGTTGATATTGTTGCTTATGATTCTGACAGCGCGACAGTTACGTCTATTGCGGACGAAGCTTGGATTAAAAGCGGCTCTGCAACTAAGGGCGCAGTTCTTAGCGGCGTAGGCACAATCGCATCTTTTGGCGAAAATGGAAGTTTTGAAGTAACCGCGGGCGGCAATACTCTTAGACTTGCGGGCGTTTCTGGCGATACTCTTTCAATTAATCTTACCAACGAAGCGTTTAAACAAACGGTTAATGATGTATCTCTGAATTTCACAGTTGCCTCAGGCGAAGTTGTTAATATTTACGGCAACGCCAACGCTGATGCTGTTACTTTGTCCTCCGCCGGTGCGTCTCTTGGCGCTATCAGCGAAGGTCAAACCTGGATGATAAATACCAATGACAATCTTTCTTACAACGGTATTCAATATACAGCTGTGGGCAATATTGCAACCTTTAGCGGCGATTCTGCAGCTAATGTTGCTATCGAAGACAGCGCGTCTGTTAGCTTGAGTGCCGCCAGCAAATTATCTACTTCCAATGATACCGTCAGTGTTAATGACACAGTTATTGGCGGCGCGGTTAATGCAACCAGCAAAGTTACCGCCACTGAAGATAATCTTGTGGTTAAAACTGCTTCTGCGGGCAATATCAGCGTTGGCAGTGATTCAGCAAGTTTGGCGGCTAATGCAAGCGCGACACTTTCAGCTGATGGCGACGCAGCGATTATTTCTGCAGTTAATTCTCTTGCAGCGGGCGGCAAATGGTTAACCAGTGCTGATAGCGTTGCTCTCGGCACACAGGAATGGTCTTTCTCAAAAGCGGGCTCAACTCTTGTTGCTGACAGTCTTGGTACGAGCGCGGCTACAGTAAGTTTCGGCGGTACTGCTACTCTTGCCACTTCCGCTAAGAAATTTAACGTTAACAATCTCAATGTCAATAAAGCGGCTACTTGGAGTCTTACCGGCACAAGCGGCGAAGAAACTGCTATTTTCGACACCAGCGGCAATGTTACTTTGAGCGGCGAAAGTATGACAGCCAGCCTCGCAAGCGGTAGCACTGCAAGCGTTGCAACTTCAAATGATTCGCTCGAATTGGCGGGCGGCGCGAATGTCAGCGTTGCTAATTCAAACATCGTTTCCGTTAGTGCTCTTGCTAATGGCGGCGTTTGGAATGTTGGCGGCACTTCTGCACAAGTCGGTAATGGCGTTTCTATGCAAGCTTGGAGTTTCGACAACGCAGGTGCTGTTCTCAGTGCACGCAATACTGACGGCGGCATTATCGGCACTGTCAGCGGTTTCTCCGGTCATGCTACTTTGACTTACGGAAATTCAGCTGCTCCGGAAAGTTTGACTGTTGGCAATACAACCTGGACTACTATTAAAAATGCTTACGATAACAGCGTTATCTTCAATACGGATGGCGCGGCTACAATCGCCTCTACGGATATTGATGACGACGATTATATTGCTCAAGCTTTCGGTCTTGAAGGCGCAAGCTTGAAAGTCACTGGCGCTGAAAGTGCAACCGCGGCAATGGCGTCTGTCAATGCTGTTTATGTTGCTTATACTGGCGATTCAAATGGTCTTGATTTCGTTCTCGAAAACAGAGGCACTAACGCTGGTATTTCTGAAATTAACGACGTCGATACCGGCGCGAAAATTACTGTTGCAGGCGATAACAGCTATTCGCTCAACAATGGCGCTTATACTTTCTCAAATACTACCGGCTATGCTGAATTGAAACTTGAAGAATCTAAGCTTATCGTCAATAACGTTGCGACGAAAGAAAATGTCAGCGTTACCGGCGGCAATGTTGATTATTCATTCGACGAAGGCACAGCGATTAATGCGTCGATTAGCGGCGTTGCTGTAACAGTCGGCTCTGCAAGCGATACTTCCAATGTTACTATTTCCGGCAGCGGTAGCGACGCAATTTCAACTGTTACATTGAAGGCTGGCGATTCTCTTACAACTGGCGATTCTGACCAAGTCTTTACAATGTACTATGATGCGTCAGATGTCAGCAGTTCTTCAAAATACGTTTTGACTGCGAACGATACAAAGATTTCTGTTTACGGCAGTCAATTTACCGCCAGCACTGCTACAATCAATGTTGACGGCAGCGGCAGTACTCCGCACGTTACGATTAATGGTATTGCTAATAATACAACTCTTTCAGTTAGCGGCGGCGTTTACAATATCGGCAAAGCGACTCAAGTTACCGTTAATGAAGCTACCGGTTATATCACAATCGACGGCGCGGGCAATACCACCGCTGAAGATGAGAGCGCGGCGGACAGCAGACGTCAACGTGAAGAATCCATTAACAACGCTATTGGCAATGCGTCAACTACAAGCGTTACTGCGTTCCAATTCTTCTACAATATTGGCTCAACCACTCCTTCCGCAGTTTCTAATTCAACTGTTGCCGGTTATGAAGATGCTGAAGATTCTTCACCGACTCCGGAATCCGTTTCGGGCGGTATTAATATTTTCGGCAATACCGATTTCGGCGATAAAGACAATCTGCACAATGTTACTTTGAAATCCGCGGCTGACGATGATATTAACGTTGCCAATAAAGAAGGCGATTCAATCTGGACTGCGGTTATCGATGTAACTGAGAGCGAAAGAAATACTTTGGTTGCAGTTGGTACTGGTAGCCAAAATTCCGCTATTAACCATACAGTTCTCGGCGCTAATAACGGCGGAATTATTCTTTTCGGCGAAAATGCAGTTGGCGATAACTACGCACAGGCTGGTAGCGTTGGCACTTACCTTGAAAATCTCGGCGGCTATGCTACACTCCTTGGCGGCAGCGGCGAAGATTCAATCGTTGCTGGCGCGGGCGATTATGTTTCCGGCGGCGGCGGCGCTGATTATTTCTATGATAACAATGGTAGCGGCAATGGCGGCGGCTACGCAATTCAAGACTACAGCATTTCCGAAGGCGACGTAATTGTTGCTACGAAATTCTCCGATAACAGCAATAATATGACAGCCGCACAAATGATTAACAATGTTGACATAGCGGATAGCGTTATTGCAATTACCGGCAGTAATCCTATTACTATTGGCGGTAATATGGTTAAATTCTCCGACTCCAAGGGCGCAGACGGCGAAACTTACAACTTTGCTTGGGCGGCAGTAGGCGGCGGCTCACTTGACGCTTCCGGCTTTACTGATAAAGGCGCTATCATTCTTTCCAGTCAAAACGGCGGCGCGGCTGATTATGTTGTTGGTACGTCCGACGCTGATACAATCTTTGCTGATGGCAATGATACTGTCGACCCGGGCAATGGCGCTGACATCATTTATCTTGCTGATATTGATTCTTCCAGCGAAGTTACCGGTTCTGTTATCGTATTTGGCGCTGGCGGTATTGGCAGAAATGAAGTTCACGGCTTCAGCTTTGGTTTCGATAATGAAGACGCGGGCAATAGCATTCTTGATTCTGACGCTGATTCTATCGGCTTCGGTATGATGAACAGCACGCTCGTTGCTACGATTGGTTCTAATCAGCTTATGTTTGCTGGTACTGAATCTGTTAGCGGCAATAAATTTGATATTCTCGTTGGCGACGCTGATGCTAATGAAAGACTTAGCGTACTCAAGAGCGGCGTCCAAGTTACTGTTGGTAGCAATGATGACGTTGCAGATCGTTATTACGCAATCGGCAATTCAACTTTGACATTCAGCGCCGATGTTACTGAAGAACTTTATATCAATTTGGGTGGCAGCCTTTACCACAACATTTCAAGAGTTGCTGTCAACAATGAAAATCTGGCGGTAGTTATGGGCAGCACCGGCAAAGATATTGTTTCACTTAGCGGTTCTTCGGCGGCTGACGCTCATAAAGCTGTTTCACTTGGCGCGGGCGACGACGTTGTTTATTCCGGCGGCGAGGCTGCTTCTATTGCTGGTAATTCGATTTACTTTGGTTCAAATTCCGGCGACGGCGACGATACCATTCACAACTTCGGTTACTATCAAGGCGTTGCAGAAGATCCTGAAAAGAATGGCGCAGACGTTTTGTATCTCACTGGTTGGAATGACGGCGTAAGCACAATTACCGGTAGCGCTATTGACAGCGAAGTTGTTGTTGCTCTTAGCGAAAATAATACAGTACACATTGCGATTGCGGGCGAATTAGATCCTGACAAGATGCTCAGATACAGCATTGACGACGGCGCGAATATTCTTACCGCGAAACTGGGCGTATCTTCCGGTCAAACCAACACCTTTACCTATGACAAGGAAGTTACCTATTATCATGGCAATACAAATAGACTTCAAGATACTTTGACAGTCGATAACAGCGACGCAAATGCTAATGCTGAAATTTGGCTCGACGGTTCTAAGGGCGTTTATTACAATGGCATTGGCGTTATCGATGCTTCTCAAGCTGAAAGTACGCAACTTACATTGGTCGGTAATGGAAATAGTAATACAATTATTTCTGGCGGCGAAGGTACAAGTGCAAGCCTGTGGGGCGGCAGCTATGGCGAAAATCTCTTAATCGGCGGCGACGGCAACGATGTATTCTTCTTCTTGAATAGTTCCAGCAGCAATACCGTTTCCAATTTTGACGCTGAAAATGACCGCGTCCGTCTCTTTGATATTACGCTTGATATGCTTATGGCGGATAACAATTATGGTCTCAATGCTAATGGCGGTATTCAACTTAAGACTACGGGCGGCGCTACATTGGAACTTGAAGGCGATAACCATGAAGGCGCTAAATTTGAAGTCTCCAATGGCGACGGCTCTTATACTGCGTACACTGCAACTAAGAACTCTGACGGCAGCTGGAGTTGGGAAAATAGATAATCGTTAATTTAGTTCAGCATTTCTTTTCTCGAAAAGAAACGCTGGCAAAGAAAAGGGCGGCGCGGATTGTCATCATCACGTGACAAGCGCGCCGCGGGAGCGCCCGTCCTTGGGCGCTCTTTTTTGTTTTAGTGTATTAATTTATGGCAAAGCAAAAAGCCTTCCCGAAAGAAGGCTTCGCATTTATTCACGTATCAATTTTCAACTCGAACCTCCGCGCCCATCACTGAACCTAACGGTTTAGCAAACCGTCCTCTTCACCGACTTGAGTACCACTCCTTAAGACTAGGGAAGAATACCAAATTCAACGCGTTTTGTCAACTATTTTTTTATCAGCTTTGCTTTGAAATTTCTCACGCTCAACCACAAAGCGCTCATGCCGCCCAGTTCCAATTTTTTCAACATCATCAAACGCCGCCACTTCAAAAATTATCTTGCGCCCATCCATTTCGACAACTTCAACTTCTGCGCGAATGTTTAAGCCGATCGGCGTCGGCGCAATATGTTTTACGTCAAGCGAAATGCCAACTGAAGTCAATTCACGCGGCAAATTTTTTTCAACCAAATCAGCCGCCGCCTTCTCAATCAACGCAAGCATTTTCGGCGTAGCTAAAACTTTTAAACTGCCAGAACCTACCGCCAATGCCGTATCATTTTCCGCGACAATCTGCGCGACCGTATTTTTCAAACCAACTAAATTTGCAAGCGTCATTTGTCGTCGTCCTTCACAAACATTTTTTTGAACATGGTCAAGAAATTATTGCACGCCGTTGACAAAGTTTGATTTTTCAGCCACGATACCACCGTGTGAGTTTTCATTTCCGGTTCGATTATCCGCTTGTAAATTAAATCGCCGTCTGTTAAAAGTCTGCGGCTTGAAATTGGTATCATCGCCGCGCCCAAATTCATTTTCACCATAAGCAAATCTTGTACAACGCTGTCTGATACGCAAATTATTTCCGGCGTGAATCCGGCTTTTTTACAATTCGCCTCGAAAACAGATTTCCACCTAAGCGGCAAAATCAGCGGCTGATTTTTCAATTCGGCAAGCTTCACAACGTCAGCACTTTCGCCGCACGGATTTTTAGCATTCATAACCATAACGAGCGGCTCATTTGGCAAAACAAGCAAATCGTAAGCGAGATTATCAACCTGGGTGCGGGTAATGGCAATTTCAATCATATGGCTGTCCAAAAGTTCCAAAATGCGCGCTCCCTCGGCTTCCCAAATTTCAAACGTGACGTTAGGGTAAACTTTGTGAAATTCGGAAATTAAATCGGGCAAAATCATCGCGCCCGAACTGGTGATTGTGCCAATGCGAATTGTACCCTTCGCGCCCGTGCCAATTTCGGTAATGTCGCGGACTGTGCCGTCAACCATACCGATAATACTTTCGACGCGCCCGTACAAAACGCGTCCGGCTTCAGTTAAGCGAATACGGCGAGAGCCGCGCTCAAAAAGTTTCACGTGCAATTTTTCCTCCAGACGTTTCATCTGCCGACTAAGCGCCGGTTGAGCTACGTCTAAGCGCTGCGCCGCGTGACTGATGTTTCCCTCCTCGACTATCGCGAAAAACGCGCGCATGTCCTTAATTCCAATACCTTGCCTCATTTGTAAAAACATCTCCAACAAAAAATTTTATATCCTAAAAAACTTATCGTCATTATAGCACACTTTGCTAAGATATGGTATGATTAACGCAATAAAATTTTATCGAAAGGGGCGGCGACTATGACAAGAGATGCGGCGGACGCGGTTATCAAGGCGATTTTGGCGAATAAAGATTATTTGAGCCAGCTCGACGAAAAAGTTGGCGATGGAGATCACGGCTTGAATATGGCGCGCGGTGCTAATGCGGCTAAAGAGGCTCTTGACGAACTCGACGATACCGAAAATCTCAAGGAAATTTTACAGGCGATAGGCGACGCTGTTGTTATGAATGTTGGCGGCAGTGCCGGACCTTTGTATGGCGCGGGGATTTTGGAGGCGGCTAAGGTTGTTGACGAAAATTCGCAGCTTGACATTGTGACATTGGAAAAAGTTTTCGGCGCGGTTGTCAATGCTGTTAAGCGGCGCGGGCATGCTGAAAAAGGCGATAAGACTATGCTTGACGTGCTAATTCCGATTCACGAATGCTTTAAGGCTGAAAATGTCGGCGGCAGAAGTTTAGAAGAAGTTTTGACAGCGGCAAGAGATGCGGCGCGTGACGGTGTTGAATATACTAAAACAATTCCTGCGCGACGCGGGCGTGCAAGTTACCTTGGCGATAAAAGCATTGGCTTTGAAGACCCGGGCGCAGTTTCTGCGCTGATTATGTACCGCACGCTCAGCGGCTACTGGAATGATTCATTGAAAGGAAGTTTATAAATTGAAAGTTCGTACACGTTTTGCTCCCAGTCCAACAGGTTATATGCACATTGGAAATTTGCGGACGGCGCTTTATGCATATTTATTCGCCAAACACGAGGGCGGCGATTTTATTTTGCGCATTGAAGATACTGACAGGGCGCGTTATGTTGCCGACGCTGTTGAATTTATTGAAAAAACTTTAGCGGCGGCGAAAATTATTCCCGACGAAGGTCCGCATCACGGCGGCAATTTTGGTCCGTACGTTCAAAGCGAGCGCATGGATATTTATAAAAAATACGCCGAGCAACTTGTTGAAATGGGGCACGCTTACCGCGAAGAAACTGAAAACGGCATTGCCATTCGTCAGAAAATGCCTAAAACCGGCGAGACGACTTTTTTTGACGTACTGCACGGGAATATCACAATCGCCAACGCTGAACTTGAAGACCAGGTACTTTTGAAAAGCGACGGTATGCCCACTTACAATTTCGCAAATGTTATCGACGATCATTTAATGGAAATTACGCACATAATCCGCGGCGCTGAATTTATCACTTCGACGCCCAAACACGTTTTGCTTTATGAATATTTTGGTTGGGAATTGCCGACGTTTATTCACCTTGCGCCGGTTATGGGCAAAGCCGAAGACGGCACGGTTTCAAAACTCAGCAAACGCCACGGCGCGACCAGTTTCAATGACTTGGTTGAAATGGGTTATCTGCCCGAAGTTATCACGAATTACGTTGCGCTGTTGGGCTGGAATCCAAAGACTAATCAAGAAATTTTTTCAATGCAAGAACTGATTGACACATTCAGCCTTGACGGTTTAAGCAAATCGCCCGCGGTTTTCGATTATAATAAATTGGATTGGATGAGCGGCGAATATTTTAAGGCAATGACTGATGAAGAATTTGCTAATGCGGCGGATAAATTTTTTGGCGAATTGAATGAAAATCTCGCGCAGAAAAAAGTTTACCTTGCGAGCCTGCTGAAAAGCCGCGTTACGAAACTTAGCGAAATTCCCGCGATGATTAAATTTTTAATGGAAATGCCGCCTTTCGACGCCGAACTTTTCATTAACAAGCGAAATAAAGTTACCGTGGCAAATTCTATTGAGATAATTACTCCGGCGATTAAAATTCTTGAGGGCGTTGACGCTTGGACTTTCGATAATCTTAACGAAAAAATTTCCGCTTACATTGAAAATTCCGGAATGAAAACCGGCACAATAATGTGGCCGCTCAGAATCGCGCTGTCGGGGCAAAAAGTAACCCCAGGCGGCGTGGTAGAGATTTTATACCTGCTGGGGCGCGAAACCGCCTTAGAGCGGCTCACACGCGCTGTGGCGGCACTTCAAAATAACTTGTAAGCTTCGCGCAGATTTGCTATAATCCGGTCGAGGTGATAATTATGAATCTAAAGGAAGCGTTTCAAGCACAAAATAAATTGAATGAACTTTTTCTGCACTTCACAAATTATTTGAGCGTGACGCGCAACGTTACCACTATTCGCGAAAAACATTTTCGTAGCAAAGCGGCGAACGGGCAAATTGATGAAACTTTCGACGTAACGAATTACGACATCAAAGTTTATACCGACATCAACAAAGTTATCGATTTTGTTTTAGTGCTGATTGACGAACGCGAAAAACTTGCTAACGCCATTAAAGCGGCTAAGTCGAAACTCGAAATTGACATTGACGCCGCCGTTGACGTGAATAAAAAACGCCACGGCACGATTGACACTCTGCGCGAAATGCGGAAGTTGAAAAGCAGCAGTCTTTTGAGGCGCAACGCGGGCAGCGGTTATGTTTTTAATAACGACGGCAACCAGACGGAATATCGCTATGACGTGGAAGTTGTGACGACGATTGATTTTGACAGAAATAAAGTCCGCGACCTTGTGACGAAGTTGCAGGCTAAGGCGGATGAAGTTTCGGCTGAAATTGACGCCGCGCTGATTAATACCACTGTCGATTATGAATTTCCGTTCGATTCGCACGCCAGCGCCGCGGAAATTTTGGAAGATTTTTCCGCAAAGTAATTTAATATTGTTCGGAGTTTTGATTGAGGGCAGAATTTTTCCGGCGGAGTCGGTTCAGGTGCAGATGAACTAAGAGGCTGCACAAGGTTCTCGCGCAGGAACTTTAAAATTTGCGCGCTCTATTTCGCGTGACGAAAATCATGCTACCATTAAAATTGACGCCGCTAAGTTTGCGTCCAGTCTTCAATTCTGCAATCGTCAATTCATATATTCGCAAATCGCAAATTCAAAAAAAAATCTCAATCACGCCTCCCCAAGCTTTGGTTTCGCTGAAAATCTATTTAGCTGATACTTTGAGCCGCATTTGTGGCGAATAGACAATGCCGAAAATTTTTCCGCCTTCAGTCAAAGCTCCGAACATTTTAATTCCCGTTGAAAGAAGGGATACTTATGGACGCTCTAATCCTGTCGCGGCTGCAATTCGCGATAACAACCGTATACCATTTTTTATTTGTACCGGTAACTTTGGGCTTGTCAATTTTCGTGGCGCTGTTGGAAACGTGGTACGTAACGAGCGGCAGTTACGAAGAGCGAATCAAGCTAAAGAAACTGGTAAAATTTTTTGGCACGATATTTCTAATCAATTTCTCAATGGGCGTCGTAACTGGCATAGTGCAGGAATTTCATTTTGGAATGAACTGGTCGGAATACGCGCGGTTTATGGGCGACATATTCGGCGCGCCGCTGGCATTGGAAGCGCTGACAGCATTTTTCCTTGAGTCAACATTTATCGGGCTGTGGATATTCGGCTGGGACAGGCTCAGTGAAAAGTTGCATTGCCTTTGCATTTGGATTGTAGCATTCGGCAGTAATTTATCGGCGTTTTGGATATTGGTTGCGAACTCGTTTATGCAGCACCCTGTTGGATACGAAATTGAAGGCGGGCGCGCGGTTATGGCGAGTTTTTTTGATTTAGTGACGAATCGATATGTGCTCGGCGAATATTCGCACGCGCTTTTTGCCGGAATTACGACGGGCGGCTTTTTGGTGATAATTATCAGCGCCTGGAAAATTGCTACCGATGAAATTTCCCGCGAAATGTTTATTCGTACATTGCGTCGCGCAGTACTTTTTACGTTTATTGGCGTAATGGGCGTTATGGGTTCGGGACATTTGCACACCCAATATTTGGCGACCGCTAATCCGATGAAACTTTCTTCACTTGAAGCTTTGTGGGAAACGAAAGATCCTGCGCCATTCGCCATTGTCGCTGACGTCAATCAAGCCGCGGGCAAAAATGATTTTGAAATTGCCGTACCGAAATTATTTAGTTTTATGCTATACAATTCGTTTAAGGGCGAAGTGAAGGGCATTAATGAACTTCAGCGCGAGGCTATGGAGAAATACGGCGCGGGTAATTATATTCCGGACGTCAAAGGAATGTTTTGGAGTTTCAGAATTATGGTCGGCACGGGCGGCTTACTTTTGGGAATTGTTTTTGTTATGGGCGTTATCGCATTTTTCCTGCGCGACAGTATTAAAAATTTCTTGTGCTGTTTTAAATTAATGCCGCTATTGTTGCCGTTGCCGTTCATAGCAAATTCCGTGGGCTGGTACATAACTGAAGCGGGGCGTCAACCGTGGATAGTGGTTGGCTTACAAAAAACCGCGGCGGCAGTCAGCCCGAATTTGACGAGCGGCGAAGTTTGGCTGACGCTGATTGGATTCACGGCGATATATTTATTTTTGGCGGTACTGGCGGTATTCGCGGCAGTGAAATTCATTAACCGAACAAAAATCACCGAGGAGGAATGAATCATGGACTTAAATATCGTGTGGTTTATTTTAATCGCGGTGCTATTCACGGGCTTTTTCATATTGGAAGGCTTTGACTACGGCGTAGGAATATTAATGCTGGGCAAATCGCAATCGGAGCGCACGCAATTAATACGGGCGATAGGTCCGGTGTGGGACGCCAATGAAGTATGGATGATAACGGCGGGCGGCGCAAGTTTCGCGGCGTTCCCGCACTTTTACGCGTCGATGTTCAGCACATTTTATTTAGCGCTGTTTTTAATGTTGCTGGCGCTGATAATGCGGGGCGTGGCGTTTGAATTGCGCGGCAAGCTGGATAATTCGGATTGGCGAAATTTTTGGGACGGCGCAATAATTTTCGGCAGTTTAGTACCGGCGCTGTTATGGGGCGTGGCGATGGCAAATTTACTGCGCGGATTGCCGATAGATTCACAAATGCATTACGCGGGCAATTTTTTTGATTTGCTGAGTCCATACGCGCTTTTAGCGGGAATATTTTTTGTACTGTTATTCGCATTCCACGGGGCGAATTTTTTGAGTTTGAAATTGGCGGACGGCAGACTTTTATTGGATTTGCAGCGAAAATCAAAATTT
This sequence comes from uncultured Selenomonadaceae bacterium, assembly GCA_905234705.1. Classification (GTDB taxonomy): domain Bacteria; phylum Bacillota; class Negativicutes; order Selenomonadales; family Selenomonadaceae; genus Quinella. The sequence continues at coordinate 21,310 of CAJOIB010000006.1, read as the reverse complement.
TTAGGAATAGCGGCGTGGCTGGCGTACTTGCTGTTTGTAGTGGCGTCGGTATTTGAAACGGACGTAATGTCGAAAATGACGGGCGTAATAATATTTGCGTCGGCAATGGGGGTATTATCGGCGAGCTGGTCATTTGCGCGCGAGGGCAAACAAAAAGCCGCCTTCATAACAACAACAGTAACAATCGCAATGACGACGGTTGGCTTATTCGTGGCGCTGTTTCCGCGGCTTATGGTATCAAATTTGCTGCCGGAATGGAGTTTGACGATATACAATGCGGCGTCGACGCCCAAAACATTATTTATAATGACAATCGCGGCGGTAATACTTGTTCCTGTGGTTTTAATTTACCAGGGCTGGACGTACAAAATTTTTAAAGAGCGCGTGTCTGGTAGGGGCTAGTGGAAAGGGAAAAGGGAATAGTGATTTTTACCCTAACCCCTTGCCCCTCTCCACTATACCCTAATCAATAATATCCGTCTTTTAAAACAATTTCTTCGATGCGGGCTTTTTCGGCTTCGTATTCGGTTAACAAGTGATTTCTAACCATGGCGTCAATTACAATGAGTTGACGCTTTTTTGCTAGCATAAAATTGACGTACGGCGAATAAACCGAGGGCGCATTTGGAATACCGGCGAGCATTGCGGATTCCGCAAGCGTTAATTGTTTCGGTTCTTTGCCAAAATAACCGTGCGACGCCTCATATATCCCATAAAAATTCGAGCCAAAATAAATCGTGTTCAAATACAACTCAATAATTTTATCCTTTTCGTAATTGCGCTCAACGCTCATAGCTAACAGCAATTCTTCAACCTTGCGCGTAAATGAGCGTTCCTGCGTCAGAAATAAATTTTTAACCAACTGCTGAGTAATGGTCGACGCGCCTTCTTCAATTTCACCCGCTTCAACATTCACAATCGCCGCCCGTGCAATGCTCTCAATGTCAAAGCCCTTGTGCGAATAAAACCGCGCATCTTCCACAGCTATCACCGCTTGCCGCAAATGCCGCGGAATATCCTTCAACAAAACATAATGGCGAATACTTTTGCGCTTCTCATTAATCGCGCTCCGAACATCTAAAATCCTGTCAATTTTTTCGCCAATACTCGTCTCTGCGGTAACGATTTTCTTATCTGCAACTTTATCAGCATCGTCCGGCGACCTCAACGCCAATGTTACGAAAAATGACGCCAGAAACACAAACACCAGCGCAAATATTAACTGGAAAAATCGGAATATGAATTTGAATGAGCGCCGAACCCTGCGCGGTTTTCTTTCAGTAGCCATTAACAGCCTCCAACGTCAAAATTTTTATATCGCTATCGCCATACATAAAAAAATTATCGTGGCAGTGTACATCATTCGGATTGCGGATAAAATATGCGGCGCTTGCAAACTTTCATTCGGGTCGCCCATATACGCGCGAAAATGCGTCACGCCAAAATATGAATTGAATCCGCCAAGTCGAACATTCAACGCCCCCGCAACCGTCGCTTCTGCATAGCCGCCATTTGGGCTAGGATGTTTAGCCGCGTCCCGAATCATCATGTTAAACGCATTTTTAAAATCCAAATTCAGTATCAGCGCCGAAGCCAAAAATAAAGCCGCCGTGATTCGCGCAGGAATAAAATTAGCAACATCGTCAAGCCGCGCCGCCACTCGCCCGAAATATAAATACCGCAAATTTTTATAGCCAAGCATCGAATCCATCGTATTGACTGCGCGATAAGTTACAGCCAGCGGCAAACCGCCAATCGCAAAATAAAACAGCGGCGAAATTACCCCGTCAACAGTATTTTCAGCAATGGTCTCGACAGTCGCACGCACAACTTCAGCTTCATTTAAATTTTTCGTGTCGCGCCCAACTATCCAGCCAACTTTTATGCGCGCCTGTACGAGATTTTCACTTTCCAGCAAATAATAAATTTCCCGCCCAGCCTCAGCCAATGAGCGCGGCGTTATCATGAAACTCAGCGCCAGCGCTTCAATAAAAATTTTCGCCGTGTAACTGCCCGTCATTTCCGCCAAAATCTCAATGCACATTCCAACGCCATAACTGACAGCCAAAACCAGCGTCACCAATACGCCGCCTTTTAAAATTTTCGTCAATTGACTATCGGCGTCGCGGCGCAAAAAATATTCCAGTACCAAAATTAATTTGCCCATCATCACGACGGGGTGAAATTTGCTTTTCGGGTCGCCAATCAGCGCGTCTATCAGAAACGCCGCAACCGCTGTTATCATGGGGCTCATAGCATCTCTCCAAAGTTTTTGTTTAGAAATTATATACCATTCGGCGGCGATTTTCCATATTTATTGAATTGATTAACCGCCGCATTTGTAGTAAAATTTCAGAAAAGAAAACGTTTCAGATTGTCGGGGAATTTTTTTGGAAAATTTTAAGGAGCGGCTACATAAGCTGATTCACCAAGCGAGCCACAATTTTGGCGGCAATTCTCAAGCGATAGTTCAGATTGTGGATTTGATTTTGGAATTTGCAATCAAAATGCGCGCAACGGATTTGCACATTGAGCCGTTTGAAGATTTTCTGCGTATTCGCTACAGAATTGACGGACACCTGCACGAATTGCACGAGCCGCTTCCAATAAAATATTCGGCGGCGCTGACTTCACGAATAAAAATTTTAGCCAAAATGGACACAACCGCCGCATTTTCGCCCCTGGACGGCTCAATAATTTTCGGCGAAACTGAAATGCGCGTCGCAAGTATGCCGTCATTTGGCGCAGAATCCTTGACAATCCGATTATTGGACACCGCGCGAAATTTAAACAACATTTCAGATTTGGGATTCACCGCGGCGAATGAAAAAATTTTCCGCAGAATGTTAGCCGAAACTTCGGGAATGATAATTTTAACCGGACCAATGAATTCCGGCAAATCGACGACGCTGTACGCGGCACTGCGCGAATTGAACAAACCAAGCCGCTCAATAATGACGCTGGAAGATCCGATTGAACAGCACATTTCGGGCGTCAGCCAAGTACAGGTAAACGAAAAAGCGGGCTTGACATTCGCGGCGGGCTTGCGGGCGATGCTTAGAATGGACTGCAACTGTATGATGGTCGGCGAGGCGCGGGACGCTGAAACTTCCAAAATCGCAGTAAGAGCGGCGCTCACGGGGCATTTGATTTTCACAACATTGCACGCGAAAGATTCCTGCAGCGCGGTTTTTCGATTGATAGAGATGGGCGTTGAGCCGTATTTATTGGCGTCGACGCTGAAGGGAGTGATAGCTCAAAGATTAGTCAGGCGGCTTTGTCCACATTGTAAAAAATTATTTACGGCGAATACTTTTGAAACTGCGAAAATTGGCGCGGATAAAGTTTACAAAGCGGTTGGCTGTGAGAAATGCGGCGGCACTGGATTTTTCGGGCGAATTGCATTGCACGAGATTTTGCGCGTTGAAAAAAATATTCGCGAATTGATTTTGTACAGTCGAGATTTAGAAAAAATTCGTGAATCTGCGTTGGCTGGCGGCTTAAAAAATTTGGCGGCTGATGGCTTTGAAAAAGTTCGCGCAGGTTTGACGACATTTGAAGAGGTTGAAAGAATTTTGGGCGGTGATGTGGATATGGGATAAAGTTTTTGTTAGTTTTTATAGGCGGCGGCTTAGGCGCAATGGCGCGATATTTCGTAACGACGGCGCTTGCTGGGAAATTGGGCGCGTTTCCGCTCGGCACATTTGCGGCGAATATTTTGGGCAGTTTTTTAATGGGCTTAGTTGTAGGAATCATAGCGGGGCGTTCCAGCTTAGAAAATGTACGGCTGTTGGCGGCGGTAGGATTTTTAGGCGGCTTTACGACATTTTCAACATTTTCTGCGGAAACATTAACGCTAATGCAAAACGGGCAAATAATTTTAGCGGGCGCGAATGTAATTTTGAGCGTTGCGGCGGGCTTGGCGGCTTGTATGGCGGGACTGACTTTGTCGCGCTGAATCTTTATCTGAATAAAAAATTTAACGATATTTTTATTGAAGGTTTTAATTGAGGTGATAACAATGGCTTTTAATTTACCGAAAATCAGAAATTGCGCGCGTTGCGGCAGGATTTTTACTGCTATGCACGGCGAAAAAGTTTGTCGTGACTGCCTTGACAAAGAAAAAGCGTTCGAGGAGCAGGTCGTCAAGTACATTCGCGATAATCCTGGCAGCACTTTGAAGGAAGTTATGGAAGCGACCGGCGCTAATGAAAAAATGCTTAATCGAATGATGCAGGACGGCATTTTCTCAAACGCGGCGGTATCTCGTGACAAAGAAGCGACTTATCCGTGCATGAGTTGCGGGCGACCAATTACCAGCGGTACTTATTGCATGGACTGCCTTGCCAAACTTAGAGACCAGACCAAGAAGGCGGCGGAACGTATGCAAATTCGTATCAAAGAAGACCGTAAAATGTCAACGATTGAACGCCTTGACGCGCTCGCCGAAAAAGAATTTGAGCGCGAAAGTAGAATGAGCGGCATTCGGCGCAATTTCTCAAAAGGTATGTTCAAAAATAATTGATGAGTATATGCTATTGGACTTATTGAAAAGTTGTGAGCTTTGTCCGCGCCGATGCAAGGTTGACCGCACTAAGGGCGTTGGATTTTGCGGGGCTGGTGAAAAAATTCGTGTGGCGCTTGTCAGTCTGCATAAATGGGAAGAACCTTGCATTTCGGGCGAAACCGGCGCCGGTACGATTTTCTTTTCGCATTGTAATTTGAAATGCGTTTATTGCCAGAATTATAAAATCAGTCACGAAGGCTACGGTGAAGAAATTTCGATTGAGCGGCTTGCAGAAATTTTTATTGAGCAGCAGGAACGCGGCGCGGCGAATATTGAATTGGTGACGCCCGTGCAGTACGTTCCGCAGGTTTGCCTTGCGATTGATATTGCTAAGAATCGCGGCTTGAAGTTGCCAATCGTTTACAATACAAATTCATATGAAAATCTATCGACGCTGGATTTGCTGAAATCTCGCGTTGATATTTTTCTGCCCGATTTGAAATACTTTGACGACGAAATTGCTAAAACTTTCTCCGCCGCGCCGAATTATTTTGAAGTTGCTTCCGCCGCTATTAAAAAAATGTTTGAGATTGTCGGAGATTTTGAAATCTGCGCGAATGGTTTGATGAAACGCGGAGTGATTGTGCGGCATTTGATTTTGCCGAATTTTCGCCGCGACAGTCTTAAGATTTTGGATTGGCTTAACGAAAATTTTAATGACAGGATTTATATCAGCTTGATGAATCAGTATACGCCGGTTTTTCGCGCAGGTGAATTTAAAAAAATTAATCGCCGGTTGACGACGTTTGAATACGATTCTGTTGTGAACCACGCGCTTGACATTGGCGTTAAAAATTGCTATATGCAAGTTGGTAAAACCGCCGAGGAAAAATTTATACCGCATTTCGATTGCTCTGGCGTTAATTAAATTATCATTTTAAATATTTTTTATAATAAGTTTATCGCTTGACATTGGCGTTAAAAATCGCTATATGCAGGTTGGTAAGACCGCCGAAGAAAAATTTATACCGCATTTCGATTGCTCCGGCGTACGAAGGAGGGATGTTTATGGCTGTTGATTTGCCATTTCCAGAAAAAGTTGCGGGCTTAATCTCGACAATTCGCCCGTCAGACATTTTGGAAATAATTTTAGTGGCAATAATCCTGTACAAACTCTACGCAATGTTAGAGGGGACGCGCGCAATTACGCTCGTCAAAGGCATTTTAGTTTTATTTTCGGCGAATCTATTTTGCAATATTTTACAACTGAATTTATTATCGTGGCTATTTGAAAAAATTATAACGTGGATGTTTGTACTTTTGCCAATAATATTCCAGCCGGAAATACGCCGCACGCTCGAACGTTTAGGTCAAGGCAGATTTTTATTCGACGAAAGAATATCATTAGACGCGCTCGAAGCAAAGCGTGTAGTCGATGAAATTGTGAAGGCGGCAAAGGCAATGTCGGCGTCGAAAACGGGCGCGCTATTGGTGATTGAGCGGGAAATGGGCTTGAATGACGTTGCAGACACCGGAATAAAACTTGACGCGGTGATAACTTCAGAATTAATTTTGAATATATTTTTTGTGAATACGCCCCTGCACGACGGCGCGGCGATAATCCGCGGCAACAAATTATATTCGGCAGGCTGCCTGTTGCCGCTCACTGAAAAGAAAGGTTTATCCAAAGAACTCGGCACGCGGCACAGAGCGGCGATTGGGATTTCGGAGCAATGCGACGCGCTGATTTTGGTTGTCAGCGAAGAAACCGGTACAATTTCAGTTGCTGAAAATGGGCGGCTTATGAGGCATTTGGACGGCGATACTTTAAATTCGGTATTGCGTCCGGTGTTCAATAATTCAAACAAACATAACCTTATAGATTTTATTATGAGATGGAGGGCTAGCAATGCTGGAACAAATTAAAAACGCCTTCCAACGAAATTTAGTGAAAAAAATCGTGGCGCTGATATTGTCGATAGCGCTGTGGTTTTTCGTTATGGGCAGTCAAGATCCGACGATAAACGGGACGTACGAAGTGCCGCTGTCGATAGCGAATGTTCCGCCGAAATGCACGGCGATTTATGACGAGCGGGATATTCAAGTGAAATTGAGTGCACCGCGCTCTTACTTTGTCGATTATGGCACGAATAACATTAGGGCGTTTGCGAATATGGCGGGCTATGAAGCGGGCGAATATGAAGTACCGATTGAAACTTCTTTTCCGAAAGGCTTTGAGCTGGAGAGCGTTTATCCGGCAAAAATCAAGGTTAAAATCGACCCGATAATTGAGCGGCAGATACCGGTTGAACTGATTGTAAGCGGTTCGCCAATGCAGGGTTCGCGTGTGACTGACCTTGAAAAATCTTCGGATAATTTGACGCTGATTGGCGCGAAAAGTGCGGTTGAAAATGTTAAGCGGGTTATCGGCTACGTCAGCTTGAATGGCAACAGCGAAACTTTTGAATTGCCCGTACCTATGACGGCGATTAATGAGGACGGCAGGGAAATTCACGGCGTTCGAGTTGCGCCTTCGGTGATAACTGTTACGGTGAATATTGAGCGCAAAATGGTTACAAAGATTGTGCCGGTGATTATTGACGTTAAGCCGCCGACCGGTCGCGAAATTAACAAGGCTAAAGTTATGCCTGAGGTTGTTGAAATTACCGGCGTTGAGGAAGTCATTGAATATATTGATTCGGTTAAGACAGTGCCGATTAGTTTTGCGGAGGACGAGAAAAATTTTAGCGGCGAAGTTGAATTGATGATACCGGAGGGCGTGACGGTTAATGTTGAGACGGTTGAAGTCACAGCCGATTTGAAGGAGTAAAATTTTTTGGAAGTTAGAATTAATTTATCAGTAGATTTGGAAGATGAGCGCGCGCTGGAGGAAATAACGGCGGCGCGATTGAAAATTGACGTGAAAAAAATTCGCGGCGTTAAGATTATCCGAAAAGCGGTAGACGCGCGGCGGTATCGTGGCGCTGGCATTAAATTTAATTATATCGTCGACGTTGACGTTGCCGGAAAGGTAAATCTGCGCGACGGCGTTGTGAAAGTTCCAGCCACTGAAAAAATTACTTATCACTATTCCCTAACCCCTAACCCCTATCCGCTAGTCATCGGCTTTGGTCCTGCGGGAATGTTCGCCGCTCTTGAGTTGGCTCGCGCAGGATTAGAGCCTATTATTTTTGAGCGCGGCGGCGACGTTGACAGCCGAACTGCCAAGGTTGCGAAATTTTTTAGTACGGGCGAATTGGACACGGATTCAAACGTGCAATTTGGTGAAGGCGGCGCGGGAACTTTTTCTGACGGCAAATTGACGACGCGGATTGACGATGCGCTGACTGATTACGTTTTGAAAATTTTTGTTGAGGCGGGCGCTCCGGCTGAAATTTTGTATTTGCAGAAACCGCACATTGGCACGGATAAATTGCGCGCTGTGGTTAAAAATATTCGCCAGCAGATTATAGATTTGGGCGGTAAGATTTATTTCAATGCGCAGGTTACCGATTTAGAAAATTCGGCGGTTATTATCAACAACGAGCAAAGATTTTCAGCTGACGCGATTTTTTTTGGAATTGGGCATTCTGCGCGAGATACCTATGAAATGTTGAATGAGCGCGGCGTTGCGATGGAAGCTAAGGCGTTTGCCGTGGGCTTGAGAATTGAGCACCCGCAAGAATTTATAAATATCGCGCAGTACGGCGCAGATTTTGCTAATCCTAAATTGCCGGTTGCGGATTATTTTTTGACGTACAAGGGCGACGGGCGCGGCGCGTATAGTTTTTGTATGTGTCCAGGCGGAAAAGTTGTGGCGGCGACATCGGAGATTGGGCGCGTCGTTACTAACGGTATGAGCAATTTTGACAGAAATTCTGGCGTAGCGAATAGTGCGTTGTTGGTGACGGTGGACAAGCGCGATTTTGGTGAAGGAATTTTGAGCGGCATTAAATTTCAGCGGCAACTGGAGAGCGCGGCGTTTGATTTGGCTGGTAAAAATTATTTTGCGCCGGTTCAAAGCGTGGGCGATTTTTTAAATGGTCGCGCAGATTGCACAGATTTTGTTGTGAAACCGACATATCCGATTGGCTACAAAGTTGTTGATTTGAATAAAATTTTGCCGCTTGAGGTTGCTAAGACTTTGAAAGACGCGCTTATTTTTTGGAATGGCAAGATTAAAAATTTTGCAGCGGCTGACGTTGCTTTGACTGGCGTTGAAACTCGAACGAGTGCGCCGTGCCGAATCCTGCGCGACAAAATGACGCGGCGCTCAATCAGCCATTCCTGTATTTATCCGATAGGTGAAGGTGCTGGTTATGCGGGCGGTATTATGAGTTCGGCAGTCGACGGTATCAAATCAGCCCAAGCATATATACATACGCAAATAAAAGGCGCTCATGGATGAGCGCTCCACCGCGCGCCAGTCACGTGATGTGACTGTAGCGCGGAGTTTTCTTTCTTTGCACTAAAGAGCACGCTTTGCTTACGCAAACCGCGCAAGCGTTTCTTTCTTTTCCAAAAGAAAGAAATGCGTTTTTTATTTGACGATAAAACGGCATTAATATATAATCATTTGGAAAAAACACAGCCTTGGAGGTAAAAATATGTGCGGAATTGTCGGGTATATTGGCGGCAAACGAGCCGTTGATTTTTTATTGGACGGTTTAACGAAATTGGAATATCGCGGCTATGATTCGGCGGGCGTTGCGGTTAATTGCGGCGATAATATTTTTATTGAAAAGTCTGTTGGGCGGCTGGATTCGCTGAAGGAAAAGCTGAAAAATCGCTTGCCTGCCGGTACGGTTGGTATTGGTCACACGCGCTGGGCTACTCACGGTCGCCCTTCAGATTTGAACGCCCATCCGCATACCGATTGTCACGGAAATTTTGTCGTCGTCCATAACGGTATCATTGAAAATTTTATGCCGCTCAAGGAAGAATTAATCGCGCGCGGGCACAAATTTATTTCCGAAACCGATACTGAAGTTGTCGCTCATTTGCTCGAAGAAGTTTACACCGGCGATTTTGTCAGCGCGGTTCGTGAAGTGCTGAATAAAATCGAAGGCTCATATTCGCTGGTTTTTATGTCGAAAATGCACCCCGACGTTTTGCTCTGCGCGAAACAGGAAAATCCGCTTGTAGTTGGATTGGGCAAGGGCGAAAATTTCATTGCGTCCGATATTCCGGCGATTATTTCTTACACGCGCGACACTTTTATTTTAAATGATGGCGAAATTGCCATTGTCAAAAAAGATTCTGTGCAGGTGATTAATCGGCAGGGCGGCTTAGTTGATAAAAAAATTTTCCACGTTAGCTGGAACGCTGAGGCGGCTGAAAAGGGCGGCTACGAACATTTTATGCTCAAAGAAATTAACGAACAGCCCAAAGCCGTCCGCGATACTATGAGCAAACGCATCGCTAAGGACGGCGCGTCTATCATTCTTGACGAATTGAATTGGGATAAAAATTTCCTTGACGGCATTAACAAAATTTACATTGTGGCGTGCGGAACTGCTTATCATGCGGGGCTTGTCGGCAAATTTTACATTGAAAAGCTTGTTCGCAAATTGGTTGAAGTCGATTTAGCCAGTGAATACCGTTACCGCGATCCGATTGTCGACGATAAAACGCTGGTAATTGTAATTAGTCAAAGCGGCGAAACTTCAGATACATTGGCGGCGCTGAAAGAATCTAAGCGGCTCGGCGCGAAAACTTTGGCGATAACTAATGTTGTTGGCTCGTCGATAGCGCGCGAAGCTGAAAATGTCATTCACACTTGGGCAGGTCCGGAAATTGCGGTTGCGTCAACTAAGGCTTATACCACGCAGCTGATTTTAATGTTTATGCTGGCGCTGTATATGGCGCAAACTGCCGAAACTATTTCCGGCGACGAACTTAAGCGGCTGATTAATTTGCTGAAAAAAATTCCCGCACAGATTAGCGAAACTTTGTCTGACGTTGAACCGATTAAAACTTTTGCGCGACAGTACGGTTTCAATGAAGATGTATTTTATATCGGGCGCAGTTTAGATTATTGCGTGGCGTTGGAGGGCGCGCTCAAACTCAAGGAAATTTCCTACATTCACGCGGAGGCTTATGCTTCGGGCGAATTGAAACACGGTACACTCGCGCTGATTGTTGAAGGCGTGCCGGTCATTGCCCTTGCCACTCAAAAATCTGTTTACGATAAAACTTTGTCGAATATCAAGGAAGTCAAGGCGCGCGATGCTATTGTGATTGGAATTGCGGCGGCGGGCGATACTGAACTTGAAAAATATCTTGACCATGTAATTTTTGTTCCGGAAACCGACGAACTTTTAATTCCGCTATTAACGGTTGTTCCGTTGCAACTTTTAGCTTACTACGCGGCGATAACTCGCGGCTGTGATGTCGATAAACCGCGCAATTTGGCTAAATCTGTGACTGTCGAATAATGGACGCTTATTTTGAAGATACAACGTCCAAATTATTTCTGGCTGATAGTTTTGATTTGCTGAATGATTTTCCGGCTGAATTTGTCGATATGATTTTCGCGGACCCGCCGTATTTTTTATCGAATGGCGGCATTAGTTGCAGCGGCGGTAAAGTCGTTTCTGTCAATAAGGGCGATTGGGACAAAATTGATTCGCTTGACGCTAAACACGAATTTAATCGGGCGTGGCTTAGGCTGTGCAGGCGGATTTTGAAACCCAATGGAACAATTTGGATTAGCGGCACTTTCCACAATATTTATTCGGTTGGTATGGCGCTGGAGCAGGAAAATTTTAAGATTATGAACAATATCACGTGGCAGAAAACTAATCCTTCGCCGAATTTGTCTTGCAGATATTTCACGCACAGCACAGAAACTATTTTGTGGGCGCGGAAAAACGATAAATCTGCGCGACATTTTTTTAATTATCAGCTTATGAAGGAAATTAACGGCGGCAAACAAATGAAGGACGTTTGGACTGGCGCGCTGACTCCTGCTAAAGAAAAAATTCACGGTAAACACCCGACTCAAAAGCCGCTGTACCTGCTCAATAGAATTATTTTGGCGTCGACTAATGAAAATGACCTTGTGCTTGATCCATTTTGCGGCTCGTCAACTACCGGCGTTGCCTGCAAAATTTTGCACAGAAATTATATCGGCATTGACATTGAACCCGAATTTATTGAACTGTCACGCGAAAGGTTGATTAATGCAAATGAATTCGCGCAGATTTGAAGATTGGCTTGAAACTTTCAGAGCGTCGATTAATACTTATGATTATTGCACGGATTTTAAAAAAGTTCGTGAAAATGTTTATGCGTTGAGAATTGAAATCAGTACTTTAAATGCGCTTCTTTATTCTGATGACGTTGAATCGGATTTTGAACATATTTTGATTGATTATCCAAAATGCTTAAAAGTTATTCCGCTGCTGTTAGCCGTCCGCAAGAATGAACTTTATTGTCAAGACGAAAACGGCGCTTTTAATTACAAATTCGACAATGCAAATCAGTCTATCGCGCAGTACAAGTATGTTATGAGGCAAACCGGACTTTTTGATTTGCTTGAAAATCACATTATCAGCAATTTGTACGATTATTTGACGGGCGTTGAAGTTGGGCTTGATTCTAACGGCAGGAAAAATCGCGGCGGTCATCAAATGGAAAATCTTGTTGAAAAATTTTTGCGTCAAGCTGGCGTCGAATATCGCAAGGAAATTTATTTGACTGATATTTTTCCAAATAAGCGTTGGGATTTTGTCGTCGAAACTTCGGATAAAATTTTCGCGCTCGAAACTAATTTTTACACGGACGGCGGCTCTAAACTAAATGAAACCGCTCGAAGTTACAAACTTATCGCTGAAGAAGCTGAAAATATTGACGGCTTTAAATTTATTTGGATAACCGACGGCGAAGGCTGGCGTAAAGCGAAACAAAATCTGCGTGAAACTTTTCTAGTCCTGCGCGATTTGTACAATATCACGGATTTGGAAAATGGAATATTTTTGGAGCTGTTTAAATGAATGAGCGAGTCGAGATTTTGGGCGTGCAGGTGGACGCGGTTACAATGGCTGAGGCGGTTGATTTTGCCGAGCGGTTAATATCTGCCCGTAAACCTTCCACAATCGCCACAGTGAACGCTGAAATGCTCTTGCGGGCAACTTATGACGAAGAATTTAAAAGCGTGCTAAACGCCGCAGAATTGGTTGTACCGGATGGCGCGGGAACGGTTTGGGCGGCTCGTCATTTGGGCTACGAAATGCCTGAGCGCGTTGCCGGTTATGATTTAGTGCAGGAACTTTTGAAAATCGCGCCCGCTAAATCTCAGCGAATTTTTATGTTCGGCTCTGCGCCTGGCGTTGCTGACAAAGCTAAGGCTAAGGCTGAAAATCTTTACCGCGGAATTAATATTGTTGGTACGCGCAACGGTTACTTCACGGCGGAAGATGAACCCGAAATTATCGCGCAGATTAAAGATTCTGAGCCGGATATTTTATTGGTGGCGCTCGGTTTCCCTAAACAGGAAATGTGGCTTGCCGCTCATAAAACCGAATTAAATGTTCCGGTATCAATCGGCGTGGGCGGCACTTTCGACGTTATGGCGGGCGTTGTGAGGCGTGCTCCGCGCTGGATGCAACGCGCTAAATTGGAATGGCTTTTCCGCGCGCTATTGCAACCTTCTCGCGCAGGACGCTTAGTCGCCTTGCCAAAATTCGTCTGGGAAGTTCACAAATCTAAAAAATAGGAGTGGTGAAATGAGCATTATTCGTGAAGGATATTATTTCGCGGGCGTCGCATTGTTGGTCGCGCTTTTTTTATATTTCGCCATAAATCCTTACGCGGCGATTATTCCCGCCGTGCTGGCGTGTTACTGCCTGTACTTTTTCAGAAATCCTAAGCGCAAAATTCCCGCCGACGAATCGCTGATCGTTTCGCCCGCCGACGGCACTGTTCAAGATGTTGTTCACATTGACGAAGACGATTTTATTCACTCGCCCTGCAACAAAATTATAATTTTCCTGTCAGTGTTCGACGTGCACGTTAACCGCAGTCCTATTGCCGGCGAAATTAAAGTTCAGAAATACATTTGCGGCAGATTTCGCCCCGCGTACAAAGATTCTGTCGGCTTTGAAAATGAGCGGCATTTAATCGGCATTGAAAATGATAAACTGCGCGTGACGGTTACGCAAATTGCAGGAATTTTGGCGCGGCGAATTGTCAGCTACGTTACGCTCGAAGATACGCTTGAAAAGGGCGAACTGTACGGTTTAATTCGCTTCGGCTCTTGCACGGAAATTGTTATGCCCGATAATGTTGAAGTGCTCGTTAAGAAGGGGCAGAAAGTTCGCGGCGGTGAAACTATCGTAGGCAAAATAAAAAACTGAGGTGCTGACGATGAAAGCAATGTTACCAAATCTTTGCACGGCGGCTAATTTATTTTTCGGAATGTGCTCAATCCTCGCGACGTACGAGGGAAATTTTTTTTACGGCTCGGTATTTATTTTATTGGCGCTGGTGGCGGACGGACTTGACGGACGAGTTGCGCGGGCGTTGAATGTTGCCTCGGAATTTGGCAAGGAAATGGATTCGCTCTGCGATTTGGGAAGTTTCGGCGTAGCACCGGCATTTTTGGCGTATTCATTTTGCCTGCACAATTATGGAAATTTGGGCAAAGCGGCGGCGATAATTTTTGCGCTGTGCGGAATGTGGCGGCTCGCGCGTTTCAACGTCAATACAAATGTTGTTCACGGATATTTTATGGGGCTGGCGATACCGGCGGGCGGCTGCATTGTGGCGACGACGACGATGCTTTTTACCGCGCTCCAAATTCAGCCCGAAAATTTTGGAATGATTTACCCAATCACAATGATAATCGTAGCATATTTAATGGTGAGCCACGTGCATTATCCGGACTTCAAGGGCGGCGGGGAAAAAATTTTTCTTGCCGCTAAAATTTTTGCTGTTATAATGTTTGGCGCAATAATCTTTTTCACGCGGGATTTTCCGATTCAAGGCGTTTTGACGGCGATTTTTTCAACCTACGCAGTTTTCGGGATAATTAATTCGCTGATAACTTTAATGACTCACGAAGTTTGAAGGGAGCGATTTTTAATGGCGGGTAAAGTTTCATTGAAAAAAACTCAGGAAGTTTCTGCTGAACAAATTCAAGCGCTCAATGAAAAATTAGATTTCTTGATTGACGAAGTGCAGGATTTGCGCCGGAATATGCGCGATTTGCAAACTGCGAATAAGGAACAGCTTTACAAAGTCGATTCGCAACTTTACAGCGTCTGCAGTGACTTGAAGAGCCAGATTTACAAATTTCAATCGGAATTTTACGACGGCAGTCACCACGTTAAGGAAGAACTTAAGGAACTTCAAAAACAAACAAGTTATTCGCGCTTTATGGATAAAATGTTGCCGTGGTCGCCCGCAATTTTAATCGGCGGCGGTATCTGGGCAATGGTACTTCTTGCGATTTTCAGCTGATTAATTTTCACAAAAAAATTTCGCGCAGTGCTTATTGATTGTCAGTTTTAAATTTTATTCGCGTTTTCTATCAGCGGCGATAATGATAATTCTTACATTTACACAAAAAAAACAGCCGGCAGTCTTGATTGACCGTCGGCTTTTAAATTTATTGTTGTTCTACCTCTAACTGAACAACTAACTCCCTAAGCGCCCAAGCTGATTAACTGCAGCGTCGAGCATTGTATCTTGTGTAGTCACGGCTTTTGAATTTGCTTCGTAAAGCCTGTGATTGTGGATTAGCTCTACCATTTCTTGAACTATCTCGGTATTAGATTTTTCCAACATTCCCTGCAAAACTTCACCGGTCGCCGGTTGCGGTTGCGCCACATTTCCTTGATTGTCCGTCACCGCGTAGAATAAACTATCGCCTTGTTTCTGTACCGCGTGCCTGTCTGCGAATTGAACAACCTGGATTCGGGCTATCTGCCGCGGAATTCCGTTTTCGTGTACCATTACCTCGCCCGCGCCATTAATAGAAATTTTATCGTCAGCTATATTCGCGGGTATCGTTATCGGATTGCCCGTCACATCCAGCAAATTGTAGCCGCGTATATCTTGCAATAAGCCGGTGTTTGTTTTGAAAAAAGCGCCGTTTCTCGTATAGCGCACGCCGTCCGGAGTTTGTACCGCGAAAAATCCATTGCCCGCTATCGCCAAGTCAAACGCATTGCCTGTACTTTGCATCGAACCTTGCGAATAATCTACCGCGATCTCGTCAATGTAATCGCCCAGGCCCAATTTACCTATCGCCGGACGTTCCTCTGCTCCAACTTTGAAGCCTTTGAATTGCGTTATATCTTCGGTGCTGGTATTCAAGTTTCCCAATCTGTTGAAAATTTTAACTTTCAAGTCCATACCAACCATACCGTCGTTATCGTGGTCGTAAACGCGCTTTATCAGCAAATTCTCAAATTCGCGGTGAATCGCCAAATCTTTTTTGTAGCCGGTAGTTGCCGCGTTCGCTAAATTATTTGCGATAACGTCAGTGCGTTTCATTTCGGTTGTCATACCGGTTGCCGCTGTGTATAATCCGCGCCACATTTACAGTCACTCCTTCAAAGTCTACAACTGTTTATCGGCTTTTTAGGGGTTTAAATTAAGATTTGGACTTCCATTCGTTATCGTCTTTATCGTAAACCCAGCTTGAGCCGTCGCCCAATTTAAAGGTAGTTTCTGCGTTCGTATCCAGCGCAACTGAGCCGCCGTCGTGGAAATTAACCTTGATTGAATTATCGCCAATCTCGATAGCATTCACGTCGAACATATCAAAGGTTACGTTAGCCAAATTAACCGTGTCATTATTATCAGCGCCAGAAATGCTGTCATTGCCGTTGCCGTAGAAATACCAGAACATATCTTCGCCGTCGCCGCCAATAAGCGTGTCATTGCCATTTGCGCCGCCCCACAGGCTGCTATCGCCCTTGCTCGCCGTTATAACGTTATTGTGCGAATTGCCGACCAATGTAGCTTCGCCTTCAAGTGCGGACGCGTCAAGGTATCTAATATCGCCTTCAAATTCGGCTTCGTAAATGTGCGTATTGTCCAACCAAATTTCGGCAGAATCTAAGCCTTCGTCAACCGTGACAGTGGCATTTTTGCCCGTCGCCTCATAATAATTCGCCGTGCCATCAAATATCAATTCGTCCTTGTTGACCTGCGCGATAATGTCAACGCCTTCGCGGCTGTATTTAATATCTTTACCAGCGCCGCCAATTATCACCATGCGACCATTCGCCGTTGTAACTGTCAAATCGCTGTCACTGGCGCGCAAATCTTCAATAACCTGGTCGTACGTGTCAATCTTATCAGCGGTATCTTCATTGCCTTCAGTCAAAAATTCAAAGCCTTCAATCGTCGCTTTACCGCTATTCGCACGGAAGAGTGAGCCTGTTTCTTTGTCGTCGCCGCTGTAACCAATGAGCGTATCACGTCCGCCGTTGCCATCAATCGTGGAGCCGCTGACGCCCGCATAAATCGTTTCATTGCCGCTCGAACCGTACAAAGTATTTGCGCCCGAACCTGCGCGCATTCTGTTAAAGCCGCTAATTGAAATTGCGTCATTGTCAATACTGCCGCGCCCCGTACCCAAATTGATATAAGCGTCGCCGTCGTATTCGCTCAAATCTAAGCCAGAATCTTTACCGATATAATTTTCAGCAACTTCCTCGCCAATCGTAACCGCCGCGCCTTCAGCAACAACTTCAGTCTTAGTCGAATTGCGGCTGTTGCCAATTAAAATCTGCGCAGAATTTGACGTTCCAAAATCATCGGCTTCGTCAGCAGAACTGCTCTCGCCAACGTCATTCAAGATAACGCGGTTTCTGCCGCTCTTAACGGTAATATCGCTGCCGTCGAAGGTAATGGACGCGTCGGAGTCAGCATTAACCATATCGCCGTCGTTGAATGTAGCCTTGAAATTATCAACGGTAGTCCTGCCACTCGTAGCAGTCATTTGAATGGTCGCGCCGCCGCGGTTTGTATCGCTGTCCAATAATACATAATTATTGCCAGCGCCCGCGTCAACTACAACACCTTCGCCAGCTAAAACGGTATCGTCGCCAGTGCCGCCAATTAAGGTGGTATTGCCGTCGCCGATAAGTACAACGCCAGATTTGATTGAAGAAGCATTCAATGTGCCGCCGTCGCTGTAACCAACCTTTTGCAATTCGGCGTTGCTGTTATAAAGATTGATAAAGTCGCTGTCAACATTGACTTCAGCATTGCCAATCGTCACGCCTTCAGAATCCATTTCCAAAGAGCCACTTGTAATAGCGCCGACAATGTTGCTGTAATTCGTTTGGATACCAGCGCCCGTGCTGTCAGAATAATTTTCAAGTTCGATACTGCCGCCATTGGCAACAACTCTGTCAGCGCCGCCGTCCGCCATATCGAAAATAACATTATCGCCCTTAGTGATGACGGTATCAGCGCCCGCGCCGCCAACTATGCTGACACGCGCGCTTGTCTCTTCAACAACAACTATATCGCCGTCAGAGCCAAGAATAATATTTTCTGCATTGGCAACGCCGCTATTGACAACTGCAATATTATCGCCCGCGTCATTGAAGGTAACGTTATGAGCGCCGCTTGTAATATTCGCCAATTTGCGCCCGCTACTTTCGCTGAAATCAACTTCATTCTGAGCTGCTGAGCCGATATTCAATGACATATTGCCATCCAAATTGCCGGAAGCTATGACGCTTGCCGCAACGCTAGCATTTGTTTCAGTGTAAGCATAACCGCCGTCGACGCCAAGCTGTTCAATAATTTCTTCGGTGGTGGTGTTATCGTCTATGCGAATGTTATTCGGGTCGTAAATGTAGGCAGAACCGTCACTCGCGCCGATAATTATATCGCCTACATTTGCATTCAAAACTGAACCGTTAACTGTGTACGTCGCCGCGGTGTCGACTTTCAAGCTGGCGTTGCCGTCCAAATTAGTGATAACTCTGCCGGTAATATTCGCTCCATTAGCGTCGTTGCTCAATTCGTAAACAATTTCATTCGCCGTCAAAGTCCCATTGCCCATCGCAATTAAAATATTATTAATCGACGAAGATTCAACCGTCGCATTGCTGCTGAGCCCATCAATATTGCTTATCCCGCGAGAACTGCCATAAATCGTTGCACTCGCATCACTTACAGAAATATCAACGCCATTAACAGACGCATTAATCGCTTCACTCGCCGCAACGCCGCCGGTTAAGCCGGAAATGTTTTCAACTACACCATTACCATTAACAGCAAAATTAACTTCAGCATCTTCAACAATCGTATAAGTCTTATCGCCGAAAGTATACGCGCCCTCTTCAACAGCCTGCACGCTCACATTATTAACCGCCAACGTGCTATTCGCATTAATATTTTTAACACTGACAACATCGCCAGACGCCACGACCACGTCATAATTATTATCAACACTCACATTAACCGCCGCGCCATTAACCGTAACAGCGCTGGTCGCGTGCACAGTCGCATTATTCAAGCCAGAAACACTATCAACGCCACTCACGCCATTAACGCTACTGCCAATCACCAGTTCGCCATTGTTATTCGCTGAATGATAATTAATCGTCTCAGCGCCATTCACGGCAAGCGTAACTTCGCCCGCGTCAACCGCAACCGTCGCATTTTCAATATTGCTGACGCCGGTCACTACGCTATCAATATTAAATATCACGCTGTTATCGCCGGTAACAGTTATTTTTTCGCCCAAAATATTGTACGCGCCCGCCTGGTCCGTGGTTACACGATACGCGCCGTCCGCACTGTTAACCGTGGCATTTCCTGAGACATTGCGAATATCCAATCCGCTCGAAGTATTCACCACTGCAACCGAAATATCGCCCGCAATTGCAAGCAAGCCACCATTGACACTGACGCCCGCAATTTCGCCGCTAACAGTTGCCGCCGCGTCAACGCTGTCAATCGCTTTAACGCTGCCATTATTAACAGCAAACTCAACCGAATTATCGCCCGCAATGGAAAAAGCTTTGTCGAAGGTGAAATTGCCTTGCGAATCAGTGAAAACATTATATTCACCAACACCGGTCACAGTCGCGCCGCCAGTAACACCGATAACGCTATCAATGCCATCGCTCGCGCTTTGAACAGTATAAACACGATCGCCCGCAATCGTTACAGCTTCATTAGTAACCGCAACGCTACTGTCATTAATCGACACAGCAACCGTCGCGTCCGAAGTCAATTCAAATGAGCGAGAGCCGATATTAATATTGCCCGCCGCAGTCATTGTAACCTCAGCAGAATTTGCGCCGCTTATCGTCAAGGAATTTTCGTCAGCCGCAACATTCGCAACGCCGCTTACGCTGACAGTATTATCATTAATGCCAACGCCAGCAAATTCGCCGCTAACCGTGCCTTCAAGAGCGCTGACAGATTTAACCGAATTATTATCAACTTCAAATAAAACGTTATCGTCGCCAGAGATGGTGTAAGTATTTTCGCCGAAAGTAAATGTGCCGCGTTCGTCCGTGATAACGCCATATTCGCCCGCCGCAATGACAGTGGAGCGCGCGCTGATGTCAGTTAAGCCGGTAAAGCTACCATTTTCAATCATAACAATGTATTCGTCGTCGCCGCCAACTGTAACTTCAGCGCCATTGACAATAACGCCTTCGTCAGTCGTGGCAACAGTAGCCGTGCCGCCCGCAACTTCAAACACTTTGCCGCCAATCGTAATATTGGATTCGCCGCTAATAACAATTTCTTCGTCGGTATCAACTGCCAAATCGCCGCTCAAGGTCATTGCGTCCGTATTAACAGAAACAGTACCAGTGCCGGTAAATTCAACGCCGTTAACGGTGGCAGTATCGCTAACTTCAACTTCGCCGATAATAATATCGTTGGTAAAGTTACCTTCGTCGTCCACAAGATTAATAGCCTGGCTCTTGCCGTCAATAATCGTAATTGCCGCGTCGTTGTAGCGCAGGACAAGATTATCGCCATTGAGTGAAGAATTGCGCAAAGTTCCGGCTTGAATGGTAACATTTTCGCTGTAACCGTCGATAGTGGAATTGCCGCCGCCCGCATTAATGAGAGCCGCGCCGCTCACGCTGATATAATCGTTGCCATTGCCGCTGTTAATGGTTGAATTTGCGTCGGTGATAATGGTATCGTTGCCCGCGCCGGAAGTGATTGTTGCGTCAACGCCGCTGTTAGTAATGGAATTTGCGCCATCGCCCGCGTCGATAAGAGCGTAACTGCCGCTGTTATTGATAATATCGTCGCCCGCGCCAGCAATGATAGTAGCCAATTCGCTCGTGTTGTTAATGGTGTTGTTGCCGTCGCCCGCGTCGATAACAGCGTTGGTAGAATTATTTTCAATGGAATCAGCGCCGTCGCCGCCGGTTATCGTGACAAATTCGCTGTCATTGACAACAGTATCATTACCTTCGCCCGCGTTAATTTCAGCAAAATCGCCGGTGTTATTAATCAAATCATTACCCGCGCCCGCGTCAATCGTTACATTCACGCCGCTGTTGTTAATCGTGTCATTAAATTTGCTGCCTTCGACAACGCCGCTCTCGCTGTTATCAATCTCATAAGCGCCAATGACAGTGCCGTTGCCGGTAATGTAGCCTTGCAAATCGTTAACGTCGGTAATTTCAGCAGTGCCGTCACCATTAAATTGAATGGACAATTCAACATAATCATCGCCGGTAATGGTGTAAGTGGTATCGCCAAATGTAAATTCGCCTTCAGAATCAGTTACAAAATCATATTCAGCGCCATATTCATTTTCAATACCGTCAAAAATAACCGCAGCATTAACGC
>CAJOIB010000005.1 GCA_905234705.1 uncultured Selenomonadaceae bacterium | reverse complement strand
GGTGAGCTCCGCAAAGTTGATGAAGGTAAAACAGTACAGCTGGCTGGTTGGGTATCGCGCAGGCGCGACCACGGCGGCTTAATTTTTGTGGATATGAGAGACCGCAGCGGCATTGTGCAGATAGTTTTTGACGCGGCGGAAATGGGCGACACTTTTTCAAAGGCTGAAACTTTGCGCAACGAATTTGTTATCGGCGTTCGCGGCAAAGTTCGGGCGCGCAGTGCTGATACCGTTAATCCGAAAATGGATACCGGCGAAATTGAAATTGTCGTTAATGAGCTTAGGATTTTGAACAAGGCAAAGACGCCGCCGTTTTATATTCAAGATGGCGTTGATGTTGACGAAAATGTTAGACTGCGCTATCGCTATTTGGATTTGCGCCGTCCGGAAATGCAGCAGAATATTATGCTCCGCCACCGCGTAACTAAAATAATGCGCGATTATCTTGATGAAAATGGATTTTTGGAAATTGAAACGCCGATGCTTTGTCGTTCGACTCCGGAAGGCGCGCGTGATTTTCTTGTACCGAGCCGCTTAAATCCTGGGCAATTTTACGCATTGCCGCAATCGCCGCAGATTTTCAAACAGCTGTTAATGGTTTCCGGCTTTGAAAAATATTTTCAGATAGTGCGCTGTTTCCGCGATGAAGATTTACGCGCCGACCGCCAGCCCGAGTTTACACAACTGGATATTGAAACTTCATTTTTAAACCAAGAAAATATTTTGACGCTCATGGAAGGCTTGATTAAGAAAATTTTTGAATCGACGCTTGACGTGAAAATTGAGACGCCATTTTTGAGAATGAGCTGGGACGAAGCTATGAATCGTTTTGGCAGTGACAAGCCGGATTTGCGTTTTGGTATGGAACTGCAGGACATTTCCGATTACGTCAAAGGCTCGACTTTCAAAGTTTTCAACAGCGTTTTGGAAAATGGCGGGCAGGTTAAAGTTATCAACGTTGAAGGTTATGCTGACATCCCGCGCCGCGAACTTGATGAACTTGTCGAATACTGCAAGATTTACGGCGCAAAGGGTATGGCTTGGATTCAATACAGCGCTGAAGGTATCAAATCGCCGTTCAAGAAATTTTACAGCGACGAAACTTTTGAGCAAATTAAAAAAGCCACCGGCGCTAAGACTGGTGACTTGCTGTTGGTTGTTGGCGATAAGCCTTCGGTTGTCGCGCAGGCGTTAGGCGAGCTTAGATTGGAAATGGCGCGCCGTCGCAATTTGATTGACGCAAATAAACTTTGTTTCCTGTGGGTTGTCGATTTTCCGATGTTTGAATACGTTGAGGAAGATAAACGTTGGAAGGCAATGCATCACCCGTTCACTTCGCCGCGTGAAGAAGATATTGAATTTTTATTGACTGCGCCGGAAAAAGTTAAGGCTAATGCGTACGATATAGTTTTGAATGGCGTTGAAGTTGGCGGCGGTAGTTTGAGAATTTATCAGAGCGATTTGCAGGAAAAAGTTTTTGAGGCTATTGGACTTTCGCAGGAAGAGGCGCGCGCGAAATTTGGTTTCTTAATGGACGCGTTTGAATATGGCACGCCGCCGCACGGTGGTATTGCATTTGGGCTTGATAGGCTTGTTATGCTCATGGCGCAAAGAAAATCCATTCGCGACGTAATTGCATTCCCGAAAACTCAAAGCGCTATCGACCCAATGAGCCACGCGCCTTCCGAAGTTGACGATAAACAACTGCGCGAACTCTACATTAAAACTATTGTTAAAAAATAAAGCGTATATCGGCATTTCTTTTTGCGAAAAAGAAACGCCTAGCAAAGAAAAGCGCGGCGCATTAGTCGCATCACGCGACTAGCGCGCCACAGGGAGCGCCCGTCCTTGGGCGCTCTTTTGTTTTGGTTGATTGATTAATCGGTTAAAATGCCTGCCATTCGTAATAAGTATTTCGCATTGGTAGTTGTACAGCGTCCCTCGCGCAGTTTAAAGTCAAATTTTATCTGGTCGCCTTCATAATACTCTTGAAAGTGCGAATTTGTAATGTTTTCCATCGAACATAAATCAAAATCGTGCGTCGTCACCAGCGTTATGCTCAAGCCGTTAGTCAGCCGCTTAATCGCTTCCTTCGCACCCATAATCCGATCGTCTTCATTCGTGCCCTTGAAAATTTCGTCGATACATATCAGCATTGGCAATTTATTTTCGCTGTACTCAATCATGCTCTTAATCCGCAACAATTCAGCATAAAACGTTGACATGCCCTGGCTAATGTCGTCATTGACGCGAATTGAAGTAAAAATCGCCATCTTGCTTACGGAAAAACTTTCAGCACAAACCGGCGCGCCCGCATACGCCAGCAATACCGCACTTGCCAGCGTCCTTATCCAAGTAGTTTTGCCCGACATATTCGCGCCCGTGATTATCGTTGTACTCGCCCGCAAATCCGCGCTATTCGCCACAGCTTTTTTATCGGCGATTAATAGGCTGGTTAAATTTTTCGCCTTGATTCGCGGCGTGTCTCTGTCCAAAAGTTTCGGGAAACAATAATTCGTGCGCGTTTGCCCTATCGACGCAAAACTCATTAAAACTTCGGCTTCCGACCAAGCGTCCAGCCATTTCCGCAAATGCTTAGCCGCCGTCTCCCGCCACTTAATAAACGCCGCCGCACAAAAAAAGTCCAGCAAAAATAACCCATTGCCCAAAATGTAAAACACCGGATTTTTCCGCGAATTTACAAAACTCATTAACAGTGACAGCACTTTCAAATTTTGCGCCGCCGATACTTCGTCCGTCAAATCTGCGCGAATCTTGCTCAAACTGCGCGAACTGAAATCTGTACTTTCCAGCCGCTCAAATATCGCTTGATACAATTTCAATTCTTTGGAAATGATTTGCACCGGCTTTAACAATTCCGAAGTCCGCCGCAACAGCGCAAACGCCAGCAACAACGACAAAAACGGTACGACCGGCAAAAGTACCGCGTCTAAAATCCCGCGATACGTCAGCGCGCACTGGATTAAAAATATCGGCAACGGCAAAAATCTCAGCAATAAAATTTTGTCCGGATGCGGCGGCGGCTCTTCAACAGATTTTATTAAATCCGTGGTGTCGTGATTGTTCGGCATTAATCGGGCGAGCGCTTCCAAATCCAATGATAATCTTGGGCGCTGTAATAATTCTTCTACGCCGTGCTGACGAGTTCGTACCGGCGCAAAATCTACCGGCGGAAATGGCGATAATGATTCTGCTAATCTGTCACGCCCGCGTTTCGTACGAGCCGCGCAGATGTACTGAAAAATTGAGCCTTCACCGAAAATATATAAATCTACGTCTTGCGGTCTGTCATTGTTTAGGTAAGTGCTGCCGTCATTTGAACGTTTGCGCCAGGTTCCGCGCGCCCGCACTATGTACGAATTTAACACATTCAATCGGCTGGTTAAAAATTTTTGCCGCCGCCGAATTTCGTCGTGATAGCCCACTAACCGCAGAAATATTAAAAATAAAACCAACGCGCCCCAATAGCCCGCTTCGTAATAATCCCAGCCGATTGCAAAGCTGAGAATCGCCGTCGCAAATACGCCCATTCGCGCCCAGCTTACCTTTTTTTCGCGTACGTGCAAACTGCGTTGCTCCGTCAAATCTATTTCGCGCTCGTTGTCATAAAATGCTCTGTTCAATTTCGCTGTTCCATTTCAACATAAATTCTTCCGGCGTCAAAGCTGGCGTCTTACTGTTCGCAAAATCCTTGACATCGCGCGTAATAATATAATCCGCGCCAACCGCCACCGCGCATTCGTCTTGCAAACAATCTTCAAAATATTTGAATCCAAAATTATTCAAGGCAAATAAAATTTCTTCTCCGTCAATCGGCGCAATTTCAAAAATGGTGAAGAAATTTAAAATCGTGCGGCGACGCTCCTCAGCCGCCGGAATGACTTTACGCAACAAACAAAAAATCGTCGGGATTGTATGCGCCGCCAAAAATCCTGCAACTTTTTTAGTCGTGCAAATTTGGATAACACGCCGCGAATATTCGCTGAAAGGCTCGCGCCCCAAAAGATCGTCCATTATGACGTTTGTATCAACCAAGATTTTCATAGCGGTGAAGTTGCTCCTCTCTGACTTCTTCGAGTTCGCGCTCGTAGTCGAAATCCGCCGGAAGATTTTTTTTATTTTGGGAAATAATTTGGTGGATTCTCTCGTAAGCTTCGCGCGCCGCTTTTGCACGACGCTCCCGCAAATCCGGTACAATTTCCGCCAATTCGCTGTCCGGCATTTTGTTAATCAGGCTTATTGCCTCGGCTCTCAAATCTGACATTTCAATCACTCCATCGCCTTAATTTTCGTCTCGATAAAATTTATTTCTTCCTGCGACAGATTATATTTTTTGTATAAATATTTGTCAATTTCGGCAACACTGCGCGACCAATCTACATCACTATCTGCTGAAAAATCTTGCATGGGAACATACCGCCAAGTTTCGGACGGGTTATGTTGCGTAACCTTTAAAATGCCCAGCAAAGCCCTTGCAAATTTAGTTTTGATATATTTTAAGCAAGCACCCGCTTCCGCCGCGCTATCGAACGCTCCGACGCCTGTAAAGGTCTCCGTACTGCCGACAAGCGGCAAGCCGACAAGCGGCAAGCCGACAAGCGGAGTACTCACTACTTCACCAATAGCACCCGAACCATTTGAACTCGGAATAAACACTTTGTACTTGTCGAGATTGTCCAAAGATTTAACATAATCGCGGCGAATCCATTTGTAAACGCGCTTGACGCCAATTCGCCCCAAAATCTGAATATATTCGCGCCCGTCATTCGGTTTATCATCAGAAAAAATTTCCGGAAACTTAGTAAAAGCATTTGTGCCGATAGCGTCATTATTTTTCAGCGGCGAATCTGGATAATCAGCAAAAAATTTATCGCTCAATTTGCGGTCGGCACGCGGATAAACAATTTTACTAAACGGTTGAAAATCAGCATTATTGGCGACGGCTTTTTGAAAAATGGTCTGCAATTCGGGAAATGGAATGTAAACGCCGATAGCGCCGAAATTTTTATTGGCATCGCGGTAAGTGACGGCGACGCCGCCTTTAATATCGGTATTCTTAAAAATCTTGCTGCTGTCAGCTTCGTAAAAAATAACTTTGATATGTTCGTCGGCAAGCAAATTTCGCATAAAATCTTTGGGAGTGCCGCCGGCTTGGAAAAGGCATCGCGCAGGGTGAATCATCATCACGCGGTTGCAAGCGCGCCAAAAAGATTCAAGGAATTTGTGATAAATGGGCGCGGCGTAAGTTTTATTATCGCCCTTGGTATCCAGCTGATACGGCGGATTGCCAATTATAACCGCAAAGCTGGCGTCAATGAATTTCAATGAGCCCTCGGCGGTTAAATGCGAATAGAAAAAATTTCGCGCAGGTTTGAAGTCGTCCAAATTCCAATCGATAAATTCAATGTCAGTACCGGCGGCAGTTTTTTTGTTAAGGGCGTCGCCGAGAATGATATTGGCGTCGATAATATTGTCAACAAATTCGCCAAAAGTATCTTCGTCGAAAGTACCAAATTTTTCTTCGTGCCAGGCAATGAAAATTTCGCGCAGAGTTTGTTTGGCGATTTCGAGATTGTCGGGCTGAATTTCGATGGCGTAAATGCTGGCGAGCGCGTGAAACATATCGTTGGGATTTTTAGCGAGCGCCAATTTGCGGAGCAGAATCGGCACAAGGAACGCGCCTTCACCGGCGGTTGGCTCAAGGATTTTAGCGTCAATATCCTGCCAAATTTCAGCAAGATTTTCGTCGTCGAGCATTCGATTGACAATATCGGTCGGCGTGAAAACTTCGCCGAATTTTTTAACGCGCTCCTTATTCAAGATAATCACCTTAATCACAAAATTTTTTTTTAAGAAGTCAGTAGCATCGCCGGTTTGCACAACGTCAGTTAAATCTCTGCGGAAAAAATTCCTGCGCTGAATATCCTTGTGCCTGCCGAAAATATATTCCGTGGCGATTCGATAAATAATTTCATTTGGCGCGAAGCCGTAAACTTGATTTTCCAAAATGTGGCGCAAACAATCGGCGTCGCTGGCGAAATCTGCGCGAAGATTTTTAAAGAGCCGCTTGACAATTTCGGTAATGTACATGCCGGATTTCATATACGGGTCGATAAAAATTTGATTGGGGTTGCAGAAAATATTGGGCGATTCAGCGGCGAGCGCGTCAACCATTGCCTTGACGATAAAGCGCGGCGTGAAGATCTGACTAGTTTTTTGCGGCGGTATGTAGTCGAAAATATCTTTGTCGTGGCTCTCGTCGAAATAATCCGCGAGTTCGTCTTTGCGGTTGAGAAATTCTTGAACAGCGGCGTTGAAAATTTCTTCGTCGAATAAATGTCCTGCAAAATTTTCGCCGTTACGAACGCCGCCGTCGCGCAGAAATCGAAAATCCGCCTTGTCAATGCCGGTAACGTCTTTGAAAGTTTCATCGTCAATGTAAGTTTCAAAATTCGCCAGCGTCAAATTTCTGTTGCCATACGCCATAATAAAACTGGGAACGGTACGGGCAAAGCCGCGCAAGTGCGCCCGAATTTTCGCCTCAATGGATTCTTTTTTGGCATTAGCTTTTTTAGTTTCGAGCAGATTTATAATCTCCTGTTCGACCTTGTCAATATTTTCTTCGCTGGTGTCATTTTTGAGGCGGCTCTCAATTTTCTTGGTAACATTTTTATTAATGTCATAACCGGCGGCTTTGAGATTTTCGGTAATTTCAGCAGCAATTTCCTTAACGTCCTGCGCGACGGGTTTTTTATCACGCTTAGATTTTTTGCCTAAATGCGCCTCAGTTTTATTGATAATTACGTTCCCGTCCGAATCTACCTGCACGCCTTTAATATCTTCCGCATTGATTTTAATTTTCTTATTTTCGGGCGTATCGTCGGGGATAAATTTTTCAATGACAGCAACGACGCTTTGAGGCGCGCCGAATACGTGAGTAATATTTGCAAAAAGTTCATTGCTCATAAATCCGGTATCGACAACTTTTTGCGCAGTGATAATTTGCGGCAAGGATATAATTTTTTCGGCGTCAAGTTCAATCATTTCGCCGTTGTCATCTTCAGCCAGCACGGGGAAAAAATTTTTCAGCTTTTCAATATTTTCTCGCCGAGAACCGCCGCCGGTTTTTAGGTTATTGGCGAACTGATCATAAATTTTCAACGTACGTTCGGGAGCGAAGTCAAAAATATAACAGTTAGTTTTGCGGAAAGTTTTATCGCCGATTTGGTGAACATAAGGATTTTGAGCACGAAAAGCCGCTTGCATATATTCTGCCGCGCTTTGAATATTACTGAGCATTAAAACAGCTGTCCATTCGGGAACAGTGACGCCGGTGGTAAGTTGCCCGACGCTTAACGTGATAGTTTTGTCGTGATTAGCAATAGCATCCCTAACTTTCGCCAAACTTTTTTGATTGAGTTTTTCGTCGGATTCGTCAACTTTGCCGTCGCCCGCCGCTATGACAATTTCATATTCGCTAAAAATTTCGTGCTCCTTCAAAAGTTTAGCCATCGCCTTAATGCTGTCAACGCGATACATCAGCCAAAAGGTATGTTTCAATTCTGCGCGAAATTCCGCTGTGAATGGAAATTTTTTATTTTTTGTCAAAGCGTCAAGAAATTTTTTAACCTTATCTTCGTAGATAAATTTACTATTTTCTGTACGAAAAAGTTCATTCAAATCAAATGCGTAATCGAAATTCTCATCATTAAAAGCGATACCGGCGTTGATTTTATCGAGAATAATTTTTGAAAGTTGGTAACTGAACAGATTCATTTTCGGCAAATCCGAATAAGGATTAGCAAATTCAGCACCCCAATTATTTTTAGCGGCTTGCTCATCTTCATAGGACCAGTTGAAAATCTGATCTTCGCGAAATTTATCATTAGCAAGGGCTTTAAACGGCGTGCCGGACAGGTACAGCGTAAAATTGCGTTTGATATTTTTAAAAGCCTCTTCCGTTCGATGAGTGTCAACACCTTCGTGCGCTTCGTCAACAATGAGCAAATCAAATTCCAAATCCTTAATCCAGTCCAACTTTTCCTTGCCAGTGCCGCCGAAATGTTTAGATCCTTTCAAATCCTGCAAACTGACAAAGGCGATCATACGCGGTTTGTTATCGCTGGTGTCACTGTCGAACAGCTTTATAAATTCTTCGCGGCTTAAAATTTCTTGATTTTTAAGGGCGTCGGTTTTGCTGACAAATTTATAATTTTCTTCGCGCCACGAAATAAAAGTTTTGAAATCGTCGAACCAAGAATTTGCAATGCTGGGGCGATTTGTCACGATTAAAACTTTCTGCGCGCCAATTTGCAAAATAAAATCGTACGCAGTCAAAGTTTTTCCGAAACGCGGCTTAGCATTCCATAAAAATTCGCGTGGCTTTGTACCGTCCTCAAAATATTTTTTCGTAATGTCGACGGCTTGCTGTTGCTCAGTGCGCAGGTCGTAACTTTGGCATATAATTTCAATTTTATTTTTAGTTTTGCCAAGATTAAATTCTTCAAGATATTTTTTAGCAACGTTCGGATCAATCTTAAACCATTCGATATATTTTTTATCGCGCGGGATTTTGTATTTATCAATGAGATATCGGTGAAAATCGGTATCCTTGATATTGCACGGCGCGCCGATAACCCACTGAATGATATAATTAATTCCGGCAGTATGCGTTTGTTGTTTAATTCGCGTTTCAACATCTTGCTCGGTGTAGCCAATTTTCAGCCAGCCTTCGTGATAGGTTACACCTGGCGTTGTGTAGGCATAAATTTTGCCTTTGAAATTTTCTTGCGTTTTTATTACAATTTCTGCCATCAAACCGTCTCCTTTCGTTGAAAAAATTCTTTGCAGATTAAAAATTTCCTACTTGCTAAAAAAAATTACCGGTGCTATAATTCTAATCCGGTTACTTCCCTGCTCGGAGAAATGCCGAGCCACAGACCACGGAGGAGGTGTATTTTTTTGAGAAAGTATGAAGTAGTTTTCATAATCAGACCGCTTGAGGAAGAGGCTACTAACGCAGTTATCGAAAAGTTTTCCAAACTTATCGCGGCTAACGGCGGCACTATCGACAAAGAAGATCGTTGGGGCAGACGTCGCCTGGCTTACGACATCAAAAAGGAATCTGAAGGTTTCTACGTTATTTTCTACGTGACTTGCGAACCGGATTGCGTCAATGAATGCGACCGCGTTTTGAAAATCACTGACGAAATTCTTAAGCACATGATTGTTCGCACTGACGAAGACGAGGCTTAATATGAACAAGGTAATTCTTTCCGGAAATTTGACGCGCGACCCCGAAATTCGCTACACTCAAAACGGTAAGGCGATTGCTAAAATGGGAATTGCTGTAAATCGCCGTTTCAGCAGAGATACCGTTGACTTTTTCAATTTGACGGCGTGGGATAAGACGGCTGAATTTTGTAGCCGCTATCTCAAAAAAGGCTCTAGCGTTATTGTTGAGGGACGCGTTGAAAATGACAATTACGAAGGAAAAGACGGCGTGAAACATTACAGCGTCAATATTCAAATCGAAAATATTGAATTTGGCAGTAGTTCGCGCAGGCAAGGCGGAAGTTCTGAATCTGAACCCGAGCCCGAAGCAGATCCGCCGTTTGATGATAACGTACCATTTTAATCGAAGGAGGCGTTTACATGCGTAGAGAGAGAGGCAGACGCCCGCGCAAGAAAGTTTGTGCGTTTTGCGTGGATAAAGTCGAGCAGATTGATTATAAAGACGCGGCTAAACTTCGCCGTTTCATTACTGAGCGCGGCAAAATTCTCCCGCGCCGCATTAGCGGAAACTGCGCCAAACATCAGCGCCAAGTGACTGTGGCTATTAAGCGCGCGCGCAATATCGCACTTTTGCCGTTCACCGCAGAATAAAATTTGAGGTCGGTTAAACTTTATTGGAGTCTGCGGACTCCTTTTTTTATTGGTAAATCTTATGGAGAAAAAACTTTTGCCGCTCCTAACCCTGCTAATCTGCGCGACGATTGGAATTTTTTATTGGCAACTGATTTACCTTCCAATTCAAAGCGAGATTTTAAAATTCAAAACGGAAACGCGGCAAATCCAACTAATTCGCGCGGAAATTTCCAAATTGCAGACGCGGCACGGCAATTTTGAGGATTTTGTCGAAACGAACGACGAACGCCTTG
This sequence comes from uncultured Selenomonadaceae bacterium, assembly GCA_905234705.1. Taxonomy (GTDB): domain Bacteria; phylum Bacillota; class Negativicutes; order Selenomonadales; family Selenomonadaceae; genus Quinella. The sequence continues at coordinate 46,603 of CAJOIB010000005.1, read as the reverse complement.
CACTCGCGCAGGAATATTTTCCCGCTGAAATGGACGATGAAAAATTTATTGCAGAACTTTACAATCTGGCGGACGCGAAAAATATTTTGATTTATTCGGTACAAACCGGCGAAAATTCCGGCGGCGAAATTCAAACACAGTCCATAAAAATTCGCGCAGAAGCTGAATATATTTCGCTGTTGAATTTTATTCGCGAAGTTGTTGACGGCGCGCGGCTGGTGAATTTTGAAAATTTCTCCATTGAGAGCGACGGCAAAACCAATATTTTAGACTGCGAAATGGAATTTTCAATTTTTGCGGCGAATATCGAAAAAGTGAATGTTGCAAAACGCTAGATTTTGTGATAAATTATCAGCGGTTGTTTTAATACTTTAAGGGGGAATTTTTTTATGGCTGTAAGTTTAGCTAAAGGTCAGAAAGTTGATTTGACGAAAACGAATCCTGGCTTGAAAGAAATTATGATTGGACTCGGCTGGGATACTAACAAATACGACGGCGGCAAGGATTTCGATTTGGACGCATCAGTTTTTCTTCTCGGCGCGAATGGCAAAGTTCGTAGTGACGCTGATTTTGTTTTCTATGGCAATTTGAAGCACGAATCGGGCGGCGTCGAACACCTTGGCGATAATCTCACCGGTAAAGGCGAAGGCGACGACGAAGAAATCAAAGTTTACCTTGACAAAGTTCCGGCTGACGTTGAAAAAATCGACTTCACGGTTACGATTTACGAAGCGGAACAGCGCAAACAGAATTTCGGGCAAGTTGAAAATGCGTTTATTCGCGTGGTGAATGCGGCTACCAACGAAGAATTAATCCGCTACGATTTGGGCGAAGATTTTTCGATTGAAACCGCGGTTGTTATCGGCGAACTTTACCGCAACAAGGGCGAATGGAAATTTAATGCGATTGGCTCTGGCTTTGAAGGCGGACTTGCGTCGCTTGGTCGCAATTACGGCGTCAATGTCGGCTAATTGATGAATCTGTAAAAAAATTTTTCTGCAGGGAGTAGGGACTTTGCGGAGTTTAGGGTATAGTGGGAAGGGTACAGGGACTAGTGAAAAATCCCTAGCCCCTTGCCCCTAACCCCTAACCCCTAATGCCCTGCTCCAATTTTTTTGAAAGGAAGATTAAAATGTCAGTCAATTTGAAGAAGGGGCAAAAAGTAAATCTGGTTAAATCTGACGGCAAAAAACTTTCGGTTTTGGTGGTCGGACTTGGTTGGGACGCGGCGGAACAGCCCAGCGGCGGCTTTTTCAAGAGACTTTTCAGCGGCAAGAAAGATATTGACTGCGACGCTTCGGTTTTCGTTTGCAAAAACGGTAAACTTACCAGCGTTGACGACGTTGTTTATTTCGGCAATTTGGAGCACGCGAGCGGCGCGATTAAGCACATGGGCGATAACTTGACCGGCGACGGCGAAGGCGACGATGAAGAAATTTTCATTGACCTTGATAAAATTCCCGCGGCGTATGACAAACTTGTTTTCGTAGTGAATATTTTCAAGGCGGTTGAGCGCAAACAGCATTTCGGCATGATTAAAAACGCTTTTATTCGTATTGTGGACGGCGATACTCGCGAGGAACTTTGCCGCTACAATTTGAGCGACGATTATACCGGTATGCTGGCGATGATAGCTGGCGAAGTTTACAGGCGCAATGGCGAATGGAAATTCAATGCGATTGGCAACGGAACGACAGATCCTGGTTTGCAGGAGCTCATAAAACGTTTCGCTTAATTGGGGGCTTTTTAGTTGAAGATAACAGGATTAACCGACGCGCAGGTTCAGGCGAATAAGGCGCAATACGGCGACAATTCAATCACTGAGCAGGCGCGTGAAGGTTTTTGGGACAAACTCAAGGGAAATTTTGACGACCCGATTATCAAGATTTTAATTTTCGCGTTAGTTTTGAATGTATTCTTTGCATTTATGGGCAAGGCTGAATGGTACGAATCCGTTGGTATCGCAATGGCGGTTTTGTTGGCAACTTTCGTATCGACTTTCTCTGAATTTAAAAACGAGAGCGCCTTTCAGAAATTGCAGGGCGAGGCGTCCTTGATTAAGTGCAAAGTTTATCGCAATGGCGCGGTTGGCGAAATTCCGATTAACGATATAACAATGGGCGATTGCGTTTTGCTGCAGAGCGGCGATAAAATTCCGGCTGACGGCGTGATTATTGACGGCTCAATCACTGTTGACCAATCGATTTTGAACGGTGAAGCTAAGGAAGAAACTAAGACGCCCGCGCCCGACGCTAAAACCGATGAAGAATCTGCGAAAAGCGACGACCTTTTGAATCCGCACAAAGTATTTCGCGGCGCGGTTGTGGCTGGCGGCAATGCGGTTATGCGCACGGTTACGCTTGGCGATAAAACTTTCTACGGCAAAATCGCTGAGGAACTTCAGATTGACGAAGACCGCGATACTCCGCTGAAATTGAAACTTGGCGACCTTGCCGACCAGATTAGTAAATTCGGTTATATCGGCGGCGTGGCTATTGCGGTTGCGTTTATGTTCCAGCGCATTGTCATTCACAACAATTTTGATATGGCGCTGATTTCGGCGTATTGCTCGGACTGGATGAATTTGCTGAACAGTTTGGTTGAAGCGGTTATGCTGGCGGTTATAATTATTGTTATGGCTGTTCCGGAAGGTTTGCCGCTGATGATAGCGATTGTTTCAGCGCAGAATATGGGTAAAATGCTCAAGGACAATGTTTTGGTTAGAAAAATTTCCGGTATTGAGACGGCGGGCAGTTTGAACTTGCTTTTCAGCGATAAAACCGGCACTATAACCAAAGGGCAGCTTGAGGCGGTAAGTTTCCTTGACGGCACGGCGAAAAGTTATAAATCCTACAATGAACTCGGCAAGGCGCTTGGTGAATTGATGTCGTTGTCCGTTCGCTACAACACGGCGGCGGTTATTAATGGCGATAAAGCTGTTGGCGGCAATGCGACTGAGCGCGCGCTGTTGGGCTTTGTTTTGGGCAAAGACCACGACGTCAACGTCAAAGTTGGTGAGACAGTTCCTTTTAACAGCAAAAATAAATATTCGTTGGCGAAAGTTACCGGCGCGTATAATTTGACGCTGGCGAAAGGCGCGCCTGAGCGTTTGCTCGACCGCTGCAGTTTTTACTATGACAATCAAGGCAAGAAACAGCCGCTTAACGGCGTTGACCACATTAACCGCGAAATTGATAAACTTGCTGAGCGCGCAATTCGTGTTTTGGCGCTGGCAACTTATGACGGCGAAATTGTCAACGGCGAATTACCGGCTACCGGATTAACATTCGTAGGCGCGGTTGGTATTCGTGATGAAGTGCGTCCCGAATCGCCTATCGCACTCGCGCAGGTTCAACAGGCGGGCGTCCAAGTCATTATGATTACCGGCGACCGCAAGGAAACTGCTATGGCTATTTCCAAAGAGGCTGGCTTGCTGAAAAATCCGGAAGACGTTGTTTTGACTTCGCCAGAATTAAATGCAATGAGCGACGACGAAGTTAAAAAAGTTTTGCCGAAGATTCGCGTTATCGCGCGCGCGTTGCCTACCGATAAGAGCCGCTTGGTTCGCCTCGCGCAGGAGTTGAATATGGTTGTCGGTATGACGGGCGACGGCGTTAATGATTCACCGGCGCTGAAAAAAGCTGACGTAGGTTTTGCAATGGGCGACGGTACTGAAGTTGCTAAGGAAGCCAGCGAGATTGTTATTTTGGATAATAATTTCAGTTCGATTGGCAAGGCGATTTTGTACGGGCGCACGATTTTTAACAGCATTAGAAAATTTATAATCTTCCAGCTGACGATTAACGTTAGCGCGGTTATGATTTCGTTTGTTTGTCCGCTGATTGGCATTGAAAATCCGCTGTCAATCACTCAAATTCTTTGGGTTAACCTGGTTATGGATACTTTAGCGGCGCTGGCGTTTGGCGGCGAACCGGCGCTTGACCGCTACATGGAAGAGAAACCTAAAAAGCGCGACGAAAAAATTATCAATGGCTATATGTACAGCGAGATTGGCGTTGGCGCGGTGTGGTGTTTTGCAATGGGCTTGGTTTTCCTGCTTACGAGTTTTTCACACGAACATTTTAGAGTCGGCGCTGAAGATGAAAATATGTATTTAATGACGGGCTACTTTGCGTTCTTTATTTTTATGGCGGTATTCAATGCGTTCAATGCGCGTACCGACAGAATGAATTTGTTTGACAATATCGGCGGCAACACGGGCTTTTTGCAGGTTATGGGTTTAATCGTGGTTGTGCAGGTTATTATGACGTATTTTGGCGGCGTAATTCTGCGTTGCTTCGGCTTGACGCTTACTGAATGGGCTTTTGTCATTGGTATGGCGTTTACGATTATTCCTGTGGATTTGATAAGAAAAGCGGTTGTAGGTAGTTCGACTAAATAAAATCTTAGCGCGAAAAAATTTTTGACAGCAGTTGATTTTTTCATTGACTGCTGTTATTTTTTTGTAAAAGAAAAATTTGGGGGTGTATTTAATGGGACTGAAAAGCAAGGCGATAATTTCAGTTAATGCGGCGATTATTTTTGTGTGCGTATGTATGGGCGTGTTGGGGTATATGAGCGCCAACAGCGGCTTCAAGAAGGCTCTGGAGATGAAAGCGGCAAGTGACGTATCAGCTTTAGCGGAGATTATGAATTATCGTTATCCTGGAAGTTGGAATTTACGCGACGGCATTTTGTACAAGGGCGATATGAAAATTGATGGCGCTGAAGAAATTGTTGATTCGCTGAGTCAAGTTACCGGCGGCAAGGTTACATTTTTTAATGGGGACACGCGCGTTGCCACGAATGTTAAAGATTCTTCCGGCAAGCGGCAAGTTGGCACAAAGGCTTCAGCTGAAGTTATCGAAAAAGTTTTGCGCAGCGGCAATGATTTTCTCGGTACAGCGAATGTTATGGGCGAGGAACATCACGCGGCTTATCGTCCCTTGAAAGACACTTCCGGAAAAACAATCGGTATGCTTTTTGTCGGCGTCAGCGTTCACGAAATGGACGATGTTGTCAGCGATTTGATTAGGTCGATTATTATTGTTATGGCGGTAATTGTGATTGGTTGCGCGGTGCTGTCGAGTTTTGCTGTTGGTAAATTGCTCGGCACTCTTGAGGAAGTTGTTAATGCTATGGGCAAAATTGCTAATGGCGATTTGACGATTAACGATATTGTTGTGAAGTCTAAAGATGAAATTGGAACATTGGCAACGGAAATTAACGATATGAAATCCAATTTGAAAAATTTGCTGAGGAATATTGCAAACAGTTCGGAAAGGGTCGCGGCTTCTTCGGAAGAATTAACCGCCGCCACTTCGGAAGGCGCAACTGCTATTCAAACTATGGCGCAAAGTACGTCTGAGCTGTTGGAATATGCCGAGGAGCAAAATAATACCGTGGCAAATCTGCGCGAGATTCTTCAAAATCTGGAAAAGCGCATGGAAGAACTTTACGACGATACAATGTTAATGGATCAAGTTGCAATGGACAGCGCGAAATGTACGGTTGACGGCAAAGAGCAGGTTAACGTGGCGATTGACCAAATGAAAGACATTACCGAAAAATCGAATGAATCAATGCGCGTTGTTGAAAATCTTGGTAAACGCTCTGACGAAATTGGCGAAATTGTCAACACCATTTCTGAAATTGCAGATCAGACGAATTTGCTTGCGTTAAATGCGGCGATTGAGGCGGCTCGCGCAGGTGAACAAGGACGCGGTTTTGCTGTCGTTGCGGAGGAAGTTCGGAAATTGGCGGAACAATCCAGTCAAGCGGCTCAAAATATCGCGCAGTTGATTTCAAGTATTCAAGGCGAAACTCAAAATGCCGTTAAAGCGATTGAGCGCGGCACGTCCGGCGTTAAAGACGGTATGCACTCGGTTTTGGATACGGGCGTAGCGTTTGATAGAATTGGCGCGCAAGTTGAGCGGCTCACCGGCAACGTTGCAACCAGCATAACGCGTATTGAGTCCATGAATAACGGTAGCGCGGTAATTTTGAATGCTGTTAATCGCACTGAAGAAATTGCTAAGAAAACTAATGAAGATACCACGTCTATTAGCGCCATTGCCGAGGAACAAACCGCGATGATTAGCGAAATTGCGGAGGCGAGTAAACAGCTGGCTGAATTGGCGAGCGCTATGCAAAATGAAGTTGCTAGATTTAAATTGTAATAGTGTTTTGGTTTGTTTTATTTTTTTAGTAAATAAAAAATCCCGACCGAAATCGGGACTGAGCAGAAAATTCCTGCGCGATTACTTATTCAAATTAATTTTCGCATTGAAAACAAAATTTTTGCCGTCAAAATCTATCTCGACAGTATCGCCGTCTTTCACGTTACCGGCGATTATTTTTTTACTAAGTTCGGTTTCCACGGTATGAGTTAAAAGTCTGCGCAACGGGCGCGCTCCAAAATTCGGATCGAAACCTTGAGCAGCAAGCGCCTCAACCGCTTTATCCGTCCAAGTCAAAGTTACGTTAATCTGCTTTGCGAGCCGCGCGTTCAAATTGTTCAACAAAATCTCGGCGATAGATTTAACCTGCTCCTTCGCCAAAGATTTAAACACAACGATATCGTCAACGCGATTAAGAAATTCGGGGCGGAAATAATTTTTCAGCATATCCTTGATAATATTTTCAGCTTCGGCAAAATCTTTGTTGGTGATAAAGCCGATTTTCGCCCGCTGTAAAATTTCCTGCGAACCAAGGTTGCTCGTCATAATGATAACCGTATTTTTAAAATTGACAACACGCCCTTTGCCGTCCGTCAATCTGCCGTCGTCAAGAATCTGCAGCAAAACATTGAAAACGTCGCGGTGAGCCTTTTCGATTTCGTCAAGCAAAATAACGCTGTAGGGGCGGCGACGAACCGCTTCAGTCAACTGCCCGCCTTCCTCATAACCAACATAACCAGGAGGCGCGCCAATCAATCTAGCCACGGTGTGCTTTTCCATAAATTCGCTCATATCCACGCGAATGATACTGCGCTCGTCGTCGAATAGCGCTTCAGCCAACGCCTTTGCCAATTCAGTTTTGCCAACGCCCGTCGGTCCTAAGAAAATAAATGAGCCAATCGGGCGATTCGGATCTTTGATACCTGCACGAGCCCGCAAAATCGCTTCGCTGACAACCTTAACAGCCTCGTCTTGCCCAACCACGCGCTTATGCAATGTATCTTCCAAATGCAACAGCTTTTCGCGCTCGCCAGTCATCATTTTAGTAATCGGAATGCCCGTCCAGCGGCTGACAACTTTAGCAATATCTTCTTCGCCGACTTCTTCCTTCAAGAGCCGCTCGCCCTTAGCCTGTTCCGCAATTTCCTTTTCAACGTTTTGCAAAGTTTTCTGCAACGCCGGAAGTTTGCCGTATTTCAGCTCAGAAAGTTTCTGCAAATCATACGCGCGTTCCGCCGCCGCCATTTGATTATTAACGTCGTCAATTTCCTTTTTGATAGCCCGCACGCGCAATATCGATTGCTTTTCAGCTTCCCACTTGTCGCGCAGAACTTTTTCTTGAGCCTGCAAAGTTTCAATTTCCGCTTTGATTGATTTGAGTTTTTCTTTGGACGAAGAATCAGTTTCTTTTTTGAGCGCCTGAACTTCGATTTCAAGTTGCATAGTTTTTCTACGAATTTCATCAATCGGCGCGGGTAAAGATTCAATTTCAGTGCGCAGTTTCGCCGCCGCCTCGTCAACCAAGTCAATCGCCTTATCCGGCAAAAATCTATCAGAAATATATCTGTCAGACAAAGTCGCCGCCGCCACCAACGCCGCGTCACGAATCCTAACGCCGTGGTGAACTTCATAGCGCTCCTTCAAGCCGCGCAGAATCGTTATCGTATCTTCAACCGTTGGCTCACCTACCATTACCGGCTGAAATCTGCGCTCAAGCGCCGTGTCCTTTTCAATGTACTTGCGATATTCATTGAGCGTCGTAGCACCAATACAACGCAATTCGCCGCGCGCCATCATAGGCTTCAATAAATTTCCGGCGTCCATTGCGCCCTCAGCTTTGCCCGCGCCAACGACCGTGTGAACTTCATCGATAAACAACAAAATTTGCCCGTCAGATTTAACAATTTCACTGAGCACAGTTTTTAAACGCTCTTCAAATTCACCGCGGAATTTCGCGCCCGCAATTAACGAACCCATATCCAGCGCATACAAAGTTTTATTTTTCAAAGACTCCGGAACATCGCCCGCCACAATTCGCCGCGCTAAACCTTCAACAATCGCAGTTTTGCCAACGCCAGGCTCACCTATCAGCACAGGATTATTTTTCGTGCGCCTGCTCAAAATCTCAATCGTGCGCCTAATTTCTTCGTCGCGCCCAATCACAGGATCAAGTTTCCCTGCGCGAGCCGCCGCCGTCAAATCGCGTCCAAATTTATCCAGCGCTTGATAAGCCTCTTCCGGATTTTCGCTGGTAACATTTTGCTTGCGATTTTTCTTAATCGAATCGTCAATTTTATCGCGCGTCAATTTAAATTCCTTGGCAATGTCTTTAACAACCGAACTGCCATCTGCCACCAGCGCCAAAAGTAAATGCTCTGTGCTGATATATTCGTCGCGCATCGATTTTGAATATTCCTGCGCCTTGCCAATCACGCGCGCCAAATCTACGCCCATTGCCAGCCGCTCTTGTCCTTGGACGCTTGGTATTTTATTTAATTCGGCTTCGAGCCGCACTTTCAACATTGGTAAATCAGTTTGACAATCCGCAAATATCGTCGCCAGCAAACCTTCCGGCTCTTTCGCCAGCGCCAACATTAAATGTATCGAATTAAATTCTTGGTGATACCTCATCGCCGCTAATTGTTGCGCCGCCTGTATCGCCGCCATTGCTTTTGCTGTGTATTTTTCTCCTGCCATAATGTATCAACTCCAATTTATAATTAGTCAACCGGTTTGACTAATTATATTGTACCACATAAGTCAAGAGAAATTTTTTTATTTTTATCTGTGGCTTGCCAATTTTTGCAGATCTCGAATATGTTAATGCGTTTTTCAATCACCACGAAAACAAAATTTTCAACCCCAAATTCGCGAATGGCATTTCCGATAACCGACTTTGCACGCTTATGTTCATCGAAACGTTTCTTAACCCGATGAACCGTCTGTCCAATGTAAATCTTATGGTTAATCATATTCTCGATACCATAAATGTTTAGTCAAGATAATTTTTCATCTTCGTAGGCGGTATGGCAATTTCCTTGGGTTTTTTTGCTAATGTAAGTGGCGGAATCGGCGCGTTTATAAATTTCCGTGAAGGAGCAATAATCCTGGATACTGAAAAGCGCAGTTCCCAAACTGACTGTAATTTTGCGGTCGCCGAGTTCCGGAATGTCGATTTTGTCAATTTCGCCGAAAAATCTATCGACGATAATTTTAGCCTGTTCAGCATTGGTGACGCCGAGAGCATAAGCGGCAAATTCGTCGCCGCCCAATCGCATAACAATATCGCTGTTGCGGAAAGATTTTTTTAAGCACTGCGCGATAGCCTTGATAACTTTGTCGCCGACTTCATGCCCGTAATTGTCATTAATCGATTTGAATTTATCGGCGTCGAGTAAGCAAAACATACCTTCGATACCTTCATTCATCAGCGCGGTAATAGTTTTTTCGCCACTGCCGCGGTTTCTTAAGCCGGTCATTGCGTCGGTTTCTGAAAGGTACACAAGCTGCTTTTCGCGGCGCTTAGCCTCGTCAATCAATTCAACCGCAAAAACTATCTGATTGATACTGCCGTCTTCGTTATCGTCAACCAGCATAAAATAAGCTTTGCACCAGCCGCATTTTTCGCTCACAAATTCCTGGTGAAGTTCGTAATGCCCCTTCATTCGCTCGGCTAAAGTCTCGAAGTCCACGAATAACATCATTTCGCTTAAACTTTCGGGCGCGGTTATTTCTTCAACGGCGTGCTTGATTTTCGCAGCCGCACTTTCGCCATCGTCGATAATGAACAGATTCACTTTCGGGTCGCGGCTCAATTCGTGAATGGTATCGCTCCCAAAATCAATCAAGTGCATTGAAATATAAAGTCCGGCGTGGCTGGCTATTCCGTGCTTTTTGGCGGTTTCTTCAATTTCCTTGCTGCCCTTGTTAAGGCGATAGCGAATAAATATCAGCAAAATTATCAGCGCAATTAAAAAGCCGACCGAAATGTAAAAAATCCAATTTGAAAAAATCGTTTGCATATTGACGTCGCGGCGAATGACTAAGTACCAATCAATTTCCGGAATGTATTTCGTCACAATATAAACGTCGTCAACGCGGCTCAGATTTAATTTATCGGCGTTGCGAATATTTTTGTGCAAATTGTCAACGATATTTCTAAGGTGCGGGTCTTTGAATTTGGCGGCGTTGGTGTCAATGTCGTAAGCATTTTTCCTGTCGAGCAAATCAATTTTTATGTCGTAATTATTTTCATTAATCCGCAAAATCGTTTGAATCACATCTAATTTCAAGCCAATGCCGCAAACGCCAAGCAAGCCGCCGTCAGTATCACGAATCCGCGAATTTATAAAAATCGTCCAAATATCGTCGTTAGTTTCATCGTGGTCAACATCGAACGCATATTCAACATTTTTCTTGAGAAAATTTTTGTACCAAATATCGTGCGGATTTTTTTCAGTGTCAACCTGCTTGTGAATGCCGTTTTCCGTGTAATAATTTTTCGAGCCGTCAGAAATTATGTACGCCGAACTGTAAAAAAAGTTATTCTTAATTTCGCGCAGATAATTTTTAAACAATTCGCCGCGCTGTTCCTGCGAAAGATTTTTCTCATTTTCAAGCGTGTGCCGCAGAAAACTATCATTCGCCATAGTCTGCGAAACCATAATTGCCTTCAAAAGTTCGTTGTTAATGCTGTCGTAAACATCGGCGGAAATAAGCTTAATAGTTTCTTCGTCGTGGCTCTTGATAACCGTATTCAGAATAAAGCACGATACCGAAATCGAAATCAGCGCTGAAACCGCAATGACGATTAGCACGATTTTGGACATACCGAGGTTTTCCGGCAAATTTTTCTTCATCTTGTTAAACCTCCACGTTAATGGCATCTATTTTTTTAAAAGCGGTGTGGAAATTGCCTTGAGTTTTTTTACTTTCGTACACGGCGGAATCAGCGCGTTTATAAATCTTCATAAAAGTACAAGGCTCAGCGGCACTGAAAAGCGCACTCCCTACGCTGATTGTAATTTGCCGGTCGCCAAGTTCGGGAATTTGAATCCGCTCAATTTCGCTGAACAGCCGCTTAATGATAACCTTAACTTGATCTTCATTGGTGACGCCCAAAGCATAAGCCGCAAATTCATCGCCGCCCAGCCGCATAACAACGTCGCTATTTCGGAAAGATTTTTTCAAACAATCGGCAATTGCCTTGATAACTTTATCGCCCACGTCGTGTCCGTAATTGTCATTTATCGATTTGAATTTATCGGCGTCGAGCATAAAGAATGCGCCTTCAATTCCCTCGCGCATAAGAGCGCTGATAGTTTTTTCGCCACTGCCGCGATTTTTTAAGCCGGTCATTTCGTCGGTTTGTGAAAGGTACAGCAACTGATTTTCGCGGCGCTTTTCTTCGTCAATCAGTTCAATCGCAAAAATAATCTGGCTAACTTTTTGCTCGCTGTCAAATTCCGCGGCTATGAAATACGCTTTGAGCCAGCCGTAATTTTTGCTGAGAAATTCATGGTGAATGACGCGCCGAACCTTCAGCCTGTTGTCCAAAGTATCCCAATTAACAAAATTCATCATATCCTTCAAACTTTCGGCGGCTGTCATATGCTCAACCGCGGCAACAACTTGACTGGTGGCGTTATTCACGCCATCAAAATTCGCCAAATCAAATTCACGATTCGCGCTCAATTCGTAAATCATATTATTTTTCAAATCAATCAAATGCATGGAAACATACAAATCGGCGTAGCTGGCGATACCGTGTTTCTTAGCAGTTTCCTCAACTTTTTTGCGGTCAATCTGCAACGCCACTTGAATTAAAGTCAACAATATCGCCGACGCAATTAAAAAACTTATCGACATATAAATAATCAGATTTGAAAAAGCGCCCTGCGTATTTTCCGCGTCGCGCCGGACAACCAAGTACCAATCCAATTCCGGCATATATTTTGTCACGGTGAAAACGCCGTCTTTGGCTGTCAAAATAAATTGCGTGGATTTTTCCGTATTGATAACGTTTTCGACGTGCGGATTTTCAATATTTACAGACGCCGTGTCAACCTGCACAATTCCATCTTCGTCAACCAGATTAATTTTTATGTTGTAAGTTTGTTCCGCCGTGATAAAAAAATTCTGCATATCAGCAAAATCGACGCCAACGCCGCAAACGCCGAGTAAATTTCCCGCGTCGTCGTCAATCCGCGCATTTACAAAAACCGTCCACGCATTTTTATTAACTTCGTCAATGTCAATGTCAAAATCGTAGGGCACATTTTTATCGACGAAAACTTTGTACCAAATATCGTGCGGATTTTTCTCAACGTCAACTTTCTTATTCAAGCCGCCGTAAGAATAATAATTTTTCGTGGCGTCGGAAATTAGAAACGTCGCACTGCACCGGAAATTTTTTTTAATCGACATCAGATATTCCTGCATTGACTGAATCGTTTCCTCTTCGGGAACATTTTTTTCGTTTTGGAGTTGTGCCTTCAAATGGCTGTCGCTCGCCATAACCCGCGCCAACATTACCGGTCGTAAAAGTTCCTTTGTAATGTCGTCGTAAATATCCGCCGCGATAAATTTTATCAATTCTTCGTCGTGACGCTCAATGACGCGATTTAAAACAAAGCACGATACAAAAATTGCCAGCACCGAGCCAATCGCCGTCACCAATAAAACCGTTCGCGAAATGTTTTTATTGTCCGCCAAATACTTTTTCATCGTACCAATTCACTTTGCAAATTTTTTTTAATGATACCGCAACAGCAAATTTTTTTCAATGATTGAATACATTTTCGGCGGCTTTTCAAAAATATTTCAACGTGGTATAATTCCATTGACAAAACAGATATGGAGGGCTTTGAATGAAGTCGGAGTTTACACTGAAACTTGACCGTTGCAAAGGTTGCGGAATCTGCGTAGCCTTCTGCCCTAAACAAGTTTTGGCGTTGGATACGCTGGGCAAAGTTTATGTGGCGCATCCGGAAAATTGTATAGCGTGCGGGCAATGCGAATTGCGCTGTCCGGATTACGCTATTTTTGTTGATAAATTGAAGCAGGAGGCGGCGGATAAAAAATGAGCGCAAGATTAATGCAGGGAAATGAAGCCGTCGCCGAGGGCGCGCTGAAAGCCGGAGTAAGATTTTTCGGCGGCTATCCAATTACGCCGTCAACAGAAATTGCTGAAGGTATGGCGAAAATGTTACCGCAAGTCGGCGGCACTTTCATACAATGCAAGCATGGGCGTAATTTTGGGCGCGTCATTGGCTGGCAAAAAAGTTTTAACCGCGTCTTCCGGTCCAGGTATCAGCTTGAAACAAGAATTAATCGGCTACGCGGCGGCGGCTGAAATTCCGGTTGTGATTGTAAATGTGCAGCGCGTTGGTCCTTCGACGGGACAGCCTACCGCGCCGAGTCAAGGCGATGTTATGCAGGCGCGTTGGGGAACTCACGGCGATCATTCGATTATCGTTTTAAGCCCATGGAGCGTGCGCGAATCTTTTGATTTGGCGGTTAAGGCTGTCAATTACGCTGAAAGATTTCGTACGCCGGTTATTTTGTTAATGGACGAAATTGTTGGACACCTGCGCGAAAATGTTGAATTGCCGGAGACGGTTGAGATTTATCCGCGCCGCACTCCAAAAATCACTCGCGCCGAAGGTTATGAACCGTACGCGCCCGACGCTGATTTAGTTCCGAACGTGGCGAATTTTGGTGAAGGCTATCACATTCACGTTACCGGCTTGATTCACGACGAAACCGGTTTTCCAGTTGGCAGCCCGAAAATTACCCGCGAATTTATAAAGCGTATGCACGAAAAAATTAATATTGCGGCGGACGAAATTATTGAAGTTCACGAAGAATTTATGAGCGACGCCGATTATGCAGTTGTGGCGTTTGGCGGCACTGCGCGAACGGCTTATGAGGCGGTTTTGAATGCACGTAAGCGCGGCGTGAAAGTTGGATTTGTGCGGCTGGTTACGATTTTTCCATTTGCCGATAAAATTATTGCTGAGCTTGCTAAAAAAGTTAAAGGCATCGTAGTTGCTGAATTGAATTACGGGCAAATTGTCAATGAAGTTGAGCGGGCGGCGGCTGGACAGTGCAAAGTTGAACTCTGCGCGAAATACGATATGACGATTTTTGAGCCGGAAGAAATTGAAGCGGCGATTGACGAGGTGAGCGGCAATGCTTGAGAGAAGTTACGAAAAATTTTTTAGACAAAATCGACTGCCGCATTTGTGGTGTCCTGGCTGCGGCAACGGAATTGTTATGAAGGCGATAGTTCAGGCTATCGAAAAAAAATCCGGCTGGACACAGGATAATACAATTATTGTCAGCGGCATTGGCTGTTCGTCGCGCGCATCAGGTTATATGGACTTTGACACGTTGCACACGGCGCACGGGCGCGCAATTCCTTTCGCCACTGGTATTAAATTGGCTCGACCGGAATTGAATGTTGTTGTGATAACCGGCGACGGCGATTGTACGGCGATTGGCGGCAACCATTTTATTCACGGCTGCAGGCGCAATGTCGATTTGACTGTAATTTTGTTTAACAATAATATTTACGGTATGACGGGCGGGCAAGCGTCGCCTATGACGCCGCTCGGCAAAAAAGCTACAACCGCGCCGTACGGTTCGATTGACAGACCTTTTGACGCGTGCAAATTGGCTGAAGCGGCGGGTGCTACTTACGTTGCGCGTTCGACTGCCTTTCACGTTCAGCATTTGGTTAAAATGATTGAAGATGGGCTTGACAATGCGGGCTTTTCATTTATTGAGGCGCTTGTGCAATGTCCGACGGCTTACGGGCGCAGAAATAAAATTGGCGAACCGGCTAAAATGATGGCGTGGATGCGCGATAATGCGGTTATGAAAAATGCTTGGGACAAATTGCCAGACGATAAAAAAGTTGGCGATAAATTTCCGATTGGGCTTTTTTATAAGGCAGAAACTGAAACGTACGACGAGGCGTATCACCACGTAATTGAAATGGCAGGAGGCGCGGCAAAGTGAGAAAGCAATTAAGATTATCGGGCTCAGGCGGGCAAGGCGTAATAACAGCGGCAATAATTTTGGCGGAGGCGGCGGTATCTGAAGGTAAGCAGGCTGTACAATCTCAGTCTTACGGACCGGAAGCTCGCGGTGGCGCGTCCAAATCCGAAGTTATAATCGACGACGAAAAAATTTTCCACCCGCACGTGAAAGCGCCGGATTTTGTATTGGCAATGACGCAGAAAGCCGCCGATAAATATTACAACGATTTAAGCTCGGACGGCGTACTGATATTGGACGACGATTTAGTTCCAAATTCGCCGCAATTTAAAAATATAATCCGCGTGCCGATAACTAAATTAGCCGTTGAAAAAGTCGGCAAAGCGTTGTTCGCGAATATCGTAGCGCTGGGCGTGTTGGCTAAAATTACAAAATTGGTAGACTTTGATACAATAAAAAAATCAGTGGCGCATAGAGTACCGGCACACACGGTCGAACAAAATATGCTGGCGTTGCAGTTGGGTTTCGACGCTGTAAAATAAAAAATATTAACTAAACCAAAAAGCCGCCCAAGGACGGGCGGCACTGTGGCGCGCTAGTCGCGTGATGCGACTATCCGCGCCACGTTTTTCTTTGCCAGCGTTTCTTTTTCGCAAAAAGAAATGCTGAATTATGTTTATTTTCTAATGAGATTAAGTTCACCGACATTTTCGATTTTCCAGGCATTGGCACTATCAACGGTAAATGTGGCAGGTCTAAGCACAACGTAACGCGCATAAACGCCATCTTTATAATTCGCCTCAAAAGTCGTATTCATACCGCCGCGCTCATAGACTTCTCTGTCGCACGGAATCATAGGATTTGGAACAATCGCGTAGAGACTTTTTTGATTTGGAATTTTCCACGCCCAATAATTACTCTCCTCAACATCAACCGCGGGCAGAAAATTCATCATTCCGCCGTAACGGATCATTTTCAAATCGTGTTCCTTGATAAACTTTTCGCACGCTTGACGCTGCTTCGGTACGGACATACTCGCCGCCAGCAAATTGTATTCATCAATAAATGGCGTCATCGCTGAAAAATCAATTCCAGATTCGTCAGGAACTTCAAGCGTCGGCTCTTCAGCTTTAAATCCACCAAACGCTTCAACCGGCGGCAATTCCGTTACCGCGCGTTTCGGTTGCAAATCTTTTACCTTACTTTCCAGCAATTTCAAATCGTTGGAGAGTTTTTTTATGTCTGCTTGCAATTTTGGCGTCATATCATTTTTCCCGCGCGTCATCAATATGTATGCGAACGAGAAAAACGAAAATACATTTAATATCAAACTCAAAATTACCAGCATATGAAGTTGGTCTATCGCTAAGCCATTTTGTAATACTGCCTCTTCCATCAAAATCACCTACCTATCAGTATTTTTTCATAAACGCTATCATTTGTCAACCGCAAAAATTTTTTTCCGCGCGCTATGAAGTAATTTTTAAACGTGCTATAATGATTTGAAATTTTATTATCCCGAAATGGAGTGAAAGCTTTGCGGAATTTGTTGAAAAAATTGTTTTTGTCAGTTGCGCTGGCGGTTTTTGTTATGTCGCGCAGTGCATTTGCCATGCCGGAAATTATGTCGCTTGATAAAATTGAGAACGGCATGAAGGGCGTAGCTTACACGGTTGTTGATAATAGCGGAGTTATAGAGCCGTTCGACGTTGAAATTATGGGAATTATGGATAACGGCAAAGGTTCAGCGAAAATGATAGTTGCAAAGGCGTCGGGTGAAGTAGTTGATAAAACCGGCGGCATTTTGCAGGGAATGAGCGGCAGTCCCGTTTACATAGACGGAAAACTTATCGGCGCACTTTCTGCGGGGCTCAAAGAAATGAATCCGTACATTTTTTTTATTACGCCGATTGAAAATATGTTAAAAATCTGGGAAATGCCCGATACCAAGGCGATTAAATTTGTCAAGAAACCTAAGCCTACTGAAACTAAAACTGACGAACAGGCAACATTTTTTTTCAGCGGATTTGACAGCAACGGCTTGAAATTTTTGGAGCGGGAACTTGAGCCGCTCGGTTTCACGAATTTTTATGCGGCGTCAAATTCTCGCCTTCATAATCCGATAAAATATAATGCGAAACTTGAGCCTGGTTCTGCATTTGGCGTAGCGGTAGTTTGCGGCGATTTTTTAGTTGGCGCAACGGGCACTGTTACCGCTATTGACGGCAAAAAAATTTTAGGCTTCGGACATCCTTTCACGCACGCGGGCAACGTTAATTTTTTTATGATGGATTCTGATGTTATCGCGGCAGTCAGCGGTGAAAATGGCAATGGCATAAAACTTGCCAGCGTCGGAAATATTATCGGGCGCATTAATCAAGATCGCGAATCCGGCGTTGCTGGCGTTTTGGGGAAATTCCCGTCCACAATTCCTATCACCGTTAATATAAAAAATGTTTCTAGCGGCAAAGTCGAAACGTACCGCGCGAAAATCGCTTACAACGAAACTCTTGTTCCAAAACTCGGTACGGCTATTGCTTATACGGCGCTGTCGAAAACTTTTGATTCGCTTGCTGAAAGTACCGTTACCGTTGAATTTAAAATTGAAACTAACGCGGTTGAGAGCGGCGTTTATTCGCGAAAAAATATGTATTACAGTCCCTCGGACGTTGGGCAAGTGGCGATGGTTGAACTTTTGCAGGCGCTGAATGTCCTCTGCGCGAATACCACTGAAATAACTGAAATTTACAGCATCGAAGTCAATGTGGAAATGGAATCTGAGCGTCGCACTGCAACTTTGGTTTCAGCCAAGCCGAATAAGGAATTGGTTAAACCAGGCGAAACCGTTTATTTGGAAATGACGGTTCAGCCGTATCGCAGACGCGAAGAAAAATTTACAATTCCGTATACCGTGCCGATAAGCAGGCGCGAAGGTCCATTAGTTTTGGATATTCACGGCGGCGCGCTCGTTCCCGTTGCTCAAGCTTCGGGCGGCGGCATTCAACCTTCAACCGGTACGCCCGCTCAAAATTTCCAAAATCAGCTGAATAAACTTCTCAGCGCAACTAAAAATAATCAGCTCATTCTCGAATTGAATCCCACGCCCGCCCTTAAAACCGACAAGGAGCGTAAACGTGAAGCTAAGCGCCTTAAAAATCTCCAGAAACAAATTATTGAACTCGGAATAAAAATCCCCACCACAACTAACAGATTTGACATAGGGTATATAATTGACAACGTAATTCAAGTTACTGTGAACGTTGATAAATTTGACGGGAATATTAATCGGAAGGATTGAATAAGTTTGGAAAGACTTGTAATACACGGCGGAAAAAGGTTAAGCGGTACGGTGAAAATCAGCGGCGCGAAAAATGCAGTGCTTCCCGTCATTGCGGCGACGCTCCTTGGGCAGGATAAAGCTACTTGCCTTGAAGACGTGCCGAACCTTGACGACGTACGAACTATCAGCGAAGTTTTGAAAACTCTTGGCGTCAAAGTCAATCACGATTTGGCGAAAAAAGAATTGACGGTTGACGCGTCTAATATTGAAAATGTGACTGCGCCGTACGATTTGGTTAGGAAAATGCGCGCGTCTTTCTTGATAATGGGTCCGTTATTAGCGCGGCATGGTGAGGCGAAAATTTCATTGCCTGGCGGTTGCGCGATTGGTACACGCCCGATTGATTTGCATTTGAAAGGCTTTGCGGCGTTGGGTGCGAAAATTGACATTGGGCACGGCGATATTTCAGCTGTTGCGCCGAATGGTTTGAAGGGCGCACGAATTTATTTAGATTTTCCGAGCGTTGGCGCGACGGAGAATATTTTAATGGCGGCGTCGATGGCTGACGGGCAAACTATCATTGAGAATCCCGCGCAAGAGCCGGAGATTGTTGACTTGGCGAATTATTTAAACATTATGGGCGCGAAAATCCGCGGCGCTGGTACGAACGTCATTAAAATTGAAGGCGTCAACAAATTAATTGCGCACGACTACACGATTATTCCCGACCGGATTGAAGCGGGAACTTATATGATAGCGGCGGCAATGACGCGCGGCGACGTTTACATTGCCAATGCGATTAGCGAACATTTGAAGCCGGTTATCGCCAAATTGAAGGAGTCTGGCGTTAATGTCGTTGAAGATGTTGACGGAATCCGCGTTTCCTGCGACAGGCGTCCGCGCGCCGTGGATATTAAAACTTTGCCGTATCCTGGATTTCCGACCGATATGCAGGCTCAATTTATGGCTATGCTGACGATTTCTGAAGGCACGAGCATGGTTACTGAAACTGTTTTTGAAAATCGGTTTATGCACGTTGACGAATTGCGGCGTATGGGCGCTAAGATTAAGATTGACGGGCGGACTTCGGTTGTTGACGGGCAGGAAAAATTGACGGGCTGTCAAGTCAAGGCGACGGATCTTCGCGCAGGAGCGGCAATAGTTTTGGCGGGCTTGGTTGCGGAAGGCGAGACTCAAATTGGCTACATTCACCACATCGACCGCGGTTATGATAATCTCGTTCAGAAATTGGTTAGCCTCGGCGCGGATATTAAGCGCGTTGACAACTAAAATAATTTTTTCCGCGATAATTTTTTCGTCAAGTTTTTAGTAATGGAATTGCTGATTTTATCGAACTGCTTGAATAATTTTCTGCCAAAATCAAAACAGCCCAGAATCGATTTAAAAATATCCGTGACAATCGGCGGGAAAATTCCAACGTTCGTGTACCGCAGTATAAAATGTTGCAGGATATATCCAAAAATCGTGCTCAAATATCCGAATACGCCGTTGATTAATCCAAAAACCAAATTCAGCGCCCAATTTATTCCGGACAACAAGAATTGCAGCAGGAAAATGATTACGCTCCCGATTGTACTGACTAATAAAATTAGCACTTGAGAAATTGAATTGAGTATGAAGGCAATTCCGCCCGTGATTTTCGTTAAAATTAAAAATATCCATTGAAATATTGAAGACAGCGCCGCGATAATTCCGCCGCCGAATGAAAACAGCGTAAACGCAAGCACTATCAAGATTGCAATTATGAATGTAATTTTTATGTTTATGGCTTTGGCGAGCGAGAATGTGATTTTTGCGAACATCAATTTTACCCCCGACATTTTTTGAGATAATTATAATGGCGCTTGTCAAATTCGTGTTGGTATGCTTTAACAATTTAAAAATAAAAAAAGCCGGTCGGAAATTAATCCAATCGGCGATTTTTTTATTTGTGTGGGAAAAATTTTATGCGAGAACTTTAGCAAGGCGCATCAGTTGCGGGTCAAGAGTCTTTTTATTGTTAACAGCGTCATGAAGATTAATCGAAACAACGTGCCCGCGATTGAAACCGAAAACGATATCCGACAAACCGGAAATAATAGCAAGCGCCGCATGTTCACCAAGACGGCTTGCGTTAACGCGGTCGATAACTGAAGGAGAGCCGCCGCGCTGAATGTGTCCCAATTTGGAAATGCGGGTATCTATGCCGGTTTTTTCGGCGATAATCGGTCCAATATCGCTGGCTTTGCCCGCGCCTTCGGCAACTACCATTAAAATGTAGCGTTTGCCCTTTTCGTATTCTGCCTTCATATTTTCGCAAATTTCTTCGAGGTCAAAAGGCTCTTCCGGAACGAGAATATATTCCGCGCCGCCCGAAATACCGGCGACCATTGCCAACCAGCCGCTGTTGCGCCCCATAACTTCCAAAACAATGATTCTGCGGTGAGCCGAAGCAGTATCGCGCAGTTTGTTCATTGCGTCAATAATCGTGTTAGCCGCGGTGTCACAGCCGATAGTGTATTCAGAGCCCCAAACGTCATTGTCAATCGTGCCAGGCAAACCGACAATCGGCAAACCAGTTTCTTGACTGAGAGTCGACGCGCCGCGCAATGAGCCATCGCCGCCAACAACGACTAAACCTTGAATGCCGCGGTCTACAAGATTTTTATAGCCGAGCATACGTCCTTCCGGCGTCGTGAAACGTCTGCAGCGCGCTGTTCCCAAAAATGTGCCGCCACGCTGAATAATGTCGCCCACGTCTTTTGACTGCATTTCAAACATATCTTCGTCGAGCATACCGTGATAGCCGCCGCGAATACCCCAAACCTTAACACCTTGATGAAGAGCAGTTCTAGTTACGGCACGCACCGCCGCATTCATTCCCGGGCTATCGCCGCCGGACGTCATAACTGCTATACTTTTGAGCATACATAATCCTCCCTTGCCGAAAATACAAACAACTTTTTCCGTATGATAACACAATTTCGCCGATTTGCAAACAAATATTTATCGGCGCGTTCTTTTTTTGTTTTGAAGATTTAAGCGGCTGTGCTATAATTAAAAAAAAAATTTTGGGAGAGTTTTTGTATGTTAGTTTATCCGGAGTCGAAAATTTATGTGCTGTGCCCTGGCAATAATCGCAGTGAAACCGCCGAGCGTTGCCACCAATTAGCGTCTCAACTTCTCAGACTAAATCTTGATACTTATATGATTTATTTGCCCAGCGTCGAAGATTTTAACGCTGAAAATCCGGTTGACGCGGCGTATACCAAATATAATATTCCCTACGACAGCGGCGTTGAAGATGACCCGCAAAATATTTTAATTGTACCGGAAGTTGCCGCGACTTATTTGTACTTGACGAAGGAAACGCGCCGAATTTTGTGGTGGGTTGATGTCAATGCATTTCTGCGCGACATTGCGATTAAAGCGGCGGATTTAATGGAAAATATTTTGGCTGAACCGATGCCGCGATTTTTCAGTTTCAATCGATTTGACAGCGACGTTGAGCATTGGGCGCAGAGCGAATACGCTCGCCAATTTTTGAAAGTTAATGGCGTTCCCGAAGAAAAAATTTACAGCGTCGGCGACCATTTAACGCAGAATTTTTTTGACGCGGCGCAAAATGCCAAATTCACCGGCAAGAGAAATATCGTTGCTTACAAAAAAACCGGCGGCAAAGATTTTACCGATGTCGTCAAAGATTTGTCCGAAATTGAATGGTTGCCGGTTGAAGATGCGCGTCCGGAAATTGTCCAGAAACTTTTTAATCGGGCGAAAGTTTATGTTGATTTTGGCGAATTGTCTTCGCGGGAACAGCTTATGCGCGAGGCGGCGCTGTCAAATTGCGTGATTATCACGGGCAAGCGCGGCGCGGCGGCTAATGACGTTGACATAAATATTCCCGCCGAATTTAAATTTGAAGAAACGATTGACTCGGCGCTCGACGTTGCCGCCAAAATTCAAGACGTGATTAAAAATTTCAAAACGGAATTAGCCAAACAGCAAGATTTTCGTGATAAAATTCTGCGCGAAAGAAATGATTTGTTCAGCGAATTGCAGACTGCGCTTAAAATTGCGCCTGCGGAGAAATTTTCTGCCGGTATTATTTACGGTATGAGCGATATTGGCAGGGCGATTGCCGAGATTCTTTTTCAGCAGGACGGCGAGATTTTGCCCAAATTTGTTATCGACGATACCGCTAATCTTAGCGGCGAAGATGTTTCTCACGAACAAAACCGCCATTATTTGAATCTGGCTGACAATCACCGCCTGCAAATCATTTCCGGCGAAGTGGCTAAATTTCTTTACAATGAAGGGCGAATTCAAAAATTTATTGTTCCGACGGACGAAGCGGCTCACATTGACATTGTTAAAAACGCGATTAATCCGGCGGAAGGCGATATTATTGCTTTGAAATTCGAGGGCGGCGTCGATGGACAAAATTAAAAAGTTGGCGGAAATTTTATCGCAAAGTACTCGCGCAGTATTTTTCGGTGGCGCGGGAATGTCGACTGAATCTGGCATACCGGATTTTCGCAGCGCCAATGGGATTTACAATCAGCGCCTGCACAGAAATTTTCGCCCAGAGGAAATGGTGTCGCATAGTTTTTTTATGAATTGCCCAGCAGATTTTTTTGAATTTTATCGGACGCGCATTGTCTATCTTGACGCGAAGCCTAACGCCGGTCATCTTGCATTGGCAGAACTTGAGCGCAGAAATATTTTGGCGGCGGTTGTCACTCAAAATATCGACGGACTTCATCAAGCCGCCGGTTCAAAAACTGTGTACGAATTGCACGGCTCAGTGCGCAGGAGTTTTTGCATTCAATGCGGCGAAAATTACGATATGAATTACATTATGGAAAACAAACCGATTCCGCACTGCGCGAAATGCGGCGGCGTGGTTCGTCCGGACGTTGTGCTTTATGAAGAATCGCTTGACGATAATATTTTGAAGGCGTCGATAAAGGCGATTAGCGCGGCTGATACGCTGATTGTGGGCGGCACGAGCCTTGTAGTTTATCCGGCGGCGGGGCTTGTCGATTATTTTAACGGCGAATACTTGATTATCATAAACAAGAGCGAGACGCACGCTGACAGGGAAGCGGAACTGATTATCCGCGAAAATATTGGTGAGACTTTGAGCAAGGCGGTTGAATTGATTGGACGATAAAAAAGTTGCGTTTATAACCTGCGTCAACAGCGATTATTGGTACGACGAATGCGTTTTGTACTTGAAACATTTGAAAATTCCCGCCGATATGAGCGTTGAGATTATTCCGGTTCGCGGCGCTAAATCTATGACTGCGGGCTACAATTCGGCTATGAAAAATTCTGACGCGAAATACAAAATTTACCTGCACCAAGATACTTTTGTTGTGAATAAAAATCTGATTGGCGACCTGCTGAAAATTTTTGCCGATAAAAGCATTGGCGTGGTTGGAATGATAGGCTGTCTGCATTTGCCGATAACCGGCGTGTGGTGGGACGGTATGAGAACATTTGGGCGCGTTTTGCATGCTTGCGAGCCGGAGAGCGTGGTTGATTCTGAATGCGACGAACCGGCGGGCGCTTACCAGGAAGTTGAATCAGTCGACGGCTTATTTTTGGCGACGCAATATGATTTACCTTGGCGCGAAGATTTATTTGACGGCTGGCACTTGTACGATACTTCGCTGTGCAAGGAAATGCAGCGGGCGGGCTATCGCGTGGTTGTGCCGAATCAGTCCGCGGATTTTTGGTGTATTCATTGCCCGAAAGAAAAGCCGCTTGACCCGAAATATCGCCGGTATCAGAAAATTTTCCTGCGCGAATACGGCGACGAATTGAATCCGGAGGTTTAGCGTGAACGATATTAAACCCAGCTTGACGAATTTTATTGACGGCGAAGATTTTTTTACTAAGATTTTGATTGTTGAAAGTGCTGATTACATTTCAGATTTGCTGAAGATTTTTCCGGCGGCTGAAATTTTTTTTATTACGACGGATGAAGATTTTGTTGACGCGCGCGTGAAAGTTATCGTTATGGATTATCGGGAAGAGCGCCTTCCGTTCGAGCGCGAATTTTTTGACGCGATAATTGGCGATTTAACCTTGGAAGTTGTGACGAATCCGCAGGACATAGCGGCGGGATTTTCGCAGTATCTGAAACAAACCGGCGTCTTCATAACCAGTTTCAGAAATATTCGCCACTGGAAAATTTTAGAAAAGTTAATGCACGGGAATTTTGGCGGCATTGTCTCAAGATTTTATACTCGCGCAGAATTTGAGCGGCTAATGTACGCGTCGTTTTATAAGCACGTGAGATTTTCGCCGTTGCGGAAAAGCGCTCCGCCCGATTTGCTAAAAAAATTAATCGATTGCGGCTTTGAAAATATCGGCGGCGATTTGGAAGTAGAATTTTGGTTAGTGCGAGCGGCGCGCTCAATGCCGGAACTTGCGCTTTTAAAATCTATGTATACGCCGGAAATTCGCGCAGAACTGGCGCGGCTGTTGCACAGAATTGAATATGATGTAGCGACGGCAGAGAGCGTTGAAAAATTTTGGCGGCTGTACGATTCGGCGGGAATGTTTGAAGATTACGTTGCTGAATTTATCGCAGAAATAGTAATTCACAGGGAACAATTTTTTGAAAATCTGCGCAAAAATTCTGCGCGACCGGAAATTGAAAAAATATACGAGGAGGCTTAACGATGCTGGAATTGCAAGATATTTTTTTCAGCGTTGAGGGAGTTGAAATAATACGCGGCGTGAATTTAACCGTGGAAAATAATAAATTCGTGGTGATAACCGGACCGAACGGCGGCGGCAAATCGACATTGGCGCGGCTGATTATGGGCATTGAGAAACCGACCAGCGGCAAAATAATTTTGGACGGGCAAGACATTACCAACGCCGACATTACCGAGCGCGCGAAATTGGGCGTAGGCTTTGCGTTTCAGCAACCCGTGCGTTTCAAAGGCATTGAAGTTTTTGATTTGTTGAAATTGGCGGCGGGCGGCAAATTGACTTTCAATAAGGCTTGCGATTATCTTTCGGCGGTTGGGCTGTGCGCGCAGGATTATATTAAGCGCGAAGTTAATTCTTCGTTGTCGGGCGGCGAAGTCAAGCGCATTGAAATTGCAACGATTTTGGCGCGCAAAACTAAACTTTCCATTTTCGACGAACCGGAAGCCGGCATCGACCTTTGGAGTTTTAAACATTTGATACAGATTTTTGAAGATATGCGCAAAAATATTGACGGCGGCTCAATAGTGATAATTTCGCACCAGGAGCGAATTTTGAGCATTGCCGACGAAATAATTGTATTAGCTGATGGGCAAATTAAAAATCGCGGCGCGGCTGAAAAAATTTTACCCGAAATTATAAATACTGAATCGGTTATCCAAGAATGCGAAAAGCTGAAGAGGTGAGCATATGTTGAAACTTGACGAAATACAGCGGCGCTTAATCGCTGAAGTTGCCGGACTGCATAAAGTACCAATCGGCGCATATAATTTCCGCGCGAACAGCCAGCTTGCGGGGCGCAACAACACCGCCAATATCGAAATTACGTCCAAGGACGACGGCAGCGGCATTGACATTCACATCAAAGACGGCACGCAAAACGAAAGTGTGCACATTCCGGTTGTTTTGAGCGCGAGCGGCATTAAGGAAACGGTTTACAACGATTTTTATATTGGCGAAAATTGCGACGTGGTGATAGTGGCGGGCTGCGGCATCGATAATTGCGGCAACCAGGATTCTGAGCACGACGGCGTTCACAGGTTTTTTGTCGGTAAAAATTCAAAGGTTAAGTACGTTGAGAAGCATTACGGTTCGGGCAACGGCGCGGGGCAAAGAATTTTGAATCCTGTTACCGAAGTTTCGATGAATGACGGCAGTTTTATGGAAATGGAAATGGTTCAGATTAAGGGCGTGGATTCGACAAATCGAATGACGACCGCCGCTTTGAAAGCCGGTGCTAAATTAATTGTTCGAGAGCGGCTGATGACGCACGGCGCGCAAAAAGCCTTCAGCACATACAAAATTACATTGGACGGCGAAAATTCCGGCGCTGACGTGGTTTCTCGCGGCGTGGCTAAGGAAAAATCCTATCAAAAATTGGATTTATGCGTGATTGGCAACGCGCCCTGCAACGGGCATACTGAATGCGATTCGATTATCATGGACGAAGGCAAGATTTTAGCTGTGCCGTCGCTAGAGGCAAATCACGTTGACGCGGTACTGTTTCATGAGGCGGCGATTGGCAAAATTGCGGGCGATCAGCTGATTAAATTAATGACGCTTGGCTTAACCGAGCAAGAGGCTGAAGAACAAATTATCAGCGGCTTTTTAAAATAGCGCGGTTAAATTTTCTGCGTCAATGTCAAGCGCCGTCGCATTTTCCGGAACTTTGGCGATGATTGGCAGATTCAGCATTTCGATTAACATTTTTTCGTTGTCAATGTGTAGTAAATTTCCGGATTGAAACCGATTAATAACGCTCGGCTTGACTGAGCAGGAAGCTGAAGAACAAATTATCAGCGGCTTTTTAAAATAGCGCGGTTAAATTTTCTGCGTCAATGTCAAGCGCAGTCGCATTTTCCGGAACTTTGGCGATGATTGGCAGATTCAGCATTTCGATTAACATTTTTTCGTTGTCAATGTGTAATAAATTTCCGGATTGAAACCGGTTGAGGATTAAACCCTTGACCGGAATTTTTTTATTTATTAAATGTTCCACAGTCAAAGCAGTTGCGTTAATCGTCCCTAAGCCCGAATCAGCAACAATAATCACCGGCAAATTTAATCGCTTAACAACGTCATCAAGAATCAAATGCTGATTATCCCAGCGCAATGGGCAAATTATACCGCCGCTGCCTTCGACAACAAGAAAATCAAATTTATTGCGCGTCAAATAAAAATCTAGCTCAATCACTGAAAAATCAATCGGGCGCTTGGCAATTTTCGCCGCCAAATGCGGAGACACAGCGTCTTTGTAAACGTACGAAACAAATTTATCAGCAGGAACATTTTCAACGCCCGAAGCCGCCGCCTTGTAATAACCGGCAGTATAACCGGCGTCGCGCAGTTTTTTAATAATCAAATCGGACACGTAAGTTTTGCCAATGTCCGTACCCGTGCCCGTCACGAAAATACTTTTGTCGCTCAAAACCACAGCCCCGCCTTCCTGCAACGTACCGCCAAAATCGCCGCCATTGCGCATAAAATCCCGTCCGGTACAACCTGCAATACAAAACTATCTATGAACAGCACCTAAAACGTTATCGGCGCGTCTATCACGAAATTTGACACGATATATAGCCAGCCCATGCCTATTACGTAAACTATCAGCATTCCGCCCAAATTTACCACGAATAAATTTTTAAAGTTTATATTCGTCAATCTGCGCGAGAATTTGCCGCAAAACCACGCTTGAATTATAAATCCAGCCAAATATCCAAATGTCGGCTGAAATAAATATCCGATGCCGCCGCCCGACGCGAATACCGGCACGCCGATTAATCCCAATAAAACATACGCCGCAACCGCCATAGTTCCGAATCTTTCGCCCAAAACCAAGCCTGCTAAGAGCGTGAATAAAAATTGCAAGGTGTAAAAATCTGCGCCAATCGGTATCCTTACAAAAGTTCCTATCGTTATCAGCGCTACAAATAATGCCGCAAATACTAATTCTCTGGTTTTCAAATTCAACCCTACCAATCTAAAAATTTTTTGTTAAAATATACCGCAAGCAATTAATTATCAAGGTTGCAGAGGAAATATTTTGAGAGCGGCGAGCCTTGCGTTTGAGTTTGTGATTTTGTAAAATGGCACGCGCACGCTGGAACAAATCATCAGCGGCTTTAAAATAATTTATAAAAACCGCTGTGACTATCGATAACATTTTTGTAATTAAGGAGGGGTTTTTATGTCACTTTCAACAAGACACAACGCGGGGGCTCAAATGGCGCTCCCGTGAACTTATGAACAATAACAACAAAGCTACAAAGGATTTGAAAAAAATTTCTGGCGGGCAAAAAATCACTTTTGCCCAAGACAACGCCGCAGGTTACGCAATTAGTGAAAGAATGCAAAGCCAAATCCTTAGCCTTAATCAAGACCAGGAAAACATTCAAAACGGTATTTCAATGCTAAAAATAGCTGGGGGGGCAGAAAATATTATTGAACGCGATAAAATTCGGCAGCGGTACAAATACGCTGACTGTACAAGGCACGAATGATATAAGTACTGGGAGTGACTATGCCGCAATAAATATCGGTAGTGGCTTAAATGTGATTGGTAACGGAACAATAACGGTATCAAGTGTAAACGGTGCTGGTATCGGAACTAATGCATCTGAAACATCCACTGCAAATATTAATATAGGCGGCAATGTTACTGTTACGGCTAATGCAAACACGGGCGCAAAAATAGGCAGCGGCAGCGGTGGTTCTTGCGGAACTATTGCGCTTGGTAATGGTATTACACTTTCTCCGAATTTGCGTTTTTTTTTAATGAGCTTAGGTATTCGGGTTGCCAGTTTGACAACAAATACCAATTTATTAACATTAACTGAGCCGGACGAGCCCACAAATACGATTACCACAACCACAACTGAAACTGTCGAAGTGCCGGTAACTTTTTTGAAAAATGTTATGTTCCATGTTGGCGACAAATCCGGACAGGCTTTGAGCGTCACTATCGGCGATATGCATACAAAATCTTTGAAAGCTAATGTGCCGAGCGAAGCTGACCAGGAGCGGCTGATTAATCTTAAAAATGACGCCGATAAATACAAGGCGTTTCAAGAATTGCTTGACCAAGTGCAAGATATGACGCTGGACGATATAAATTTGCGGACGCGTGAAAGTGCCAACATTGCAATTCGCGTTATTGACAGTGCGCTTGAATATGCGACGGATCAGGCGATGAACATTGGCGCTTATCTGCAACGCCTGGAACAAACTTTTGAAAATGTGACGACCATCGCAGAAAATACACAAGCCGCTGAATCGGTTATCCGTGACTCCGATATGGCGCGTGAAATGACTGAATACACCCGCGCAAATATTTTATCGCAAGCGGCGCAGGCAGTACTCGCGCAGGTTAACCAAAACAGCAGCAATGTGATTAGTTTATTAAAATGACGGAGAAATTTTATGACGGACGAAATTTTTATGAGCGAGGCTTTGAAAATTGCCCGCAATGCTGAGGGACGCACTTCACCAAATCCGCTAGTTGGCGCGGTGATTGTCAATGGCGGCAGGATAATTGCTGAGGGCTGGCACAGAAAAGCCGGAACGCCGCACGCTGAAGTTCACGCGCTGAATATGGCGGGCGATTTGGCGAAAGGCTCTACAATGTATGTGACGCTTGAGCCCTGTTCGCATTTTGGAAGGACGCCACCCTGCGCGAATAGGATTGTTGAATCTGGCGTTAAACGCGTGGTTGTGGCAATGACAGATCCAAATCCGTTAGTTGCGGGACGCGGTATCGAAATTTTGAGAGCGGCAGGGATTAGCGTTGATGTTGGTGTTTTGGAAAATGACGCGCACAAGCTCAATGAAGTTTTTATCAAGTACATTACAAAAAAAATTCCGTTCGTGACGGCGAAATTTGCTAGTTCATTGGACGGGAAAATTGCAACGGTTAGCGGCGAATCTCAATGGATTAGCTGTGAAGAATCGCGGCGATTTACTCACCACTTGCGCGATATTAACGACGGAATAATGGTCGGTGTTGGTACGGTTTTAGCTGACAATCCAAGTTTGACGACGCGCCTTGAAAACGGCAAAAATCCTGCGCGAATAGTGGTTGACAGCAACGCTCGGACGCCGCTTGACGCGAAAATTTTAACTGATAAACTGGCTGAAACGATTATTGCGGTAACTGCGAATGCTCCTGCTGAAAAAATTTCTGAGTTGGAAAATGCGGGCGCGAAAATTATTGTTGCCGGTGACGGTGAGCGCGTTGACTTGAAAATTTTAATGGCTGAACTTGGCAAAATGGAATTTACTTCGATACTTTTGGAAGGCGGCGGCACTTTGAATTTTTCAATGATTCGCGCAGGACTGGTTGATAAAGTTTATGCGTTTATTGCGTCGAAGATTTTGGGCGGTACAAATGCATTGACACCTGTTGAGGGTGAGGGCTTTGAAAAATTGACTGACGCTGTTCACTTGACAGATTTACAAACCGAAAAAATTGGTGACGATATTTTAATAAGCGGCTATATACCCAACATTTAAGGAGCGCGCACGGATGCGCGCCGAACCCCGCCCGCCGCTTGCGTGGCTTGCGTAAGCAAGGCATGCTCTTTAGTTGAGCCGGAAGCGAATTATCCGGCGGGCTGTTTTCTTTGCTACTTTCTTGCAAATGCGATGAGTAAGAGCATTTGCTCGCCAAAAGAAAGTTGATATTGTTGTTGCAAAGTCGGCGCGATTTGATATAATTTTAAAAAAATCATTACAGGAAGTGCTAAATATGGCTACGATTGAGCGATTTAAACAAGCATTAGCGCGCGGCGGAGTACCGGCGGAAGGCAAAGTTGTACCATTGACGCCGCAAATGCGCTACGATTATTTATCCGCCGTCCACACAATGGAACAATTAACGAAATTGGCAGAGGAAATTACCAAACGCAACGAACATCGCGACAAATTGACTGAAAAAATCTCCGCCAGTTGCAAATTGGCGCTGAAAAAAATTGTCGACAGCGACGAAACTATCACCGTGAAAATTATCGATTCGGCTATTCAAGGTTTGCGCGAATGCCGCAACGAACTTTTGAAAATCGAAGCCGCCAATAAGGAATCCGATAAACTTGCCGAATGTATCAGGGATGGCGTCTCAGCGGGCAGGTGATTTTATGTTTAGGGAAATGCGCCGCGTTAAATGCGCGCTGAAATTTGAAACCGCGGAAAAAATTCTGCGCGAAGGCGAATTTGGCGTATTGGCTCTTACCGGCGACGACGGCTACAATTACGCCGTGCCGCTCAATTACGCCTTTGCCGATAACAAAATTTATTTCCACAGCGCCCTCACCGGTCACAAACTCGACGCCATTCAAAACAACGACAAAGTTTCATTCTGCGTCGTCGGTCAGCACGCCGTCATTGCCGAAGAATTTACCAGCTACTATTCCAGCGCTATCGCCTTTGGCAAAATCCGTATCGCCGAAAATGACGCCGATAAAATTCACGCGCTCGAACTCCTTGCTGATAAATATTCGCCTAATGTTGATAAAAATCTCCGCGACAGGGAACTCGCCCGCGTCAACGCCGTTAAAATTATGATTCTCGAAATTGAACATTTAACCGGCAAAGCGGCGCGCGAGCTCATTCGCGACGGCAAAATCAGCTAAAAATTAATCGGACAGCTACCAATTAACTGCCCGATTTTTTTTATTTTGTGCGAATCGAAACATCGCCCGCATAAAAAGTTTTCAGTTCGCCGCCAATATCGGCAATCAGCGCGCCATCGTTCGCAATATCAATCGCCTTGCCCGTGAAAATTTCGCCGCTGTCAGCCTCTATCACATTAATATTTTTGCCCAGCGTAATGTTATATTCGCGCCAAATCTTGAAAACTTCGCTGAAACTTTTTTGATTATAAAGCCGGTCAAATTCCTCAAGCACGGCGTTAAAAACTTCAGCGCGATTCAAATTGCCGCCGTTCATTTCGGAAAGCGACGCCGCCACGTCACGGATATTTTCCGGAAATTCGGCACGCTCAATATTCACATTAATTCCAATGCCGACAACAATAAAATTCACGCGGCTAACTTCGGCGCTCATTTCAGTTAAAATGCCGACCAATTTTCGCCCGCTGTACATAATATCATTTGGCCACTTGATTTCAGCACGCAGATTAAACCGTTTCATCGCGCAGGCAATAGCCGCCGCCGCCATTAAAGTAAATTTCGGAGCGTCATTGGGCAAACATTTTGGGCGCAGAATTATTGAAAACCATAGCCCTTTATCGCGCGGTGAAAAAAATTTTCTGTCGAGCCTACCCTTGCCGCCGGTTTGTTCCTCAGTAATAATGACAGTGCCGTCAGCCGCGCCATTTTTCGCTAAAGTTTTTGCCAATTCATTTGTCGAATCAACCACATTTTTTTGAATAATTTCTGCGCCGATAATTTTATTTTTCGCAATGATATTTTTAAGTTTATCCAATATTTTCAAATGGTTCACCTACGCAATTAGAGAGGCGCGCACGGACGCGCGCCCGAACCCCGCCGCGAATTAGTCGACCGGAAGTCGACTATCTGAGCGGCGCTTTTCTTTGCCAGGCGTTTCTTTTCTAGAAAAGAAATGCCGAACACAACTTTAAAAAACCGTTTCGATAGTACCAATAATTTCGCCGCGATGATTTTTCAAAACCGGCGGGAATTTTTTATCGAGCTGCTCAGATTCAGTTTTCGTCAGTAAATCCAATTTTTTCAAAACAGCAATAACCATCGGCGTAACCGCGGCATAACTGCCATCTTCAATTTTAAACGCAATACCAAGATTTTCGTCCTTGACGCACAGGCAATAAACCGCGTCCGCGCCAATCTTAGCGATAACTCTGCCGCCGGTAATTTCAGAAACCGCCAAATCAATTCTGCCAGTACCGGAAATTACTTGCGGATAATCGCTCATCGCATCACGAATTTTGGTCGCCGCAAGCTCATATTCGCCCCAATCGCCCAATTTCGGTGTCGATAACCGCGCATAAGCCAACGCCATATTATAAAGCGGTAAATAAAATACCGGCACGCCGCACCCGTCAATTCCAATTTCAAGTTCGGATTCCGGAACTTTCGCCGCCATCGCCACATGCTTAAATATTATTTTCTGCGCCTCATGCTCCGGTTTCGTGTAACCTTCGATTGGTACGCCCAACATCATTGCCAGCGCGATTATCTGTGAATGTTTGCCCGAACATGGATTGTGAACCGGCAAAACTTTTTCGCCCTTAGCAATTAAATCTTTAAACGCCTTGCCGCTCATTGGTCGAACTACGCCGCAATCTAACACCGATTCGTCAAGCCCTAACTTCGCCAAAATTCCACGTACCAACGCAACGTGATTTTCCTCGCCGCTGTGCGAAGATACCAAAACTGCGAGTTCTTCCTGCGTGATATTATATTTTTCTAAGCCGCCATTTTTCACGAACGGCAACGCTTGAAAAGGTTTAGCCGCACTTCGCCAAAACATAGGCAAATGCGCATTTCCAATTTCAGAAATAATTTCGCCCGCACAATTCACCGCCGCCACGTCGCCGCGATGTATATTCTCAACGTGCCCTGCGCGAGTGTATTGCAAAACAATTTCGCTCATATTTTCGCCCCCAAATCAAAACATATATCGACAATCAATAATCGGCTTATCGCCAAAATTGGGAACGTCTTTAAATTCATTCCACGCAGTTACAATCGCAATAACATTCGCCGCGTCATAAACTTCCCGCGCTGTACTCATAATTTTAATAGGCACGTCAGGATAACGTTTAGCAAATTCTTCATTCGCCGCCGGATCGTACGCTACGATATTTTTGTAGCCCAGCGACAAAATTTCTTGAATAATACGCAACGCCGGAGTATCTCGCACGTCGTCAGAGAGCGGCTTGAAACTTAAGCCCAAAATTCCAATCGTCGAATGTTTATCCAGGTTTTTGACAATTTTTTTTGCGATAGTCGCCGGACGCCGATTGTTCGTCTCAATGACATTTTTCAAAATCTGTGGCTCAAAGCCCTTAGCCTTGCTCTGCGCGAACATTGCATTGGTATCTTTGGGCAGGCAATAACCGCCGTAACCGCAGCCAGGGTAAACGTAAGTCGTCATATTACAATGATTCCAGCGTTTATCCATATGCAAAATCTTGAACGCCTCGGCAACTTCTATATCGCCAATTGTGTCGGCAACCTGAGCCATTTCATTTGAATAGCTAATCAGCGTGGCAAGCAAAGTATTCGACAGATATTTTATAAATTCGCCAGTCGACGGCGTCACGCATTTAATGGGAATGTTCATAGGCGCGTAAAGTTTAACCAGTTTCTCGCGCGCTTTTTCGTTGTCACAGCCGATAACAATTCTGTCAGCGCCGAGAAAATCTTCCCAGCAATGCCCTTCGCGCAGAAATTCCGGATTATTCGCCACGGCAAAATTTTTGGAGCCGCCGGTTTTTTTGTCGACGTAAGGAATAATTTTTTCAGCGGTCGTCGAAGGCGGAATTGTGGACTTAGTGACGAGCACGCGGAATTTTTCATCAGAAACGGCGTTAATCGTCATATCAACCGCCGAAAATAAATATTTCAAATCTGCGCTGCCGTCCGCGCTATACGGCGTCCCAACGCAATAATAAATAATTTCGCTATCAGCAACCGCGCTTTTAATGTCGTCCGTCACGAAAAAATTTTTGTTCAAATGTTCGCGCAGAACTTCATCCATGTGCTTCTCAAGGAAAGGTAAATTTCCAGCGCGAAGTGTAGCTTTACGTTCGGCGTCAACGTCAACGCCATAAACTTTATAGCCCAAATGCGCAAAGCCTAACGCCGTCGTCAAGCCCACAAATCCTAATCCAAATACCGTCACCATATCAGATTCTCCCTCGGACTTTCTTTGATAAATGTTAAAAATCTCCGGACGCCTTCCTCAACCAGAATTGTCGGATTGTAATTTAAAATCTTCCTTGCCTTGTCAATATTCGGGCAGCGGCGTTGCGGATTGTGCGTCAAATAATCTTTGTCTTCAGAAACCGAGTAGTCAATTTTTCCGCTGTAATTAAAAATTTCGCGCCCCGCCTCACGATAAATTTCAGCCAGCTTAACAATGGAAATTTCCGGCTTATCCATTCCAATATTGAAATAATCATATTCACCGTGCAACAAAATTTTGAAACAGCCAGCAACCGCGTCGGCGATATAACAGAAAGTGCGGCTGGGCGTGCCGTCCGACAAAATAATTATATCCTCGCCGTCGACAATATTTTTGGCAAAATCGGCAGGAACGCGTTTATCATTAATCCGCATACCTTCGCCGTAAGTATTGAACAGCCGAACAACGCCAATGGGCATATTGTGTTCCTGCGCGAAATACCGGCACATAGTTTCGCCAAAACGTTTGGATTCGTCGTAGCAAGAGCGCGGACCATTCGTACTGACATTGCCGTTATAATCTTCGACGGTGGGAACTTTATCAGCCGGAGGGTCGCCGTAAATTTCGCTGGTTGAGAAAAATAAAAAGCCGCGCAAATTCTTATCTTTGTAAAATTCTAAAAGCCTGCGTAAGCCCCAAACGTCCGCGTCCAAAGTTTCAATCGGGTGCTTGCGGTAAAATGTAGGCGACGCAACCGAAGCCATATGCAAAATATAATCGGCATTTGCCGCCTCCGGAATATCTTCAAGTGCGTCATTAACTACGTCGAACTTTTTAAAAATAAAGCGCTCGTCCGTCAAATTTTCGTGCCAAGTCGGTTTGCCCAAAATAAAACTATCAAGACAAATAACTTTCTTCAGATTCAGTTGCTCGCGAAAATAATACAGGAAATGCGTAAAATAACAGCCCATATGCCCCGCGCTGCCCGTCAGCAAAATCGTACTGCCGGAAAAATTTTCGCGCTCAATCTCACTTAAACTGTCGAATGTATATTTCAAATCCTGCTCAAATTGTTTGTTTATCATAAAATCACCTCAAGCCCAAGTTTTCCATGGCGCGCCATTCTGCCAAAGATTTTCAAGTTTCATTTTGTCGCGCAGTGTGTCCATACATTGCCAAAATCCCTCGTGACGATACGCCATAACCTCGCCGTCGCCCGTTAATTTGCGCATCGGCTCTTGCTCGAACATATAATCGCCTTCGATATAATCAAAAACTTTCGCGCTCAAAACCATATAGCCCGCGTTGATATAACCAACATCTTCCTTGGATTTTTCGCGAAACGCCAAAACTTTATCGCCGTCGAAATCCAAATAGCCAAATCTGCTATCTGGCTTAACCGCGGTTATTGTGCAAATTTTTCCGTGCGATTCGTGGAATTTTACCAGCTCCGAAATATTAACGTCAGAAACGCCGTCGCCGTACGTTAACATAAAATTTTCTTCGGTAATGTACGGCTGAATTTTTTTCACGCGCCCGCCCGTCGTCGTGCTGTAGCCAGTATCCACAACCGTAACTTTCCAATCCTCAGAAAAATTATTATGAACTTTAATTCGATTCTCACCGCGAAAATCAAAAGTAATGTCGCTGTTGTGCAGGGCGTAATCGGCAAAATATTCTTTGATAATGTGCTGCTTGTATCCGGCGCAAATCACAAATTCGTTGAATCCGAAATGCGCGTATTCCTTCATAATGTGCCACAAAATAGGATGACTGCCAATTTCAATCATTGGCTTAGGGATAAGCTGAGACTCTTCACTAATCCGCGTGCCAAATCCGCCCGCCAAAATTACTACTTTCAAATTGATTCTCCTTTGCAAAAAAATATCGGCAGAATTTTAACATTCCACCGAAAGGTTATCAACCGCAAATTTTTAAACTGGCGTCGGATTAGAATCATTTAAAATCGGCGCTGGATTTTCTTTAGCTAAAATGATTGATTCGTCCGGAATTTTTTTAGAAAGCTCAATCATTGGGCTGTCATTTGTACCGAAAACAATTTCCTTGAGCTCCGCCGCCGTCAAAGTTTCCTTGTCAATCAACATCTGCGCGATTCTATCAAGTTTATCGCGGTTCTCATTGATAATCGTCCGGCAAGATTCGTAAGCCTCTTCCATGTATTTGTGAACTTCCTTATCAATTTCGCCGGCAACTTCCTCTGAATAATTGCGCTGATTCTGCCCAAAATACATTTGCGTCTGGTCGCTGCCATAAGCCACAGGTCCAAGTACGTCGCTCATACCATACTGCATAATCATTGAGCGAACAATCCGGCTCGCCTGTTGAATATCCTGCGACGCACCGGTTGAAATTTCATTAAGTACAATTTCCTCGGCAACGCGCCCGCCCATAGCCACTTTCAGCCTGTCAAGCAATTCTGAGCGCGTGGCGTAATTCCTGTCTTCCTTAGGCAACATCAGCGTATAACCGCCAGCCCGCCCGCGCGGAATAATTGTAACTTTGTGAACAGGGTCAGCGTGTTTCAACATCATACCAACCAGCGCGTGCCCGCCTTCGTGATAAGCTGTCAATTTCTTTTCGTCGTCGCTCATAACTTTGGATTTGCGCTCCGGTCCAGCCATGACGCGCTCAATCGATTCTTCAAGCTCAATCATATTAATTTCGTGCTTATTGCGCCGAGCCGCCAACAGCGCCGCTTCATTAACCAAATTAGCCAAATCAGCGCCCGTAAACCCAGGCGTCCGCCGCGCTAAAACATCTAAATCAACGTCCTTGCCAATCGGTTTGCCTTTGGAATGAACTTTCAAAATCGCAATTCTGCCGGTAATGTCGGGCTTGTCAACTACAATCTGTCTGTCAAATCTGCCAGGTCTCAACAGCGCCTGGTCAAGAATATCGGGGCGATTCGTGGCGGCAATTATGATTATGCCTTCATTAGCCGCAAAACCGTCCATTTCAACCAACAACTGATTCAAAGTCTGCTCGCGTTCGTCGTGACCGCCGCTGAAACCCGCGCCGCGTTGCCTACCAACTGCGTCAATTTCATCAATGAAAATTATGCAGGGCGAATTTTTCTTAGCCTGCGCGAATAAATCACGAACACGCGATGCGCCCACGCCTACAAACATTTCAACAAAATCTGAGCCGCTGATTGAGAAAAACGCTACGCCCGCCTCACCGGCAACAGCCTTAGCCAATAAAGTTTTACCTGTGCCTGGAGGACCAAATAACAAAACGCCCTTAGGTATGCGCGCGCCTAAATCATTAAACTTTTTCGGGTGCTTGAGAAATTCAACAACTTCTTGGAGTTCTTCCTTAGCTTCGTCCGCGCCCGCCACGTCGTTAAATGTGACTTTAACTTTGTCGCCGCTTGACATTTTCGCCCGACTTTTGCCGAATGACATTACCTTACTGCCCGTGCCGTGCGTTTGATTCATTATGAAGAACCACACGCCTACTAGGATTAAAATTGGCAAGAATGACGAAAGGAGCGTCACCCACCACGGCGGTTCTTTAGGATTTTGTGCAGTTATTTCGACGCCGGCAGTTTCTAATTTCGTTACAAGCGCATCGTCTCCTATTGGGAAATCCGGCGCTGTCGTGTTAAATTCTGTGCCGTCTTTGCGCGTGGCTTTGATTGTATTTCTGGTTAAGACGACCTTTGAAACTTCGCCCGATTCTACGCGTTGCAGGAATTGCGAGTAACTCACTTCTTCGATTGTTGCCTGCGGCTTCACTGAAAAATAATCATACGCCGTTATCGCAACGAATATCACCAGCAAATAAAAGCCGACGTTGC
Source organism: uncultured Selenomonadaceae bacterium (assembly GCA_905234705.1). Classification (GTDB taxonomy): domain Bacteria; phylum Bacillota; class Negativicutes; order Selenomonadales; family Selenomonadaceae; genus Quinella. The sequence continues at coordinate 7,749 of CAJOIB010000005.1, read as the reverse complement.
GTAAAAAACTATTCAATAGAAAACGCTCCTTTAACCAAATTATTTACCGGAATATACGCTGCGTTTCAAAATGCCGAGATATGGCAAATTCCGGTAGTGCTGTGCGAAATCCAATCCGTAACCAACAATAAATTCGTCGGGAACTTCAAAGCCGGTATAATCAACCTTGACTTCAACCTTGCGGCGCGAAGGTTTATCCAACAGCGCGCAAACTTTAACGCTGTTAGCGCCTTTGTCCTTGAAATAATTCACCAGATAATTCATCGTCGTTCCGGAGTCAATAATATCTTCAATCAGCAGAATATCACGCCCGCGCGGGTCGTTGTCAAGATTTTTCAAGATATTAACCTTGCCGCTCGTGTGAGTATTCGCGTCGTAGCTTGACGCTATCATAAAATCAAAATGTACGGGAATTGTCAAGCGGCGTACCAAATCTGTGTAAAAAATAACCGCGCCATTCAAAATGCCGACCGTCAACAGCGGCTTTGAGATATCCTTGTAATCGGCGCTGATTTGTTCGCTAATCTCCTTGCAACGAGCCGCAATTTCCTCCTCGCTGTACAGTACCTTTTCAATATAATCTTCTTTAGTTTTCAATTTAACCATCCCTCTCTAAATAATTTACGTGATTGATAACCTGCCGCGCCTCAAATCTGCGCGAATGTTTTTGGGAAGTTCGACGCCGGATAAATTATTCGCCAAAACTTTTCTGAGCGCCTCGAAATGCACAAAGCCCAAATCCTTGACGCCGCCGCAAGTTTCAGCAATAAATTTTTTGATAACGCCGCGCTGAAGTGCCACATGCAATTTTAAAAATTCGTCGCGCAGGACTGATTTATTTTTCACAACGGCAGGATAAATTTTTTCAACTTCCGCGTTAATGAAATCGGATTCAGCAGCGGCAGTTTCGCCAAATCGGCAAAGCGTTTCGACAATCGCCGGATTAAAATTCTCCAGCATCGGCAAAAGTTCAAGCCGAATCTTATTGCGCGTAGCAATGGCATCAAAATTCGTGGCGTCAACGCGCGGAATTAATTTCCTTTCGCGGCAGTAATTTTCAAGTTCAGATTTTTTAAAACGCAGCAGCGGGCGAATCAGCAAACCGTATGGCGAACTCGCGCAGAATTTCATTGCCGAAAGTCCGTCTAGGCTTGAGCCGCGCATTAACCGCATTAAAATTGTTTCAGCTTGATCGTTAGCGTGATGTGCTAAGGCTATCGCGTCGAAATTTAATTGCTGCCGAATTTCGGATAAAAATTCATAGCGCAATTTACGCGCCGCCGTCTCGACAGAAATTTTATTTTCAGCCGCGAAATTCGCAACGTCGCCGTGCTTACAGAAAAATTCAACGCCCAAATCATTAGCAAAACTTTCAACAAAATTTGCGTCGTCAATCGAATCTTGCCCGCGTAAACCGTGTTCAAAATGCGCAATGCAAAAATTCAGCTTGAAACGTTGTCGCGCGCGATTAATCAAATCCGCCAGTGCAAGTGAATCAGCGCCGCCAGATACCGCCACGACGATTTTCTTCACAGGAAAAATTTTTTCAGTCTGGCAGGTATCAATGAATTTTCCTATCAACAAAAAGCACCCCCTGCTAAAGAAAGTGCAAGGGGCGGCTAGTCCGAACGTCTCGAGCCGCGACCGCCGCGCTTTGAGTCCGTTTTGCGTTTTAAATCTGTCAGTCTTTCGTCGCTGTCTTTCAGGAATTTAGATAATTTGTCTTCAAATGAGGCTGACATTTGCCTGTTGTTCGGTCTGTGTTCACCGCGCCCCGCAGGTTTGCCCTTCGGATTACGAAATCCCCTGTCCGAGTCTTGACTTTGCGGCTTCATTTTTTTTATTGACAGCGCAATTTTGCCGTTTTGGTCAATGCTGATAACTTTTGCTTTAACCGTATCGCCTTCCTTGAGAAAATCGCTCACGGAGTTAACATATTCGTCGGCAACTTCGGAAATGTGAATGAGCCCGACCTTGCCCTCCTCCAACTCAACGAAAGCACCAAAATTCATAATGCGCGTAACTTTGCCTTCAACTACGCTGCCCAATTCTATTGCCAAAATACCGTCCTCCCCGAAAATTTTTTTAATAAATTAATGCGCCACTTGATATGGGAGCTCCCCGTCTTTGGCGAGCCCAAGATCTTCGCGCGCAATTTTTTCAATGTTATCCAGATTTTGAAGTTCCTCGTATTCTTTGCGCAATTTTTCATTTTGCTCTTGCGCCGCCGCCAATTTTTTATCGGCGATTCGCTGACTTTCGCTAACCTGCGATAAATGCAACTGTTGCGAAATTAATACCGTGCCGAAATACGCGAATACCACCAGCATTAAAACTGTAAACCAGCTGAAACCTCTCCGCTTTTCCATAAATCGCCCCTCCAGCAATTTTTTTAATCATACCAGCTTAAGCGAAATTTCGCAAGGGCATATTTTACAGCTATTTTTCAGACCACTGGAAATAATCAGTGCCGACGATTTTTCTGAAGACGGATTTGCAGTACGGGCAAACGAAATGATCCATTGTATTTGAAAAATCCGGTTTGCCGTTAACGATTTGCACAGGACCGGCTTCAACAAAATCCATTCTGTCGCCGCAACGCGGGCAAGGGCATTTACCATCCGCTTCTCGTTTTAAAATAGTTGGCGGAATATCGCCTGTGGAAATGACGCGCTCTTGAGTCTGCCTTTCTTCCGGCGGCAAATCGAAAACGTTGTAATAGCCGGATTTTAAAAGTTCACGATAGAAAACGCCGCAATGATCGCAAATTTGGCGCGGCAAAGTGGCGTCCATATCAATTTTGCCGTCAACAATTCTGACTGGACCGCCTTCCGCTTTGCGTAATTCGTTTTTGCACGTTGGACAGACTAATTTTTTGTTGCCGCCCATTTCCAATTTTACCAATCCCATATTCCATCACCAAAACATTCTTAATTAGTAAACAAACACCTCAACTTTGCTGGTTATTTCAACAAGGATTAATACATTTCCTGCCGCGCGCCGAATTTTTTGGGAAATTAAAAGAGCCGCCGATAATTTCACCGGCGACTCCACTGGAATTTGAAAATTTATATTATCCGAGAATTACAAGCGATTCGTGAGCCTTAACGCTTTGCCCCGCCGCAACGTTGAATTTTTTAACAACGCCGTCAGCGTCTGCGGTAATTTCATTCTGCATTTTCATAGCTTCGAGAATCAACAAAACTTCGCCGGCTTTAACTTGCGCGCCTTCGCTGGCAACAAGTTTAACGACTTTGCCAGGCATAGGAGAATCGATTGAATGTTCGCCCGCGCCCGCAGAAACTTTCGCAGGAGCAGGAGCAGCCGCCGGAGCGGGAGCTGCCGCAGGTTTCGGCGCTGGAGCAGGGGCAGGTTTCGCAACAGGCGCACTGCCGCTGGAAGATTTAACTTCTTCAACTTCAACTTCGTATGTCGTGCCGTTCACCGTGACATTAAATTTTTTCGTTGCCATTAACATTACCTCCGATTATTTGACGCGATTAGCGAGCGTCCAAATTTCGTTGCGTTTGACTTTGACGGCGACGACTCTGCCGTCCTTTGAAATTTGCTGGATTGCCGCAATTATAGCCGCGACAATTTCCGGTTTAACTTTATCAGCCATCGCTGCCATCTCCTTTTTAAAGCGGGATGTTGCCGTGCTTTTTCGTCGGCGCAGATTCGCGCTTGCTGGCAAGAGCATTGAGCGCCGTGATAATCAGCGGACGCGTTTCCTTCGGCTCAATAATCATATCAGCATAACCGCGTTCAGCCGCCTTGTACGGCGTTGCAAATTCTTCGACGTATTCAGCAGTTTTCTGGTCTTTATCGGGGTCTTTGCGGAAAATAATATTCGCCGCGCCCGCAGGTCCCATAACCGCAATTTCAGCGCTCGGCCACGCCATAACTTGATCCGCGCCCAATTCACGGCAGCACATCGCAATGTACGAACCGCCATAAGCCTTGCGAGTAATAACAGTAACTTTCGGAACTGTCGCTTCACTGTATGCATAAAGCATTTTCGCGTTCTTGGTCAACGCCAGGCAAAAATCCAGGAACATCAACCAGATTAACCAGCGGAATATTAAACGCGTCGCAGAAACGAATGAATCGCGCAGATTTATCTGAAGCGTCAACGTCAAGACAGCCCGCCATAACCGCAGGCTGATTCGCAATGATACCAACCGTCCGCCCGTCAAAGCGCGCAAAACACGTAATTATATTCGTGGCAAAATATTTGTGGACTTCATAAAATTCGCCGTTGTCAACAATGCCCTTGATAACTTCTTTCATATCGTACGGCGCATTTGGATTATCGGGAATTATCGTGTTGAGAAAATCTTCCTGCCGGTCTGGGTCATCGCCCGTATCAACAATCGGCGCTTCTTCCAAATTATTGCTCGGCAAGAAACTTAACAAATATCTAATCTGATTAATACAATCCTGCTCATCTTCCGCCGCGAAATGTGCCACGCCCGAACGGCTATTGTGCGTCATAGCGCCGCCGAGTTCCTCAGCAGTAACTTCTTCCGCAGTGACAGATTTGATAACCGCCGGACCAGTGATAAACATTTGGCTGGTATTTTTAACCATGTAAATAAAATCGGTAATGGCAGGAGAATAAACCGCGCCGCCCGCGCAAGGTCCCATTATGACGGAAATTTGCGGAATGACGCCCGAAGCCGCCGTATTGCGGCAAAGCGTCAACAGCCTCTTGAATACGCGCGCCGCCAGAATCATTAATGCCGATTAAAGGCGCGCCCATTTTCATAGCCAAATCCATAACTTTCCAGATTTTATGAGCGTGCTTTTCGCCTAAGCTGCCGCCTTCAACCGTGAAGTCCTGCGCGAATGCATAAACAAGCCGCCCGTCAACCGTGCCGTAGCCGGTAACAACACCTTCACCTGGTAAATCTTTCTTTTCCTGCCCAAAATTTGTGCAACGATGCTTAACGAACATGTCAAGCTCAATAAAAGTGCCTTCGTCGAAGAACATTTCAATTCTTTCGCGGGCAGTAAGTTTGCCCTTGCTGTGCTGGGCGTCAATGCGTTTTTGCCCGCCGCCTTGCCGAATTACCTGTTTCTTCGCGTGCATTAAGTCAATTTTTTCTTGAACAGTCGCCATTAAAAAAGCTCCTTTCAGTCGCTTTTTAGGGGTTATTACCCATCCTGATCAATCACGCTGGCAGAGTTCCAAAAGTACGCCGTGAGTAGCTTTCGGGTGAATGAACGCGATTTGCGCGCCGCCCGCACCTTTACGCGGTTTTTCGTCGATAAGTTTAACGCCTTTTTCCTTGAGGTCGGCAAGAGCCGCTTCGAGATTGTCAACGCGCAATGCGATATGCTGAATGCCGCCGCGTCCGCCGTTTTTCTCAATGAATTTTTCAATCGGACTGCCCGCTTCGCTCGCTACGAGAAGTTCAATTTCGCCGTGCTGTTTATCTTCGGTGGTCGGATAAAACGCGGTGGTAACTTTTTGTTCGGCAACGGTTTCTTCGCCGGTGCATTGCAAACCGAGAGTTTTCCAAAATTCACCGTCAGCCAAATCAGTTGACGCAATACCAATGTGATCTACACCCAAAACTTTAAACATTCGTCAAACACTCCTTACGTAAAAATTAAGCACTAAAGAACGCGCGCCACGCCCGCGCTAGTCACGTGATGTGACTACAGCGGGCAGTTTTCTTTCTTTGCTAAGCGTTTCTTTCTTTCCGAAAAGAAAGAAATGCTGTAATAATTATTAATCATCTAAAAACTTTAACGCGCTCTGATACGGGAACTTTTTCAATCGCGCCCGCAGGTTGCAATTTTTCACCGAAAACCATTTGTGCAGCAAGTTCCCAATTATCCGGAATATTGAACGCCTTTATAATATCCACATTGATAAGCGGGTTGTAATGTTGAATATTGACGCCCAAACCCATATTCTCAAGTTCCGTCCAAATTGCAAATTGGAGCATACCATTAGCCTGTGACGCCCAAATAGGAAAATTATCCGCGTAGGTTGGAAATTTCTTTTGCATGTCGTGTACAATGTCAATTTCTTCAAAAAATAAAATCGTACCGTAAGCGGCTTTGAAGGTCTCAAGTTTCTGTTCAGTTTTAGAAAAAGCCTCTGCAGTCAAAATTTCTTTCATTTTGGAAATTGTAATATCCCAAACATTTTCGTGGTATTCGTCCATTGCTACGACAACACGTTGGCTTTGAATATTGAAAGGCGAAGGAACTTCCTTAGTCATACGTTCGACAACCGCGATAATCTCAGATTCGAGCACCGGAATATTTTTGCCCAGCGCGTAAATCGAGCGGCGGTTGGTCACAGCATTTGTAAAACAACTCATTGTGAAAAAACTTCCTTTCAGTCAGTTTTTTAGGGATTAGGGATTAGTGTAAAGGGATTAGTGATTAGAATCTAGACCCTTTTCCCTATTCCCTAGCCCCTATTTATGCATATCGCCAGTTTTGAGGAAACGTGAATGAAAACTTAAAGCTTCGTCAATCAAATGTGGCGTATTAGCTTTCTTAGTTTCAGTAAGAGCGCGCTCGTAATAATCCAGAAGCATTGGCTTATAATCGGGGTGAGCGCATTTGTTAATAATCTCCAACGCGCGAGAACGCGGCTCAAGCCCACGCAAATCAGCAATTCCCTGCTCAGTGATAATAACGTCAACATCGTGCTCGGTATGGTCAATGTGAGAACACATCGGCACAACTGAACTAATCTTGCCGCCCTTTGCAGTACTCGGCGTATAAAAAATCGTCAAATAAGCATTGCGCGCAAAATCGCCGCTGCCGCCAATGCCATTCATCATTTTCGTACCGCAAACGTGCGTTGAATTAATATTGCCGTAAATGTCAACTTCAAGCGCGGTATTCATTGCCACGACGCCCAATCTGTGAACTACTTCCGGCGAATTTGAAATTTCTTCCGGACGAAGCAAAATATATTTCCGGTACTTGTCAACGTCTTTATAAAATCTGTCCATACCAGCAGGCGACGGCGAAAAAGCAGTTCCTGAAGCAATACGCAATTTGCCCGCGTCAATCAAATCAAGCATCGCGTCTTGAATAACTTCAGTATAAACAACTAAATCGTGCATATCCGAATCGACAAAGCCAGCCAAAACCGCATTAGCCACATTGCCAACGCCGCTCTGCAACGGCAGCAAATTTTTCGGCATACGCCCCGCCGCAATTTCCTTGTGCAAAAATTCAAGCGTAAATTTCGCCATCTGCTTAGAATTTTCGTCAATCGGTGAAAGGTCGCGCGTGTGGTCTTTAATATCGCACGGCACAATAAATTTAATTTTATCGGGCGTACAGGGAATGTAAGTCGTACCAATCCGGTCATCAGCTTTTACCAGCGGTATCGGCAAACGATTTGGCGGGTCGAGCGGAATATAAACGTCATGAATGCCTTCAAGCGCCAAGGGTTGAGTTGTATTGACCTCGACGATAACAATATCAGCGCTTTGTACGTAACTTGCCGCGTTGCCCAATGAAGTCGTCGGGATAATATTTCCCTCTTCGGTTATCGCGCAGGCTTCAACAATCGCCGCGTCAATTTTTCCCAAATAGCCAACTCTTGACAACTGCGCGGATTCTGACAAATGCAAATCCAAATAATTCACAGTGCCGTCGTTAATTTCCGGACGAAGTTTCGCGTCGGTTTGATAGGGCAAACGCTGTTTAATGCCCTTGACTTCAGCCAATGCGCCGTCCAATTCCGGACCAGTTGACGCGCCCGTCCAA
>CAJOIB010000004.1 GCA_905234705.1 uncultured Selenomonadaceae bacterium | reverse complement strand
GATAATCCAGTTGCTGCCGGAAATCGAGGAACTGTAGCTGCCAGAAGTAATATTAAGGGTGTCGTTTGCAGAGAAATTATAAACAGTATCGTTGCCGTCGCCGTTCGCATACTGATAAACAGTGTAATAGCTGCTAAGGCTGCTTGAAGTACTGCTTGTAACGCCTCCATAAATCACATCATTACCAGTGCCGCCATTAACCGTTGCATTAGAATAACTTCCGCTACTCAGACTGATAACGTCGTTACCGTCGCCGCCGTTTATCGAATTGTAATGACCGCCAGCTACGATAGAATCAGCGCCATCACCGCCGTCTACCGTGACATAATTCCAAACGCTGCTGTAAATAGAATCGTTGCCAGCGCCGCCATTTATACTGACGTACGGGTCATTGCTGTAAATATTATCATTACCGTCGCCTCCGTCGACTGTCACGTAACCCCACTGGCTATTGATTGTGTAGTTGGAGTTTGTGTCGTTGTTAATAGAATCGTTGCCCGTGCCGCCGTAAATTTCTACGCCGCCTGCTCTATTGACGATGGTATCATTACCGCCGAGTGCGCTCAAGACGGTGTTTTTGGTGGTATTTGAATAATAATCGTCGCTTTCAGTGAAAGGACCAGGATCTATAGGAAGTTGTACGGCTGTATTGTTGCCCTTCTTTATCCAAATGTTTTCCGGAGCATTTTCGATAACGATTGAACCGCTACCAACATAAATAGTCAAGCTACCGTCGTCACCAAGCACTGAACTTGAGATATTTCCGGACGTGATTTGAAGGGTATCATACATAGAAAATCCCTGAATGACGTCGTTGCCGTCTGCGTTGGCGTATTGATAAAGGTTACCCGTACCTTCCATATCTTCGTCGTATTCTTCATCGTTTAAAGAATAGCCTACTTCGTTTACAATGGTATCATTGCCTTTTCCTCCGACGATTGTGTTGTTAAGGTAACCTTCTTCAGAATTGACATCTATAATATCGTTGCCAGCACCGCCGTTGATTGACGAATCCGTGATATAGCCGGAAATTTCGTCTGCGCCGTCGCCGCCGTTGATTGTGCTGTCATATGCATATTCAGCATCAACAACATCATCGCCCGCGCCGCCGTCTATTTTGGAAGATTCATATATTCCGGAAATATAATCATCACCATTACCGCTGGAAATTTGGGCATCGTAAGCGCCTTCGAGATTTGTGACAACGTCGTCACCGTCTCCGCCGTTAATCAAAACGCTAGAGCCGCTATTGTCGATTGTGTCATCTCCAGCCGCCGCATTTATAGTTACATAATTGCCGCTGTTTTCAATATAATCAGCGCCTGAACTACCGCTAATAGCGATATTATTTGTTGAATTAGTCATTTTGTTTCCTCCTCCAATAGTTAACTGTTCTGCATTATTGTTTTCACGTTTCAACCAAATGCTTTCCGGCGCGTTTACGATAACGATTGAGCCGCTACCAATATTCAAGGTCAAATTTCCATTATTTTGCACGGAACTTGAGATATTGCCGGAGGCGATTTGAAGCGTATCATAGGAATTAAAGCCGTAAATAGTATCATTACCTTCGCCCTGCGAGTATTGAATTGTATTACCGTTGCTGTAGGTGCTGGAAAGAGAAATTACATCGTTACCAGCTCCGCCTAAAATTGTTGAGCCGCTACCATTCCCTCCAATAACATCATTGCCTGTTCCGCCATCTATGTATATATTTCCGCCGCCACAATTTTGAATCGTATCATCTCCCTCTCCGGCTGTAATTGTGACGTTCTCGGCTTGCGGATTATCGGAAGTTGAACTTGCCTCTAAAATGTTGTCGGCACTGGAAGAACCTCCGCGTCGAGTTTCGGGAGTAATTATATCCATTGCTGCAGGAACGCTATTGCTGATATAGTCATTGCCAGTTCCGGCGTTTATTGAAACATTACTGCCATAATTTGTAATAGTATCATTACCCGCCATTGCGTCTATAGTAACCGCGTCAATTTTATTGAAAATGCTATCATCGCCGGAAGTACCGCTAATCAATAAACTGGTTTCTGTGTTGTCTGGGTCAAGTTCATCGCTAATAACCGTGCTCATCAATGCGCCACTACCCACCTTTATTTTTAAGGTGCGTTCAGCCGCGGATTGGAGAGTGATTACATTTTCGCCAACTTGACATACTCCCCACGAATAAATTCGGGGGATTCTGCTATCAACAGCATTTGCCTCTAAAAGAGGTCTTACGATGCCTCCTGCAAGGGTCGATGCCCCAACCCATTCGTTTCATCCCCATAGCTAAAGCAAGGGGCTTTCACGGCGCGCTGCCGGTAATTGCCATAGTGTATCACCTCCGTCCAAAAACAACCATAATTTATCTTGAAAGAACTATATCATTTGCTTAGTCGGCTGTCAATATTTTCAAGGCTTTTTTAATGAAACTTTAATGTTCCCAAAAAAAAATTGCCCGAGGGCAATTGGATATTTTTATGAAAAGTGGCGTCATTTCAACAACTGCGCGATTTTTTCCCAGTCGAGTTTTTCAGCCGCCAGTTTAATTTCTTTTATGCGCTTTGTTTCATTTTGGGGAAAACTATAATCTTCCAGCGACTGCAGAACAAATTCAATCGAATCATAATCAAAGCTGGCCGCCGCCTCTCGCATAGCTTCATACGCCTCAGCGAGCGAATCGTCATCAATCAGCGGCTTATCGGAATTATCTTCTTCAGTTTCAACTTCAATCAGCGGCGAAAGTTTTTCCGCGTAACTGCGATACAACTGCAAGAGCGGCGCGGTATCCTGCTGAATCTCATTGATATAGCCGGAATTTCCAGCGTCCTCAAGCCGCCGCGCTTTTTCTGACAATTCCATTGCGCCAATAACTCGCGCAGAACTTTTGAGCGCGTGAACTTTTGTTGTATAATTTTTCCAGTCAGCATTTTTAAAATAACCTTCAATTTCGTCAGCGCCGCCGGTAATCGCATTTGCAAAAACTTTCAGCGCTTCCATATACGAATCAACGTCGCCGCAATGTTCAACGCCCTCTTGCAAATTTAAACAGTCAGCTTTTGTCAACCAATCCGGCAAATTCAAATCCTCGGCAGACGCGGGCTCAGTTTCGGACGCCGCTTGAATTTTTTCCGCGGGTAAATATTTCATTATCAGCTCTTCAAGTTTGACGCTGTTTATCGGCTTTGTCAAATAATCGCTGAAACCCGCCGCTATGTATTGCTCGCGCGCGCCGCTAATCGCATTTGCCGTCAGAGAAATTACCGGCGTCGTTTCGTTCAAATTGTCCGGCATATTTTGCATTTTCCGTAATGTTTCAATTCCGTCCATTTCCGGCATCCGGTGATCAAGGAAAATTATATCATAAATATTTTTCGCGACCAATTTCAAACATTCAAAACCGCTCTCCGCCGTGTCAATCTGAATTTTCGTCTGTTTGAGCAAACCTTTAACAACCGTCAAATTCATTACGGTATCGTCAACAACCAAAATTTTCGCATTGGGCGCGGTAAATTTCTCGTGATATTTTTTGTGCTGTTTCAGCGAATTTCTAAACGCCTCTTCAAAATTGCCAATCGGTTCGTCCTTGATAATTTTTTGCTCAATCTCAAACCAGAAATTTGAGCCTTCGCCGTAAACGCTCTCAACCTGCAAAACCGTCCCCATCATATTCAGCAACTTTTTGGTAATATTCATACCAAGCCCAGTGCCTTCAATCGTGCGGTTGCGTTTTTCTTCGATACGCTCAAACGCACTGAACAATTTTTGAATATCTTCCTGCTTAATGCCAATGCCGGTATCCTTCACGCCGAACTTCAAGGTAATTTTATCGGCGGATTTCTGCGAACATTCGACGCTCAACGTTACGCTGCCTTTTTCGGTGTACTTAACCGCGTTCGTCAAAATATTCGTCACGACCTGCTTAATTCGGATTTCGTCGCCAAAAAGTATCATCGGCAATTTTTCATCGACATTGACAATCAACTCAAGCCCTTTGTCGGTCGCGCGCTTCTGAATCATATTTACCAAATCATTCAGCAACGAACTCAATTCATATTCGACAGGAATAATTTCCATTTTGCCCGCTTCAATCTTGCTGAAGTCGAGAATGTCATTCACTATGCCCAATAAGTTATTGCTGGCGTTGCGAATATTCTCCGCGTATTCAAGAATCGTTTCGTTGCGGCTCTCGCGCAGAATCATTTCATTCATACCGAGAATTGCGTTAATCGGCGTGCGTATTTCGTGGCTCATATTCGACAGAAATTCAGATTTAGTTTTGCTGGCTTGAAGAGCCGCTTCACGTTCAACTTTCAATTCGCGATTTTCCGCCGCTTTTATCGAAGAGCGCATGTAAGTTATCAAAATTAAACACAACGCCACAAACGCGCCGATTATCCCGATGTGAATAAAATCAATACCGCCGGAAACAGCGTCGCGCGTCACGCAACCAAATATCACCAGCTTGTCATTATAAATTTTCGCGCCAAATCCAATTAACGCAATACCGTTAAAGTCAATCCTGTCAACGGCTTTACCCTGTTTTAAAATTTTAGCGCCAACTTTTTCATAGTACAATTCGGCAAATCCAGGTGTACTATAAATTTTGTCGAAAAGCGCGTTATTATCGGTGGCGTCGGATATTTCCATCCAATATCCATTTGGGGACGATAAAACTATTCGCCCAAGCCCGTCATAACTTATCACGCTCAATAGATCGTTAACGCCTTCTTTATCGTATTGATGATAAAATGCGCAGGTTTCGCCGTCAATTTCAATCGGCACTGCAAATATCATTCCGCGTTCGCCAAAAAAAGCAACGACATCTTCGCCGCTGAAAACGTCTTTAATATCAGCAAATTCTTCGGGCGTCAAAGTCGAATTTCGCCAGCCGACCGGTGAGCCGTCCTCGCGCAATATCCCTATCACATACGCCTTTTCATCAAACGCCTTGGCAACATTAATCAAATTTTCAATGGTCATATCGCCGCGCTCTATCGTTGCCGCTATCATGTGCATTTCCGATATCGTTCGGTTCAGCGTGTGCTCTATCGAATAGGAAAGTGTTCCGACGTGCCGCATTACACTTTCTTCAAGCGTATCGTTGAGTTTGTGCTCAATCTGGCAATGCGCAAAATATCCTATCGCGCAGAGCACCGCCGCCATAAGCAAAAAATCTATTACTACGCGCTTAGTTATGTGCATAGTAACCGCCTTCATTCAAAAACGCGCAATATTCCTTAACCGCGTCCTCAATCGACGTAAAATCGCCCTTAAAGCCGGTTTCCAATAATTTTTTAGTGTCAGCCTGCGTGAAGGATTGATATTTGCCGATTAATTGTTCGGGCATATCGATGTATTCAATTTTGCCAGTACCGAGCGCATTTATCACCGCCTGCGCGAGAGCATTGTAAGTTGTAGCGTTGCCAGTACCGCAGTTGTAAATTCCATTGGCAACGTCATTTTCGCCGCAAAAAATATTCACGCGCGCCACGTCTTTAACGTAAATGAAATCGCGTTTTTGCTCGCCGTCAGCATAGCCGTCCGTACCTTTGAAAAGTTTTATCACGCCGCCATTTTTTATCTGCTGATACATTTGATAGGTAATCGACGCCATTCTGCCTTTGTGCTGTTCCTGCGGTCCAAAAACATTGAAATACCGCAAGCCGATAAGTTTTGCCTTCGCCAATGGCATATTGCGCCGCACGTACCGGTCGAACAGCAATTTTGAAAAAGCGTACGGATTCAACGCACTTTCGCATTCTTCGGATTCGACGAAACCATTTGCGCCGTTGCCATAAGTTGACGCGCTCGACGCATAAATAAAATCAATCCGATTGGCAATGCAGTAATTCAGCAGCGCCTTTGAATATTCGTAGTTGGTTTTAATCATATAATCAACGTCATATTCCATAGTGTCGGAGCAAGCGCCCTCGTGGAAAATAACCGTCGCGCCGTGGATTCTGTAATCGGTTATCGCCTTCAAAAAATCGTCAGCGCTCATATAATCTTCAAAAGTCAAACCAACCAGATTTTTGTACTTTTCATCTTTGCCGAAATTGTCAACAATCAAAATGTCCTTGTAGCCGCGTTCATTCATCGCACGAACAATATTACTGCCAATAAAACCCGCGCCACCCGTAACGATAATCATTTTTCCGCACTCCTCATTAAATTTATTTTTCAAATTCAGCCATCAACCTAATCACTATTTGATAAATTTCCTCGTGCATTTGCTCAGAATTTAAATTTTCAAGCATGCCCTCGCGATTATCCTTTTTCAAATAGCAAGAGCGCAACATATCAGTGCCGCGAACCAACACTCCAACTGACAGCCGCCAATTTCCCTCTTGAAGTAAATCTTTGCCGATTGTAACATTCGCGTCGTACTTACTTTGCGGGACTTCAAACCAAATCGAATACGACGATTTATTTTTGGGGGAGAAAACTTTATCCTCATTTTCTAAAAAATATTTCGCGCATCTGTCTACTAATTTTTTAATCGATTCTTCTTGAGTTTCGCCCGATTCAGCAAGCTTGCGGTCGCGTTCCTGCCGCTCCTCGTATTCTTTAGCCGATTGTTCTTCCAAATCCGTTTCGAAATATTTAACGTTACCTATTCGATAAATTCTAAACGGCGCTAAAAAATTGCCGTTCTCGTCCAAATACGAATATAGCACAATTTCATAATCGGATTCTGCTCCAAATCCATCTTCGTCCGCCCAATACCAGCCGTCCGGTTGCACTTCCCATAACACCCGCGCTTTGCCGTCCTTAAAATCTTCAAACGAAGTAATAAATTCGGCAAACGGCGCTAATGAACCCAGGCGAATGTATTGCTCGATAAATCCAGGATTCTCAATGCCAGGGAAATTTACAAACGCGCTTTCTTCGTCGACAAGTAAAATTTTAGTGTCCGATTCCGGAACATTTTCAGCTGGAATGATTAAATAAACCTCGCGCTCTGAAAGATTCGCGCAAGTATTACGCTGGCTGAAATACGGTGCTTGCATTTTAACACATCCTTTCATAATACATTTAAAAGTTCTTCGCGGCTGACTGCGTAAGTTCCGACTTTCGCCACAACTACGCCCGCCGCAACATTCGCCAAATACGCCGCCATTTCCGAATCCAATTTGCCCGCCAATCCCAATGTGAAAACCGCAATGACAGTATCGCCCGCGCCCGAAACATCGAAAACTTCCTGCGCCTTTGCCCGAATATGAGAAACTTTTTCGCCGTCAATCACGCTTAAACCTTCAGCCGAGCGCGTCACAACTAAGCCTTCCAAATTAAATTTTTCAATGACAAAGCGCGCGGCATTTTCAACGGCGGCGTCAACATTCGCAATTTTTTTTGGCAGGACGGCGTTCAATTCTTTCAAATTCGGAGTGATAAAATTTGCGCCGGAATATTTTTGCCAATCGTCGCCTTTCGGATCGACTACCACGATTTTATTTTGAGCGCGGCACAGACTGATAATTTCGCGGCAAATATTTTCAGTGCAAACGCCCTTGCCATAATCCGAAATGATAACCGCGTCAACATTCGGCACTCGCGCAGTTATTTTCGGCAATATTTTTTCAGCGTCAATATTAGAAATATCTTCAAAGTCAAGCCGAATCATTTGTTGATTTCCGCCAATCACGCGAATTTTCGTAGTAGTCGGTTTATCGGTTTTCACAACGCCGCTAATGTCAATTCCGCGCGAAATTAATTTTTCAGTCAAAGTATCGCCGTGGACTTCCAAGCCAATCTGCGCGATTAATGAAGTCTGACAGCCGAGCAAAGCCAAATTGTGAGCAACATTCGCCGCGCCGCCGAGTTGTTCTTTAATTTTCGTCACGTGATTAATCGGCACGGGCGCTTCGGGCGATATGCGCGTAACTTCACCAAAATAATATTTGTCAAGCATAGCGTCGCCAATTACCAGGACGCGGCAATTTTTTATTTTATTGGTAACAAAATTTTTCATAGTATAACCTCACAGTTCGACAACGCGGCATTTGTAATTAGTTGGGCGCGGAAGATTTTTCGCCGGTTGCCCGTAAGTTTCAAGCAATTCGTCAACGCATTTCATAACCACATCGACCGGAATTTTTTTCATACAGGCAAAATTTTCTTCGCCGCTATTCGGGCAAATGTGTTTCCCGCACGGGTGACAGCTTACCGGCGATTGAATTGCAATGTCCTTTGAATCATAGGGCGAGAAACCTAAAACCGGCGACGCGCCGAACATACAAACGACAGGAATATTTCGCGCAACGCCGACGTGCATTGGTCCGGAGTCAGTTGTCAGCATAACCGCGCAATTATCCAAAAAGCCCGCCAGTTCCGCCAAACTAAAATCACCGGTAAAAACTTTGAGCAGTGGATTATCTTTGTGCCGCATTTGTTCAACGCAAGCCGCAACTATTCCCTTATCCATTTCGCCGCCCAAAAACGCCACGCCTATTCCGCGCTTAATCAGAATATCCGCGCATTCGGCAAAATAGCTGTCAATCCAGCGTTTAGTCATCCAGCTCGCGCCGATATTAAACGCAACAACTTTTGTACCGGCAGGATAATTCGCGGCGAAAATTTTTTCAGCAGTAAATTTCGCTTCGTCGTCAATCCACATTTCCAAGCCGCGGTCGTCGATTTTGTCAATCCCAAGAGCCTCGCGCAGGACGTCAAAATGCGAATCAACTTGATGTTCCGTCTGATTTAAATTCGGCAAAACTTTATTGAAGAAAAGCGAAAATCCAGGCTTAGCGTAGCCGACAATTTTTTTGCCGCCGCTAAAAGCCGCCAGCGTCGAGGCGCGCTCATTTCTGTGCAAATTTATCACCAAATCAAAGTGCCGGTCGCGAACTTTTTTAATAAAATGCACGAAATTGGGAATGTTATTATCGTCGCCTTTTTTGTCGATAAACAGGCATTCGTCGAGATTTTCATTTAGTTTAACTAAGTCAGCCAATTTTTTATCGGCGAGAAGGGCGATATGAGAATCCGGAAAATTAGTGCGCAAAGTGCGAAATACCGGCGTTGTCAATAGCAAATCACCTATGTGCATCAGATTTATCACTAAAATTTTGTCATACATTATTATCACCAAAAAATTTTTTTAGAGTAATGCCGTCCGCGGTTTTCCAAACTTCCGGACCTTGCGCAGATTGCGTTCCCGTGACAAATTCGGCGGCACTTGAAGACGTATCGAAAATTATATCTTCCGACAAAATATTATCAACACCTATCTTAGCTTTACGGCGCGCTTTTTTTACTTTATCCGAAGCATTTTTTGAGAAATTAGGAGAGATTTTACTTCCCGCCAATAACATAAATTTACCGGCAAGCGCTTTACATCTGGCTTCAACCACAAAACCCGTCGTTTTATTTCTACGTGAAAGGTAAAAAATTGGCTCATTGGGAATTTCAGCGGGCGGAGTTTCTTTAATCGGCTCAAAAATTTTATAGCCCAAAATTGAAATCACCGTAAGAACATAATCAGCAAATTCTTCAAGTTCGCTTTCCTTTTCTTCAGTGATATTGCCGAGCGCTGGCTCATTATTATTTTTAACGTTATAGCGTCTGGCGTTTAGGGCAAGGTTGCAGAATTTATTTTCAAGAAAGCTAATTTCCGTTGCGCCAAAAGATTTATCGGTAATGACGATCGCTTCTTGCCAAAAATCTTTATTGGAATTATTCCTGTGTTCAATCAGCCTGTTCAAAATTCCGTCGCCATTTTTGCGATTACCGGCTTGCCCAATATAAACAGTTTCATTGCCAAATAGAAAATAAACGCCGCTCTGCTTCAAATCTTCGCGATTTTTGCAACGTTCAACATCTGCGCGAGGAATTTTATAAACAACGCCCGTCCAATTAGCAACCGTGCATTTAATTCGCCCCGTCGGAGAATCATCAATCAAAAACATTGTCAAAGTTTTTCCCATTCGCATTAATCACCTCAAATTTAAACCGTTATTCAAAATCCACCAGGCAACAGTCCGCGCCGCGCCAATAACTTTATCAGCCAGCTCACGCTCCGCCGAAAGATTTATGCTGTCCAAATCGGCAGAGGCAACTTGCGGCAAAATCTCAATCACATCGAAATCGATTTTCCCAGCCGCATTTGCCGTAATGAAACTTTCGCGATTAAACGCCACGCCCGCACTTTCAAACAAACTCGGCGCTATCGAATGATATTTAAAATTTTCCTGCGCGATAAGTTCAATAATCGTCGGCGCAATGGAAATGTGCCCGCCAACCACATCGGGCGGCAAAATATTTTTATCAATGCCCTCGCCATAAATTATGAGCGGCACGCTTTGACTTTCAAAAATCGTCGGGTGCGTACTCGGCAAAACTTGATTCGCGCAGTCGCCCGTCACGACGAATAAACTGTTCGGGTAAGTGGCGCTGGTGTTGCGAATAAAATTTGAAATGGCTTTATCCATTTGCCAATAATTACCGAGCGCGGCGGCGAGATTTTCAGCGTCAGCAACATTGGGCATATTTTTTATTTTAGCCAAAATGACATTGCGGTCGAAACCGGATTTAGCGGGCGTGAGATTTTGCGGCAAATGATCCGTCGCCATAACCAAATGCACAGTGGGCGGCTCATCGGCAAGATTTTTTTCAAGCATCTCGAACAGATTATAATAGCTGTGAAAATTATCAAAGCCCTGCGCGAGCGCCATTTTGGAAAGATTTTCAGCGTTGGGAGTGCCGCCGTACCAAAAATCAACTTTGTAGCCGAGTTCCTTAAAAGCGGGCGACATCGCCGAAATATAAATTTCCTCGAAAGTTTTGGGCTGATAATTCAAATGCACGTTGAGGTCGGGCAAGCCGGTAATAATTCCGGAAATCGCACCAATCGAAGAATCGCTGTTCGGCAAAAAATTTCTGCTGTAATAAGCCTTTGGCTCAGCGATAATTGACTTCAAACCGTCCGCCACGTGAAGATTTTCGTACTTGCCGAGCATTTGCCATTGCCCAAGATTTTCGCCAATAATTATAAAAATGTGCCGCGGCTTTTCGATACGCGCGCCGCCTGCACTTTTCTCAAGATATGGTTTCAGATTTTTAGCGTTGAGATTTTTCCTCTGCGCGAGAAATTCAGCGTCAGCCAAAATATTATCCTGGTCGACGCCGGAAATTTCGCCAGGACGCATATATTGAGCCATAACAATTACGCGGCAAAGAGCTTGCCCATCGTCAAGAATGCTCTCATTTAAAAAATTGTCGTTGGTAACAGCGGCGTTGCTGAAATTGAGCGCGTTCGACGCCGTGAAACTCCCGCCGAATCTTACAAAAAATACAAACGCCCCAATTAAAAAAATCATCAAGTCCACAAAAATAAATTGCTCAGCCTTGCTTTTAAATTCCGGTAGCTGAATCGGTTTTATCAGCAATAATCGGCTGATTACCGCAATACATAAAATCGTTAAAATCAACGCGACCGGAAATCTCCAGAAAAAGCCGTAGTCGATAAAAATTTTCTCAAGTATCGTCAAAAAACTGTTGTCGAGCCCCTGCACAATTTCAAGCCCAAATGTCGAGTGAAATTCCCTGTAGTACGGGAAGCGGAACATAAACAGCGTTGAAAAAATCAGCGACGCCAGAATTGCTATGATTAATCGCAAATGCCGCGTTAAATTTCCCACTGTCACCAATAAAAATGAGATTAATGTTATGACGCCCGCTGTTTTCAAACTCAATTTTAAACCCGTCCATAGCGCCGTCGAAATTTGCGCGGAATTTGTAATTTCGTCCGAAAACCAGAAAATAAATATCGCGCGGTAAATTTCCAACAATATCAAAATGAACAGGAATATTCGCAAGTCGCGCTGTATGCCGAGGAAAAATCGTTTTAAAAATTTCAATATAGACGCTCCTAATATTTTTACAAAATTTTATATCAGCGGCGGTTTTTTTGCAACTTAGCAAATTGTTTGAAAGAATAAAAATCTTGCACAATGAAAAAATATTTGTGCTATAATATGCGCTGTTTTGAGAGGGGAATTTTTCAATGAGATTAACCGCCGCTATTTCGCAGTGGCAATCGCTGAGATATTTGGGCGTAGTGTTCGGCTGTTTAATCGCCGCGTGTTCAATAAATTTATTCGTCGTACCAAGCCACTTTTTGACGGGCGGCGCAACCGGCATAGCAATGATAGTTTACTATCTGGCGGATTTTCCGATTGGACTGCAAACTTTCATTTACAATATCCCGCTGTTAATCGCCTCGTACAAATTGCTGGGGAAAGATTATACAGTCGACGTGATAATTGGCACGGTGATATTTTCGGCTTGCATTGATGCGACGCGATTTTTAAACGCCTACGCTCCGGTTGAAGATTTAATGCTGGCGTCGATTTACGGCGGCGTTTTTAACGGCATTGGTTACGGAATTGTTTTTCGCATGAACAGTTCGACGGGCGGCTTTGATATTCTCGGCGCGATTGTCAAAAAATATTATTCGATGAATATGGGCGCGGCGATTTTTGCGTTTAATTGTTGTATCGTGGCGGTTGCGGGATTTTTATTTGGGATTCAACCGGCGATGTTTACGCTGATTTGTATGTATGTCAATTCGCACGTCACGGACAAAGTTATAGCCGGTCTCAATCGCAGCAAGGCGGTTTTAATCATTTCCGAGAACATTGAAGATATTTCCGAAGCGATAATGTATGAATTGAAGCGCGGGGTAACTTATTTGCACGGGCAAGGCGGTTTCAGTCGAAATGAGCGCGATGTTGCAATGGTGGTTGTCAGTTTAACGCAAATGGCGAAACTCAAGCTGATTGTTTACACGCTGGACAAAAACGCATTTATGATAATAATGTCAGCAAATGAAGTTATGGGGCGAGGATTTACTATGCCGCGCAAGACAAAAGAATTTATTTCAAGGCACTGAAATGGGGGAATTTTCGGCAATGGAAATTTTTTATTTGCTGAACAGTGGATTTATGATTCGGGACGGAAAAACTTTAATGGTGTTCGACGACTACGAAGATAATAAAAAAGTTGTTGACCGCGCGATTAAAGCGGGTAATTTTGATTATTTATATATTTTTGTAAGCCACGCCCATTTTGACCATTTCGACACGCACATTCGCGCCTATGCAAAGGACGTTACGCGGTATATTTTCAGCAATGACGTTAAGCGTACAAAGCGGGTGAAAAATTTTCCGGCGGACGATATAACATTTATTCGCAAATACAGCGAATGGAGCGGCGCGGGCGTCAAAGTTTGGACGTACGATTCGACGGACGTTGGGGTATCATTTTTAGTAGAGACTGACAGCGGCGCGCGGATTTTCCATGCTGGCGATTTTAATTGGTGGCATTGGGAAGAAGACACGCCGGAGAAACAAATATTAGCGCAGAAAGATTTTGAGCGGCAGTTGAAACGCATGAAAGGCTTAGACGTAGACGTGGCATTTTTTCCGGTAGACGGGCGGCTGGGCAGTTCGCAAGAGTTAGGCGTAACTGAATTTGTAAAAAAAACTGACATAAAAAGTTTAGTGGCGATGCACAGGGTAGGCTATCCGGCGTGGATACCGTCGCACAAATTTTTAACTGAAACAAAGCCGTTGCCGATATGGTCGCCGGTTGAACCTGGTGAAAAACGTTTGCTGCTTGACGGCAAATTTGTTGAAAAATAAATTGGAGGATTATTAAAATGGCTGACAAGAAAGTAATGTTGACGCAGGAAGGCTATAACAAGCTGGTTGACAAACTGAATTATTTAAAAAGCGTGCGCAGAATTGAAGTTGCTGACAGACTGAAGGCGGCAATCGCGCTGGGCGACCTTAGTGAAAACTCGGAATATGTTGACGCGAAAAATGAGCAGGCGTTTCTCGAAGGCGAGATTATGGATTTGGAGGCGCAGATTCATAATAGCGGCATCATTCAAGAAGAGGGCGGCGATTTAGTTGCTCTTGGCAGTACTGTTAGGATTTTGTTCCCCGACGGGCATGAAGATACATATATGATAGTTGGCTCTACGGAGGCTGACCCAGACGAAATGCGCATTTCTGACGAATCGCCGATTGGCGCGGCTATGATTGGGCAAACTGCTGGTAGTACGGTTATGGTTCATGCGCCTGCCGGTGTCCTTCAATATAAAATTCTTGAGATTGTGCATAATTAATCAACTTTCTTTTATCGTAAAAGAAAGTTGCAAAGAAAAGCGCGGCGCGGATAGTCACATCACGTGACTAGCGCGCCGCATTGGGCGCTCATCCGTGAGCGCCTCTTAGTTAGATTTTTGTTATTAGCAAGGAGTTTTTTTATGGCTAATGAAATTCAAGTTGACGAAAATATTTTGATACAAGCGCGCCATGAAAAATTGCAGGCGTTTATCGACAAGGGCGTTGCTCCTTTTGGACATCGCTATGAAATTACTCACCACGCCGCCGACATTCGCGCAGAATTTGGCGATATTGAAAATGAGCAGGACGCGGGCGAAGTCAAAATTGCTGGGCGCATTATGGCGATTCGCGGGCATGGCAAAGCCAGTTTCGCAACTATCGCCGACCGCTCCGGCAACATTCAAATTTATTTTAAGCTGGATATTCTCGGCGAAAATAAGTACAGCGAGTTCAAACTTTTGGACATTGGCGATATAATTGGATTGCGCGGGCAAGTTTTCAAAACCAAGCGCGGCGAATTAACTGTTCGCGTCGAAGATTTTGATTTGCTGTCTAAATCGTTGCGCCCGTTGCCGGAAAAATTTCACGGTTTGAAAGACGTTGAAATTCGGTATCGCCAACGCTATTTGGATTTGATTGTCAATCCGGAAGTCCGCGATACATTTTTAAAGCGTACGAAAATTATTCAGGCGATACGGCAATATTTAGACGAACGCGATTTTGTTGAAGTTGAGACGCCGATTTTGTCGACGATAGCGGGCGGGGCGGCAGCGCGTCCATTTATCACTCACCACAACACGCTTGACACCGATTTATATCTGCGCATTGCCACTGAATTAAATTTGAAGCGACTGATTGTTGGCGGCTTTGAACGCGTTTATGAAATTGGGCGCATTTTCCGCAATGAGGGCATGGACAATCGTCACAATCCGGAATTTACCAGCGTCGAAATTTATCAAGCCTACGCCGATTACAACGATTTGATTGACGTTACAGAGGGCATTTGTTGTTTAGCGGCTGAGAAAATTTTTGGCACAACGAAAATTACTTATCAAGGCGTGGAAATGGATTTGAAAAATCCGCCGCGAATCAGTATGAATGACGCTGTTAAAAATAAGACCGGCAAAGATTTTCTTTCCTGCGCGACGGTTGAAGAGGCGCGGGCTATGGCTGATGAAATTGGCGTTGCGTATGAAAAACGTTTCGGCATTGGCGGGATTTTAAATGCGGCGTTCGAGGCTAAAGTCGAGGAAGATTTGATTCAGCCGATTTTTATAACTGGACACCCTACCGAAATTTCGCCGCTTGCTAAGAAAAATCCGAAAGACCCGCGCATTACTGACAGATTTGAATTTTACGTTTACGGGCGCGAATTGGCGAATGGTTTTACCGAACTCAACGATCCGATTGACCAAAAGGCGCGTTTTGAAGAGCAACTCAAGGCGCGTGAAGCTGGCGACGACGAAGCTCACGTTATGGATACAGATTTTATTCGTGCGCTGGAATATGGTTTGCCGCCGACTGGTGGGCTTGGTATCGGCGTCGATAGGCTTGTAATGTTTTTGACTGATTCGGCGTCTATTCGTGACGTTCTGCTTTTCCCAACGATGAAAGTTATTGCGGATTGAAGGGGCGATTTTTATTCTGAAGGCAAGCGAAATTTTAGCGGATATGCACACGCACACGATTTTTTCATTGCACGCCTATTCGACGGTTTTTGAGAATATGCAGGCGGCGAGGTTGTGCGGATTAAATTTTTTGGCGATAACCGACCATTTTTATCAAGATGGCACGCCGTTAAATCGCAAAAATGAAGTCAATCGCATTCGCTATTTAGAGGGCGCGATTAATGGCTTCGACGAAGATTTTTACATAATATCGAGCGCCGAATTTAATATTGGGCAGAAAATAAATTGCTGGAACAGGCTGAAAAATTTGAAATGGCGTCCGATAGGATTGCACTCGTGGTTTGTGGAGCGCGAAACTATGACGCTGAAAAATCTGTTCGATTTGTTCGAGGAAGCGTCGGCGCGCCACAATGCCTTTGTACACATTGAGCGGGAAATTCACGAACTGGACAATAAGAAACACGGCGCTAATCTTGACGATGAAGTTAAAAATTTTTTCAAATTGATGGTGGCGCTGGCTAAGGAAAAGGACATTTGGCTTGAAGTTAATGAATCGTCGCTGGTGCGTCATTGCGGCGGCGATGTTGAGCGTTTAAAATATTGGATTAGGCTTGCTAAGGAAAATCGGAATAAAATTTATTTGGGTACGGACGCGCATTTTGCGGGGCGGGTTGGAAATTTCAATTTGTCGTTGCAACTTTTAAATGAAGTTGAATATCCGCGCGATTTGATTTTAAATTGTGATTATGAGCAACTCGCCGCGTTGCGCAATATTTAACGGAGGAATTGACATGTATAATATTTTGGCAGTTGACGGGATTGCCGCTGAAGGTATCGAGATTCTCAAGAAAAATTTTAACGTCGAAGTTCATGACAAAATTTCTGCCGAGGAACTGATTAATATCATTCCGAAATTTGATGCGCTGATAGTGCGTTCGGCGTCGAAGGTTACGGCTGAAGTTCTTGACGCGGCTAAGAATTTGAAAATAATTGGTCGCGCAGGTGTAGGCGTTGACAATATCGACGTGAAGGCGGCGACGGAGCGCGGCATTATTGTTATCAATTCGCCGGACGGAAATACAATCGCGGCGACGGAACATACTTTTGCAATGATGTTAGCTGTGAGCCGCAATATTCCGCAAGCCAATAAAACTATTCACGAGGGCGGCTGGGACAGGAAAAAATTTGTGGGCGTTGAGTTGCGCAATAAAATTTTAGGCGTCATTGGATTGGGCAGGATTGGCGCGGGCGTTGCCAAGCGTGCACAGGCTTTTGAAATGAGCGTTGTAGCTTACGATCCTTTTGTCAGTGAAGAGCGCGCTGAAAGTTTAGGCGTGAAATTGGTTGAGCTTGAGGAACTTTTTAAAACTGCCGATTTTATAACAGTGCATATGCCGCTTACCAAGAAAACTGAAAATATGATAGCACTTGACCAAATGAAAATGATGAAACCTACCGTTCGGCTGATAAATTGCGCGCGTGGCGGTATTATCAATGAGGCTGATTTGGCGACGGCTTTGCAGGAAAAAATAATTGCGGGCGCGGCTATCGACGTTTTCACGACTGAGCCGATTGATAAAAATTCGCCGCTGATTCATTTGCCGAATATTATTTTGACGCCGCACTTAGGCGCTTCGACGATTGAGGCGCAGATTGGCGTATCGGTTGATGTTGCTAATGGGATTGTTGACGCGCTCAGCAATAAGCCGGTTTCTACCGCGGTTAATATGCCGCACATTCCCGCGCACATTTTGAAAAAGTTGACGCCGTATCTTGATTTGGCAGAAAGGCTTGGCAAGACGATTACCGCGCTCAGTAAATCGCCGATTGCAAATCTTCAAGTCAAAGTTAATGGCGCGATTGCTGACGGTAATTCTTCGCTGATTTCGACGGCGGTACTTACTGGCGTTTTAGCGGCGGCGCTTGACGCACATGTTAATCTTGTCAATGCGAATATTTTGGCGCAAGATCGTGGGATTAATCTTTCCGAAATTACGTCGAAAGTTGCGGGCGATTTTTCAAATACGGTTACGGTTTCGGCGAATGGCAATTCGGTTACAGGCACGCTTTTTGGCAATGAAGGGCGAATTGTGCTGATTAATAATTTCCGCGTCGATGTTGACCCGCACGCAAGGATTTTGATTTGTCCGCATATTAATCGTCCTGGTGTTATTGGTGAAGTTGGTACAATTCTTGCTGATTATGGGATTAATATTTCGAGTATGCAAGTTGGCAAGACTGATGTTGGCGGCAAAAATTTAATGGTACTGACTGTTGATAATCCGATTTCTCGCGCAGTCATTGATAAAGTTAGGAGTTCAGAGGCTATCTTTGACGCTACACTCGTTGCTTTTGAAGATTAATAGTTAGTTCAGCATTTCTTTCTTTTCGGAAAGAAAGAAACGCTTAGCAAAGAAAGAAAACTACCCGCTGTAGTCACATCACGTGACTAGCGCGGGCGTGGCGCGCATCCGTGCGCGCCTCTCTATTGCTTGCATTTACATCATAGGTTACAATATGAAAAATAAAATCATAGTCACAGTAGCATTGATTGTCATTCTGGTTGCGGCGTCGCTTTTCATATTCACCGGCAACGAAGAAGTCGCAGTTAATGTTCCGGAAGTTCCGCCGCCTAAAAAAATTAGCGTCTATGTTTCCGGTCAAGTTAAAAGTACGGCGGTTGTGAATTTGGAAGACAACGGAAATTTGCGCGCTGTTGACGCCGTTAATGCTGTTGGTGGGCTTACCGAATTTGCCGATACTGAACTTATCAATCTTGCCGAGCCCATTTCTGACGGGCAACATATTCACGTACCAACCAAAGAAATTTTTTTGCTGGAGACGCCCGCGGCAAATAAATATATTGGCGCTCAAAACCAAACACGAATTAATATCAACACGGCTGACGAGCAGGAACTTCAAAATATCAAGGGCGTTGGTCCGGCTATTGCAAAAAGAATCGTCGACTACCGCGAGCAAAATGGCGCGTTCACCGCTATTGAAGAACTCAAAAAAGTTCGCGGCATTGGCAATAAAACTTTCGAGAAAATGAAGGATACCATTACCGTGCAATGAAAATCAAAATCTCAAACACAATGCTGAATTGCCTGTTAGCCGCGCTGGCTGCGGGCATTCTTTTTGTAGAATATTTTTCGCCGCCGATTAAAATTTTCGTCGAAGTCTGCGCGATTTTAATCATTGCCGCAATAATCGCCACTTGGAAAAAAAATTCTGCCGCCGCCAAAATAATTTCGCTGATAATTTTCTTCGCAATAGGCGCGCTGAGATTTTACTCCGTTGACAAATTACCTGCCAATGACATTTCCAAATTTGAAGGACAAACTTTGCGCATGACTGGCTTTGTGCGTGACGAGCCGCAGATTAAAAATTTACCCAATGGTTTGACGCAACAGCGCTTTATCGTCGAAGTTTCCAGCGTTAAAATCAAAACTGAAAATGTTCCGGCGAGCGGCGCGCTGATTTTGACTTCATACAATGACGTGAAAACTGCGCGAATCGGCGATAAAATCACAGCCGAGGGCAATATAAAATTTATCACGAATTATAAAAATCCTGGGCAAATTGACAGCGTAACGCGGCTCAAATCGGACGGGATAACTGCGCGAATGTCGGCGGGTAAAAATGGCGTTGAGATTGAAGCGGTTGACGGAAATTTTTGGACGAAATTTCTAAGAATCGTGGCGGCAATTCGGGCGCATTATCAACAATCGATGAAAAAAGTTATGTCGAATGAAGATGCGGCGGCGATTTTCGCAATGCTATTTGGCGGCTACGCGGGCTTGAATCCGGAACTGGTCGAAGATTTTCAAACAACGGGAATTGTGCATATCCTATCAGTCAGCGGCTCGCATATGAGCATGTTAGCGGCGGCGACGGCGGCGTTGTGTTTGCTGTTAAAATTTCCGCGCTGGGCGACGGTTGCGCTGGGGATTTTCG
This sequence comes from uncultured Selenomonadaceae bacterium, assembly GCA_905234705.1. Lineage (GTDB taxonomy): Bacteria > Bacillota > Negativicutes > Selenomonadales > Selenomonadaceae > Quinella. The sequence continues at coordinate 10,678 of CAJOIB010000004.1, read as the reverse complement.
TCATTTGCACGTACACGCTTTTATCGGGAATGTTGCCGCAAGTCATACGCTCGGCGATTATGGGAATTTTAGTTTTCACGGGCATGGCATTTCAGTTCGACAATTTGAGCGAAAGATTTTTAGCGTTCGCGGCAATGGGAATGTTAATGTGGCAGCCGCTGTTAATTTTCGACGTGAGTTTCCAACTGAGTTTTTCCTCGACGGCGGGGCTAATTTATTTATCGGAAAATCTGCGCGAAAAAATGTTTAGACTGCCGCGGTGGTTTGCGTATCCGGCGGCGATGACTTTGGCGGCGCAAATCGCCAGTTTGCCAATCGTCATTTGGTATTTCAATCAAGTATCGCTGTCGTCGGTTTTTGCCAACGCATTTGTCATGCCGCTGTTGGAAATCGTAATAGTCGGCGGCTTATTGGGCGGAATTGTGGCGTTAATCCTGCCGTTTTTGGGGAAAATATTTTTCGTGGTCGAGGCGCTAATTTTCGGCGCGGGCGCGGAATTGAATCACATATTCGCGCAGTTGCCATTCAGCACGGTACAAGTCCCAACGCTGGGATTTGCGGCGATGGCGATTTATTATTTGGCGCTGATATTTCGTCGCGCAGAAATTTTATTGTTGCTGATAATCGTTTTATTGGTAAATTCGTTCAAAGGCGGCGACGTCGAAGTAAATTTTGTTGATGTTGGGCAAGGCGATTGCGCGGTAGTTTTGACGCCGAATCGGCACTGCATAATTTTGGATACTGGCGGCGTTCGTGACAAAGTTTTTGACGTGGGCGGGCGGGTTGTGTTGCCGTACTTGAAACACGAAGGCGTTCGAGAAATTGACGCGATTTTTTTGACGCACGTACATGAAGATCATTCGGCGGGCGCTGGCACTTTGATAAAAAAAATGCCCGTTCGCGAAATTATCACGGCGGGCGAGCCCAAATCTGAATATGCGGCGGTTTTTGGTATCAGCGCCGATAAATTGAAAAATCTTCGCGCAGGTCAGCAGGGCGAAAAATTTAAAATTGATGGCGTCGAAGTTGAAATCGTCTACGCGCCGAAAATTGGTACGGGCAACGAAATTTCTAATGTTTACCGCGTCAGCTATGGCGGCGTGAGTTTTTTGATAACCGGCGATTTAGTGACTGACATTGAAAATCAAATGCTCAACGAAAATATCAACGTTAAAAGCACCGTGCTCAAAGTTGCTCACCACGGCAGTAAAACCAGTTCGAGCCTGGAATTTTTACGCGCTGTCAATCCAATTTGCGCCGTGATTTGCGTTGGCTACGGAAATAATTTCGGTCACCCTCGCGCAGAAGTTTTAAATAATCTTAATCAAATTCACGCAAAAATTTATCGCACTGATAAAAACGGTTTGATTAAATTTACAACCGACGGCAAAAAATTGACTGTCAGCACTTTTCAATCGGAGGCAAGAAATTTATAATTGCTGCAAAGGAGATGATCATCATGAAAAATTTTGCGAAAATGTTTGTGTTGCTGACGGTGTTAATTTTGCCGAATTTTGCCTTTGCCGCCGAAAAAAATTACATTACATTCTATGACGCCAGTTTAACCGACTTTTTTAACAATATGAAAACGCTTGGCGAGCAAATTGACGTAAATATTTTTCAAATAAATTATGAGAAGCAAGATAAAATTATCGTCGGAACGGCGCATTTTGGCAACGATAGCGAAAATGTGATTTATTCTTTGGCAGACAATAAATTTAGCGCGCCTGCGAATATGATAGTTACATTTTCAACTTCAGAGGATTCTGCTACTCAAGCGGGCGCTATTTTAGGAATGGTTTTAGTTTTGTCTGGCTTTAGTGAAGATGAATACGAAGAATTTACCGAGCAGATTTCCGAAGATATGGAAGATATGAATGACGAACTAAGCGAAAAATATCAAATTTGGTGCGAGGCGGCTCAGCGTTACATTGAGATAGTTGCTTACATAACCGCAGAAAAAGGCGTTTTTAGTGTAATGGCTTATAAATAATCACAAAACGCCCTTAGTTGAAGGAATGCCGCTGATTTTCGCGTCGTATTCGGTGGCAATTCTCAGCGCGTGACCAAGCGCTTTAAAAATCGCCTCGACTTTGTGATGTGAATTTTTACCGTACAAAATCTTGACGTGCAAAGTCAAACCGGCGTTAAAAGCCAGCGCGCGCAAAAATTCTTCAGTCAGTTCAGTATCGAAGCCGCCAATCATCGGCGCTAATTCGCCAGCGTCATAAACCAAAAACGGCCGCCCGCTAATATCCAAACTCACCAGCGCTAAAGTTTCGTCCATTGGCAGAAAAAAAGTCCCATATCGATTGATACCGCGCTTGTCACCGAGCGCATTTTTTATTGCCTGACCGAGCGCAATTCCAATATCTTCAACGCTGTGGTGACCGTCAACTTCCAAATCGCCGTCGCAGTCCACAGTCAAATCAAATTGCCCGTGCGCCGCAAATAAATTCAGCATATGATTGAAAAAGCCAATGCCGCTGTCGATTGAAGTTTTGCCGCCGCCGTCCAAATTTATCTCAACGCTGATTTTAGTTTCATTTGTCTCACGAAAAATTTTTCCAATTCGCAATCAAAACGCCTCCTTCACGATTTATTTTTGTCAAAGATATTTGCAAACAGAATCAGCAAATTATGTCCGACCGGTGTAAAAATTAAAAATAATACAATCAGCAACCCCGCAAACCCAAAAGTTTTACCGATGAAAAATTTTGCCTTTGTTCTTGTCGTGCATAATCACACCTTATGCAGAAAATTTTTTATCGCCGCGAAGACTTCATCGTTTTCAATTCGCGTACCGATTGATATTCTCAAACAATTTTTCAAGCCCGCCGCATTCGCCGAAAAATGCCTCACGCCTATATCCAGCGATTCGAGATATTCATTGAGCGTCGCCGCCTTTTCCAATCGAATTAATATAAAATTTGTTTGCGACGGAAAAACTTCGACGCCGCGCAATTTTTTTAACTGCTCAAAAATTCTTTGCCGCTCCGCTATCGTCATTTGGATTCGCGACACAAATTCATCGCGCATTTGATAAACTATGTCCGCCGCCGCCAAACTTAAAACATTCATATGGTACGGCATAAATGTTTTGTTAATCATTCGCGTCACGTCTTCCTGCGCGAGCATATATCCGACGCGCGCGCCCGCTAATCCATACGCTTTGGAAAATGTCCGCGCCACTATCAAATTCGGATATTTTTTTATCAAGCCGAACGCCGAATGTCCATAAAATTCTACGTAAGCTTCATCAAGCAACAGCGCGCAGTCAATCGATTTTGCAATTTCTTCAATCTGCGCGACGGCTAAAGCATTGCCGGTCGGATTATTCGGGTTGCAAATCACGGCTAAATCAGCTTTGACTTCACGAATTTTTTTGATAAAAGCGTCAACGTCCAAATCAAATTTTTTATCCAAATCGAACGGCACGCCTTCAGACTCCGCCGCCTTGGCGTAAATTTTATACATTGAAAAACTCGGCTGAGGATAAACAACTTTCTTGCCAGCACCGCCGAATGCATGAAAAACTTTTTCGATAATTTCGCTTGAGCCGCTGCCCAATAAAGCTTGACTTTTAGCCACGCCGAAATTTTTAGCAATTTGTTCGACGAGCATATCATATTCTTCATTGGGATAGCGATTGAGCGCCAAATAGCCCAGCCGATTGGAAACGCGCTCTTCAACCAGCGGCGGCAAATTCATCGTGCTCTCATTCGCATTAACTTTGATTCTAAAATCGCGCTCGACGCCATCGTACGACGGCATTTCGCCCAAAGCATTTCTGTAATTAAGCATAAAAATTCCTCCTCAAACGCCGAAATTATATCAGATTGGCAAAATTTATGATATACTTTAGGCGGATTGGAGGGCATTATGCGAAATATTTTTTTAGCCATCGGGATAATTTTAATGTTGTTGGGGATTTTCGGCATATCGTTTACATACAGCCACGATCACCGCCGCGCCAACACTTTAGAAGAATATGCAACGCTGAACTTTCAATCTTCGCGCGACGAGACCGGAGCATTGGAAGGCGCAGTTTTAAGTTTGTGGGATTATCGCTATGACAGGGCGCAACTTTTGAAAAAAGCCGTGCTGTTTACAAATGGCGTGCCGTGGGAAATGGTCGCCGCCACTAAACAAACGCCGGTTGATTGGCAATACGAAAATAAATTGTTTGTGAACTTTCCGAAGTCGAGTTTGAAAGATATGCTAATGGCGCGGGAAATTCGATTTAAATTTTTTTACGACAATGGACAATCAATCGACTTGCCGCTCGGTCAAAAAGAAATGGTCGCGTGGCAGCGGAAATTGCGGTGGTAAATTTGAAACAGTTGATTATAAATGCGGACGATTTTGGGCGGCACGAATTAATAAATTTGGCGGTTGACAGGGCGGTTAAGGTTGGTTGCGTGCGTTCGGCGACGATTATGGCGGGCGGAAAATTTTTTGCTCACGCCGTTAAAATCGCTAAACAGAATCCGAATTTGGGTGTTGGCGTGCATTTTACTTTGGCGAATGGAAATCCGGTTTTGCCGCCCGCGGGAATTCCTTCGCTGATTCGGGCTGACGGCACTTTTCACGAAAATTATATAGCTTTTTTGAAATTGTACGTGCAGGGGAAAATTTCCAATGACGAAATAAGATCCGAATTGGCGGCGCAGTTGGAGAAAATTTCTCGCGCAGGACTGAAATTGACGCACTTTGACAGCCACCAGCATTTGCATCATTTTCCTGGGATAATTGGAATAGTTTTGGAAATGGCGGCGGCGGCGAAAATTCCTGCAATGCGCGTAGCCAGTACGAAAATTTTCGACGGCGAATTTGGCGTTGGACAATTTATTGGGCGGCTGGGATTGGGCTCATTGGCGAAATACGCGGCTCATTTGGCGCACAAGAAAAATATCGCTACGCCGGAGCATTTTTCTGGAATAGTGGCGGGCGAATCTGTCAGCGAAAATTTTTTAGCGAAACTGATTGAAAATCTGCGCGGAGGCACGACTGAAATTATGTTGCACCCTGGCACGGATAATCGGATTCTGCAAAATTTTTGTGATTGGCAGCACGACTTTGAAGAAGAACTTGCCGCGGTGACTTCGACTAAGATTTTAAATTTATTGACGGAAAAGAATATCGCGGCGGTGAATTTTGGGGCGTTGGTGAAAAAATGAGCGAGCGATTTTTGGAAATAATAAGATTCTGCATAGTGGGCGGGCTGTCGCTGATAGTGGACTGCGCGATACTTTTTGGGCTGACGGAATTTTTGGGCGTGCATTATTTTTACTCGGCGGCTATATCATTTACGGCGTCAGTGATATTCAATTATTGGCTGTGCGTGGTGTACGTTTTTAAAAATGCGCGGAAACAGACGGCGCGGCAGGCGACGATATTTATTGGCTCAAGCGTAGTGGGGCTGGCGCTCAATCAGATGTGCATGTGGTTTTTCGTGGAAATAATTTTGTTGCATTACATGTTGGCGAAATTATTTGCAACGGCGATAGTAACGATATGGAATTACATAATGAAACGCAAAGCCATTGCCGCCTAAATCCACAACAAACAAAGAAGAGCGCCCAAGGACGGGCGCTCGCCGCGCGCCAGTCACGTGATGTGACTGTAGCGCGGAATTTTTCTTTCTTTGCCAGGCGTTTCTTGCTTTTTTCTAAAAAGAAAGAAATGCCGTATTAAATGTTATCAAGAATCTCAGACAAAGGCAGTTCGGGCGAATAAAAATTACCTTGAAAATTATCTATCGGGAAATTTTTTAATTCGTCGCGAATGTGCTGGTTATCAATACCTTCAATCAAAACTTTAGTGCCAAGAGCCGCCGCCAATTCTGACAGACAACGCACAATTAGCCGATTTTCCAACTTATAAAAATTGTACGAGTATTTTTTGTTGAACTTGATATATTCTGGCGAAAGTTCGCGCAGAAAATCAATCGACGCAAGCCCACTGCCAAAATCATTGAGAATAATTTTAACGCGCCGCGCCCGCAATTCTTTTACGATATTTTTTAAAAAGTTCATATTGAGAAGACGGCAACTGCTACTAAGTTCAAGGCAAAGATTATTCAGCGGAAAACCAGTCTGATTTGCAATTTTCTGCAGTTCGTCAACAAAATATTCGTCCTCAAGCTGAACCTGCATAATACTGACGCTGATTATAAGTTCCGATTTTTTCTCAAGAAGTTTTTTACCGTCAGTCATAGCCTGCTGCAAAATCCAATATCCAAGTTCCTCAAATACAAAATCGCGCTCCAAAATCGGCAAATATTTTTCAGAGGGAACTTTGCCGTAACGCTCACTGCGCCAAGTCACAGCCGCTTTAACGCCGGTAATTTTTTCAGTGTGCGCATTCACCACAACTTGATAATTCAGCGAAAAGCCCGCGCAATTCAAAAGTACGCTGTTCCGAATAGCATCAATAACTTCAAGCGACTCGTGATTTCTGCGCTCCAAATTGCCGTCAAAATTCACCAGCCGCCCATTTTTATGAATCCTGGATTCGCGGCAAATGTAAATCAGCGAAGAATAAATCGTCCGCTCGTCAACGGTATTGCCACGAACTGAAATCATTCCGCCATTCGCTATCAAATTTTGCTTGACATTGCCAACTTGCAAACCATTCAGCAGAGACTGACGCACTTGCTCATATTTTTTAGCAACTTCTTCGGGCTGAAGATTATCAGTCAAAAACGCAAATTTCGCGCCGTCAATCCTGTAAATCGTACCGTACGGACCAAGATTTTCTTGAAGAAACCAACCAATTTGCTGCAAAATTTTATTGCCGTAACCGTAGCCGTGCATTTCATTCAATTCGCTCATCTTCGAAAGAGCAATCATCAAAATCGTACATTTAGACTGCATTTCTATCACGGCGGTTAAATCCTGGAAAAAACCATATTGATTGCGCAAAACAGTAACTGGGTCGGTATTTTCCATTAAGCCTTCGTTAAGCGTGATACCGCCGATAATTTCCGGCTTACCATTTTGGTCGCGCAGAACCGAACCCATAAATCTCATTAGCGTATAACTGCCGTCTTTCAGCTTGACGCGATAATGCAAATCATAATATCGAACAGCGCCGCTAATCAATTTTGACATAACGGATTCGTAACGGGCGCGATCTTCGGGGTGAACCAATTCGATCCAAGTATCAGAGCCGTGGGGAACATATTCACCTGGTAAACCAAATAATTCGACGTACGACGGGCTATAGCGCGTCATATGTCCAACGGCATCGTACAGCGAAACGTAAGCGCCCCTGCTCAAAATCGTGTAAGTGTCAAACAAATCATCAAGAATTTGCCGCCTGTGTGGCTGTATATTTTCTGACATAATTTCAACCTCATTTGTTGGCAAGATTTTTTCCAATTAATTCCTGCAGAGTCTGAAACATATTTTCCGGCTCAACCGGCTTTGACAAATGCGCATTCATACCGGCTTGAAGTGAGCGCTGAACATCTTCATCAAAGGCGTTTGCAGTCATAGCGATAATTGGAATGGTTTTAGCGTCGGGACGATCTAGCGCGCGAATTGCCGCCGTTGCCTGTAAGCCATCCATTTCCGGCATCCGAATATCCATTAAAATCGCGTCATAATAATTGGGAGCGGATTTAGTGAACATTTCAACCGCAACTTTACCGTTTTCAGCGTGCTCAGATTCCATTTCGCGCATTTCTAAAAGCATCATCACAATCTCCGCATTAACCGGCATATCTTCAGCGATTAAAATTCTGCGCCCTTCCAATTCGGCAAGCGGCGTTTCTTTCTCAACGGATTTTTTGCGGTGGAAAATCTGCTGAATCTCGTAAAACATATTGTACGAAGACAGCGGCTTGGAAATAAAACCGTCAACGCCCGCTTCAATCGCCTCGTCGCGCAGTGAAAATAAATCGCTGGCGGTTATCATTATGATCGTAATGTCATTGCCCAAAATTTTTCTAATCTCGCGCGTGACTTCGATGCCATTCAAACTCGGCATATGATAATCGACAAGCACTAAATTATATTCAGTGCGCCGCGCGTTGTGAAGAGTAACCAGTTTCAAAGCGTCCTCGCCGGTTTCAACGGTTTCAAGTTCAACGCCGGATTCTTCCAAAATCGCCTTAGCGTGGTCGCGGCTAACTTCGTCGTCGTCGATAACCAAAACATTCAAATCTTGCGGGCGAATCGTCATTTCGTTATTGTCCATGCTTTGACTTGAATTTTTCAGCGGCAAATTGACAATGAAAGTCGAGCCAACGCCCTTGGTGGATTCAACGCTGATTGAGCCGTTCATCATTTCGACGATATTTTTAGTTATCGCCAAACCTAAACCAGAACCGCCGTAGCTTGAAGTGGTTGTAGCGTCCTCTTGGCTGAAAGCGTCAAAAATTTTCGGCAGATAAGATTTATCCATACCAATGCCGGTGTCTCTCATTGTAAAGCGGAAATTGGACTGCCCTTCGTAATTGGCGGTACATTCGACTTCAAGCGTAATATCGCCGCCCGCGTCCGTGAATTTAACCGCGTTGCCGAGAATATTTATCAAAATCTGCTTGAGTTTAGTATCGTCGCCGATGTAGTACTGATTAATTTTGCCGATAATATTGCAGTAAAAATGTAAGCCCTTATCGCGGCACTGTCCGCCGACCATAATTTTAATCTGCTCAAGAAAATCTTCAAAGGAAAATTCTTCGCTCTTGACGGTGACGCGCCCGCTCTCAATGCGGCTCATATCCAGAATATCATTAATCAAGCTGAGAAGATACCGCGCGCTGTGCCCGATTTGCTCAAGGTGTTTGCGAATTGTGGGCGAAAGCTCCGGCTCGTGCAGGGCGATATTGTCTAAGCCGATAATGGCGTTCATAGGCGTCCTAATTTCGTGGCTCATTCGCGAAAGAAAAGCGGATTTAGCAACGTTAGCCTGCCGCGCTTCTTTCAAAGCCTCGCGCAGTCGTTCATTCTGCTCAATTTGTTTGCGCTGAATTTCCGTCGTATCACTTTTCAACAAAATAAAAAATTTCGCCTTGGCGTCGAGGCTGTAAAAATCCAGCCGCTTATAATAATTTTCGCCGTCAATCGCGCAGGAAATATTTACAATATAAGGCTTATCGGGCGCAACATTTTTTTCAATAGATTCAAGCGTGAGCGAGTCTTTCATAGTGGCAATTTGCTCGTCAGTGCCGCTCAAAACGGGGTAAACTTGATTTGCAAGATATTCTTCATAAATGCCGTTTCTGGATAGCGGAAAAATACTGCCCTTGCCAATGAGCGCCGAATCGCCCAAAACCACGCCGTATTTGCCGTTGACAATGTAAGAAACCATATCGAATTGCCGCGCCAAAATTTTATCCAGCAACGCCGATTGAACTTTTTCGTGGCTGGCTTCCTGCTCGGAAATAAACGCGACAATCTCATTTGAAATCGGATGGCGCGTCAACATTGCAATGAAGTTGACGTAACAAAAACTGCCGTCTTTCCTGCGCGAGAAAAAATATTCCGAAACGCGAGTTTTGCCTTCCATGTAACAGGACATCATTTTTTCTTTGCTGAAGACTTCGAGAAAACGCGCGCGCTCCTCAAGAATCGGATAATTCACGGCGCGCAATTTCATAACTTCGGAATACGGGCGAACGGTTGAATCCGTGCCGAATAAATCTTTGCCGCGCATATCTTCAATAACATTTCTGGTAAGATTGACGCGGAACATTCCCAGCGTTAAATTATTTTCGCGGTAAAAAGTATCGCCAATCGCAACGTAAGACGCGCGCAATCTGTCAGCGTAAACGCGCGTGGTCGTCACGTCAAAATATGTGCAGTAAATATAATTTTCGTTGTAATCGTCGATAAAAGCGTAATGAATGTTACACCAAATCGTATTGCCTTTTTGAGTGATTTTGCGAATAGTTAAATCCTTGGTGTGATTTTCGGAAACGCGGCGGCGCAACATTCTCCGGACGGAAAGTCTATCGTCTGGGTGCGTCGTTTCAAGGTAGCCAATGCCGCTCATAAGCGCTGTAGCTTCAAAGTCCGCGCACTCCATCATTTTGGCAAATTCTTTCGTGGCAAAAACAGTTTCTAATTCGCCGTTGCCCTTGTCGCTGAAAAGTACCGCCGCATTTTGGATTTGTTTAATCGACTGAAGAAAATGTATCTTGGCAGATTTGGATTCATATTCAGATACATTCGTCAAAAAAAATCCTATGTAAGGCGCGGGGAGATTTTTAATCGGCTGAAAGTGTACGTGAATATCCTTGTCTTCGATATAATAAGAAAAGGCAGTACCCCAGCGCGAATGTTCGTCCATCAATTTCCGCACGACTTCATTTGGTCGGTAAAAACTCCAATCAGCGGCGAAAGTGTCATTAATGTAGACAATCCGATATTCCGCGGACAACTTATTGAAATTCATATACGGCTCATAAATTACAGTGCCTATCGGTAAATCATCATACTTGGAAGTGTTAAATGGCAGCATATTATCCCTCATAACAAATATTACGCATTTAAAACTAATCCGAAAATCACCTACACATTTTACCTTAGACGCTCAAAAATTACAAGAAATTTTATCTTGACAATGAGCGGCAAATAAATTAATATATAAACAACACGGGGGCGTAGCTCAGCTGGGAGAGCGCTTGAATGGCATTCAAGAGGTCAGGGGTTCGATCCCCCTCGTC
>CAJOIB010000003.1 GCA_905234705.1 uncultured Selenomonadaceae bacterium | reverse complement strand
ATATCTGAACCAAACGTAAGCTGTGGAAATAATTATCGACAAAATCATCAGCGGAAATGCGGTTTTCATAAAGCTGATAAATGAAATTGGTTTGCCGCGCTGAGCCGCCATTGACGCAACTACAACATTCGCACTCGCGCCAATCAGCGTACCATTGCCACCCAAACAAGCGCCCAATGCTAAACTCCACCACATCGGCTCTAAGTTCGACAAGCCCATTTCGCCCATATCTTTAATCAGCGGTATCAGCGTCGCCACGAACGGGATATTGTCAATGAACGCCGAAGCTATTGCACTCATCCACAAAATTAAAATCGCCGTCGCCGGTACGCTGCCATTCGTAATTTGAATAGCCTCCGCCGCTAACCATTTTATTACGCCCGTCTCAACCAGCGCGCCGACCAATACGAATAAGCCCGCGAAGAAAAATATTGCAAGCCATTCGATTTTGCTCAAGACTTTTGCAATCATTTCTTCATTGTGCGAATACGTCACCAATAGCAATAATCCTGCGCCCGACAACGCCGCCGTCGCCGTTTCCAAATGCAGTGCGCCGTGCAACACGAACATTGACATTGTAACCGCCAAAACGCCTAAGCATTTTTTCAGCAAAACCGGATCTGTGATTTGGCTGTATTCATTGAGCCGCATTACTTTATCTTGAAGTTCCTGCTGCGTGTGAAGTTTCGAGCCGTACATTACCAGCATTATCGCTATCGTCACAACGAAAATTAATATTGCTGGCGGCGTCAAGTTGAAAATGAAGTCCATGAAGTTCAAACCGACTGCCGAGCCTATCATGATATTTGGCGGGTCTCCTACCAAGGTTGCCGTGCCGCCGATATTTGAGCTGATTATCTGCGCCATTAAAAACGGCTTAACGTCGACTTTGAGCTGCGCCGCGATGTCGTTACGTTATCAAGTAAAGCTGAACATACTGCCGTCAATAAACTCAACGCTACCAAAAGTTTTACCGGTTGCGCCTTGACTTTTTTAGCTGACCATATCGCCAGGAAGTTGAACAGCCCAGTTTCGCTGGTTATGTTGACAATTATCATCATTCCCATTAGCAGTCCGAGCGTGTTGAAGTCGATGTGGTGAATCGCCGTTTCCTGTGAAATTATTCCGGCGATTATCATTAACATTGCGCCGACTATACCGACGATTGTTCTGTGAACTTTTTCCGAAATTATCAACGCGTAGGCGGCAACGAAAATTATTACCGCCACTGCTGTCATATCCATTACTCCACCCCTTAATTAAATTTTTCGCGCAGGTTTAAAATTTTTTATCGGTCACGGTAATGGTAATTTTTTCGCCGTCGCGTTTAATTTTGAAGTTGTAATCTTTGACGCCGGAAGTGCCGAGTTCAACCTTCAGCGCGATAAGTTCCATGCCGAGTTTTTCAGCTAAATCTTTGGTGAATCCAGCCTTAGCAAGCGGTTCGGGCGGAGCTTCAGCTTCTTCGACTAAGCGGCGCTTTTCGGCTTTTTTCGCCGCTGTCAAAAGTTGTGCCTCTACCGATTGTTCTTCCACGTAATTTCTAATCATGTCTTTGTCAGTCAAGCCGCGTGGCGGTCTCTTCATCATAAATATCACTCCTTAACTTTAGCCCAAGAATCCTTTAAACCGACAACTCGATTGAAAACTAATTTATCGGGCGTGGTGTCCTTATCGACAACGAAATATCCCAGCCGCAAAAATTGATAATGAGTACCAGCCGCCGTCCAACGAACCGAAGGCTCAATCAGCGCATTTTCTATGACAATCAGCGAATTTGGATTCAGCGCGCCGATAAAATCTTCCGGCAAATTTCCATGCTCGTCAGTCGTCAAAAGATAATCGTACAGCCGCACTTCAGCCTTTAGTGCGTGTTCAGCGCTCACCCAATGAATTGTGCCCTTGATTTTCCTATTGGCAGTCTCTCCGCCCTGCTTTGAAGTCGGGTCAATCGTACAGTGCAATTCAACGACATTGCCCGCCGCGTCCTTGATAACTTCATTGCACTTGATAATGTAAGCGTATTTCAGCCGCACTTCGCCGCCTGGTTTCAAGCGGAAAAATTTTTTAGGCGCATCTTCCATAAAATCGTCGCGCTCGATAAAAATTTCCCGCGTAAACGGCACATAACGCGCCGCACTGCGCGAAGGATGATTTTCAGCGTAAAGATATTCAACGCCCTCGACATTGGTTAAAACAACTTTCAGCGGATTCAAAACAGCCATAACGCGGTCGGCATTAATATTCAAATCTTCGCGAACGCAATGCTCCAACATCGCCACGTCAACCAGGCTGTTGCTTTTCGCCACACCAATTCTTTCGCAAAAATCACGAATCGCCGCCGGAGTAAAACCGCGCCGCCTCAAACCGGAAAGTGTCGGCATACGTGGGTCGTCCCAGCCGCGAACGTGCTTTTCTTCGACGAGCTGCCGAAGTTTGCGTTTACTGGTAATTGTGTTGGTTAAATCCAGCCGCGCAAATTCAATCTGCCGCGGGCGACTATTCACATTAAAACCGAGCGAATCAAGCAGCCAGTCATAAAACGGGCGATGATCTTCAAATTCCAGCGTACAAACCGAATGCGTGATACCTTCGATAGCGTCTTCAAGCGGGTGTGCAAAATCGTACATAGGATAAATCAGCCAATCGTCGCCGGTGTGGTGGTGAGTAGTACGGGTAATGCGGTAAATGACAGGGTCGCGCATATTGATATTCGGAGACGCCATATCGATTTTGGCGCGCAAAACTTTTTCGCCGTCAGCAAATTCGCCCGCCCGCATACGCTCAAATAAATTCAAATTTTCTTCGACAGTGCGGTTGCGGCAGGGACTTTCCTTGCCAGGCTCAGTCAATGTGCCGCGATATTTTTTAATTTCTTCGGCGCTCAAATCGTCGACGTAAGCCAAGCCGCGCTTAATCAATTCAACAGCATACTCGTAAAATTTACCAAAATAATCGGACGCAAAAAATTTCCGGTCGCCCCAATCGAAGCCCAACCATTTAATATCTTCTTGAATCGAATCGACGTATTCAACATCTTCTTTGGTCGGATTGGTATCGTCGAAGCGCAGGTTGCAAACGCCGTTGTTAAAATTCGCCAAACCGAAATTCAGGCAAACGGATTTAGCGTGCCCTATATGCAAATAACCATTCGGTTCGGGCGGAAATCGCGTAACAATTCCGGTGGTGTACTTGCCTGCTTTTAAATCGTTGTCAATTTCTTGCTGAATAAAATTTATCATATAATCGCTCCTTATTTATGCGCGCCGAACCCCGCCGCGAATTAGTCGACCGGAAGTCGACTATCTGAGCGGCGCTTTCTTTGCCAGCGTTTCTTTCTAGAAAGAAATGCTGATTATTGATTGATAATTTTATTAACATGTTCGCGCAGGAGTTTAACGCCCTTAGCAACATTTTCGTCCATTGGCAGATTTTCAACAATTTTTTCAATGTAACCGCGCTCGACAATTTTTTTCATCGTCCAGGCAAAATTAATATCATAAATCCACATCAGCCGAACAATTTTTCTGTCGCCATTGGTGCGAATTTCCCGATAATCCGTCTGTTCACCGCGAACAAATTTTTCAACAAAATCCGGACTAATTTCAGCGCGCGCCTTGCCTTTTATGAATTTTGGCATCTTATCAGCGTTCTCCTGCGCGAGAAACGGCTCAAGTACGCGGTAAATATCAAGCTTATCTGCGTCACGAATCACTTTGGCAAATAAAAGTTGCCGCGCGTCCTCGGTCAGCGCAATTTCTTTCTTGTTATGCTGGCTAATCGCAAATTTCACAATCTCAAAATCCGCGGCGTCCAATTTCTTAAAAAAATCAAGTTCGTCGATAACTTTAATTCCCAAATCAGCGTGATCTTCAGAATCAGCGTCATTGAAAGTTTTGTAAATGCTGTACTGCCGAAATCGCCCAACATCGTGAAACAGCCCAATTATTTCCGCCAATTCAATATCGTGCTTAGGAAAATTTAAATTCTTCGCCAATTCCACGCAATTCGACGTAACGTAGCCGGTATGTTTTTCCTTAATCAAAATTCCCTGCTGAACTTCCGCGTCGGCTGAATAAAAACTTTTCATATAATCGGACATCCATTGGTGCATCTCATTCAAAATTTCGCGCAAATCTATCACCACCTTACTAAAAAATTAACCAATATATTATAACAGATTACGCCAAAATTAAAATACGCCCAAATAAAAAAACTCTCCAGCCCAAACTGAAGAGCCACAAAATCTTTAATAAGCCGTCAGGTAATATTAGCCAACGTCACGAAAATTGAACGAATCAACTTGGCACGCTCAGCGGCAGAAATTTTTTTCTCGCTGGAACTAATATAAAGATTCGCCGCCGTTTGAGCGACAATTTCAGCCTCGCGCCGCGTTATCAGCCGATTTTCCAAAAGATAATCCAGCATCGATTTGATTCCCTCAAAAGGCGTGTCGGGCTTTATTTCATTAATCATATTTTCGTACATCAGCTTTTTTTCCAGAGCCACGTCCTCAATAATGGTAATGCGAATGTAGCCGCCCAAACCGCGCCGCGATTCAACCGTAAAGCCGCGCTCGTGCGTAAATCTCGTACTCAAAACGTAACTAATCTGCGACGGCGCACAACTGATTTTGTCGGCAAGTTCCGTCCGCTTCAATTCTACACAGCCTTCAGCCTGCTCAGCAAGCCGCTTGAGAATATAATTTTCTATCGTGTCAGCTTTGTTGTTCAACATAAAAATCACCTCGACTTTTTGATATTATATTTGTTGTTTTGACATTTTGCAAGTTTTTTTTGAAATGGCGAATTTGCGGCTAAAAAATTCTTAAAAACGCAAAAAAGGAAATTTACAAATGATAGGGAATATATAAGCAACGGAGGTAAGGAAAATGTTTGATTCGGCAATGGACGATTTTGTAAACGAAGTACGAGAGCGCTCCGATATTCGCGAAGTAATTTCAAGGTACGTCACGCTGAATTTCAAAGGCGGGCGATATTGGGCGTGCTGTCCATTTCATAACGAAAAAACGCCGTCATTTACGGTTTCGCCGGATAAGGGAATGTTTTATTGTTTCGGCTGCCACACGGGCGGTAATGTTTTCAAATTTCTTTCGCTGATTGAAAATGTTTCATACTTCGACGCGATAAAATTGCAGGCAGAACGGCTCGGTATCGATTTACCTTCGCACAAAAAAACGGCGGCGGAACTCAAGCTTGAGCAAAAACAAAAAACGCTGTTTAAAATAATGACTTTAGCGCAAGATTTTTACCATAATAATCTTGTTAAAACGGCGGCGGGCGAAACAGGCAGGAAATATCTTGAGGCGCGTGGAATAACAAGCGGCGTGATTGAAAAGTTCAAGCTGGGTTATGCGCCGGATTCTTGGGACGCTCTTACCAAGGCGCTGAAAAGTCGCGGCTTCGACGATAGATATTTATTCGACGCGGGCATAGTTAGCAGGAAACAAGATGGCGCGGGCGTTTACGACAGACTGCGCGGGCGTGTGATTATACCGATTAACGACATAAATGGAAACGTCGTGGCGTTCGGCGGGCGCATTTTGGGCGAGGGCGAACCTAAATATCTGAATACGCCGGATACAGTGATTTTCAGCAAGGGCAAATTGTTATTTGGCTTGGACAAGGCGAATCGAGCGATAATGTCGGCGGATTGCGCGGTGATTGTCGAAGGTTATATGGACGCAATTTCTTTAATCAGCGCGGGCATTGAAAATGTTGTTGCGACGTTAGGAACTGCTTTTTCTGATAATCACGCGAGATTATTGACGCGGTACACGCGACGAATAATTTTATGTTATGACAGCGACGAAGCGGGACAGCGTGCGACAATTCGCGCCTTGCCGATGATTCAAAAAGCGGGCGCTGAAGTTTTCGTTGCGGTTGTTCCGGACGGCAAAGATCCCGATGAATTTGTACGCAAGCACGGCAAAGCGGCTTTTGAAAATCTGTTGAAAAATGCGTTGCCATTCTTCGAGTATAAATTGCAATATGTTATGAGCCACGCGGATATTTATTCATATCAAGGCAAGATTCGGGCGTTGCGTGAACTTTTGCCGGTTTTAGCCGAAATTAAAGACGTTATGATTCAAACTGAATATCGCCAAAAAATATCTGCCGCGCTGGTTTTGGACGAAAATATTATTCTTGATGAACTTCACAATTTTTTAGCAAACGCTGAGAAAAAACTTAACCAAAAAATTAATCCGATTGCTGAAAAACCCGAAGCGCAAGAAAATATTTTAGCCAGGCAAGCAGGCAGTTCGATTATAAAAAAGGCGTGGTACGAGGGCGATGTTTTGAGCTACGTCCTTGGATACGTGCCTAAGGAAATTTTTCTTACAAAGCACCGCGAAATCCTCAGCTATCTTGAAAAATGTCACGAGATGGGTAAACACCCAAATGATTTGAGCGCGGCTGACGAATTGAGCGAAGCGGCTAATGCTGAACTTTCAAGGATATTGGCGAGCTATCCGGTAAATTTCTCCGCGGCGGACGATAAGGCTTATGAAGATTCGCTAAAGGTTATGCGGCTGATTTACGTTAAATCGCAATACGAGAATATTCGGCGGGAAGTCGAAGAAAGTTACAACTCCGGCGACGAGGCGGCGTATTTAGAAAAGTTGCAGCGCGCACTGGAGATTCAAAGGGAAATGGAAGAATTGAAATTTGCTTAAAATTAGGAGCAAAATAATTGAAAGGAGCTACAGCATGACAGAAAAAACTGGAGCTGTCGCGGCGGGAAAAGCAAAAACTGTCGGCGAAAATCTTAAAACTGTCGACGCAGAAAATACAGGGACTGTCGAGCCACATGGGGCTGGCGTTAATCGTAGCTCTCAAATAGTGTCGATGCTTTTTGACAGAGCCAGCAAAAACGGCAACAAATTATCGCAGGTTGAACTGATTGAGGCTACGCAGCGTCCGGATTTATCGGCGGAGAAGGAAGCCGCTGAATTTGACTACATTTATTCAGATTTGGCGACCAAGGGCATTGAAATAATCGATGACAAAGATAATCCTGACGAACCGATTATTGATTCAGTTGATATTCCGGTGGAAATTGAGCGCGAAAAATCTGTAGATAATGTTGACTTGACCGTTCCGGACGGCGTGACGATTGATGATCCTGTGCGAATGTACCTCAAAGAAATTGGGCGCGTACCGCTCTTGACTGCGCAACAGGAAATTGAATTGGCGAAACGTATGGAGCAAGGTGACGGCAACGCTCAAAAGGAATTGGCGGAGGCTAATTTGCGGCTGGTTGTCAGTATTGCCAAGCGGTATGTTGGGCGCGGTATGATGTTTCTGGATTTGATTCAAGAGGGCAATTTAGGGCTTATCAAGGCGGTTGAAAAGTTCGACTACAACAAGGGCTATAAATTTTCGACTTACGCGACGTGGTGGATTCGTCAAGCGATAACGCGCGCCATTGCCGACCAAGCCCGTACTATTCGCATTCCTGTACATATGGTTGAAACTATTAACAAGCTGATTCGCGTTTCGCGTCAACTTTTGCAGAAACATGGGCGCGAACCAACCGCTGAGGAAATTGCTAAGGAAATGGAATTACCGGTTGACCGCGTGCGTGAAATTATGAAAATCGCGCAAGAGCCGGTTTCATTGGAGACTCCGATTGGCGAAGAGGAAGATTCGCATTTGGGCGATTTTATTGAAGACCATGATGCCCAAGCGCCTGCTGATGTTGCTTCATTTACGCTTCTTAAGGAACAACTTGCTGAAGTTCTCGATACCTTGACAACGCGCGAAAAACAGGTATTAATGTTGAGATTTGGGCTTGACGACGGCAAAGCACGTACTCTTGAAGAAGTTGGTAAAAATTTCCACGTCACCCGCGAAAGAATCAGACAAATTGAGGCTAAGGCGCTTAGGAAACTTCGCCATCCCAGTCGCAGCAAAAAATTGAAAGATTTTCTCGAATAATTAATCGGCATTTCTTTTCTAGAAAAGAAACGCCTAGCGCGCGGATAGTCACATCACGTGATACTAAAGAGCATGCCTTGCTTACGCAAGCCACGCAAGCGCGCCGCATTGGGCGCTCATCCGTGAGCGCCTTTTTTGGTTGGTTGTTATTTATTTGTTTAGCCAATTAGCAACGTCTATAGCGTGATAGCTAATGATAATGTCAGCACCCGCCCGTTTCATCGAAGTTAAACTCTCCAAAACTATTCGCCGTTCGTCTATCCAGCCATTTAGAGCCGCCGCCTTCACCATTGCATATTCGCCGCTCACATTGTAAACCGCCACCGGCAAATTCATTTCTGCGCGAACCCTGGTAACAACGTCCAAATACGCCAGCGCTGGCTTCACCATAATAATATCCGCGCCTTCCGCCACGTCCAATGCAACTTCTTTCAGCGCCTCTCGGATATTCGCGCAGTCCATTTGATATTGTTTCCTGTCGCCAAATTGCGGAGCACTATCCGCCGCCTCACGAAATGGACCGTAAAATCCCGACGCATATTTTACCGCGTAGCTCATTATCGCCACATTTGCAAAATTATTTTCGTCCAAAGCCGCGCGTATTGCCGCAACTCGCCCGTCCATCATATCTGAAGGAGCGATTATATCAGCGCCCGCCGCAGCTTGACTTACCGCCACTTTTTGCAACAATTTTAAAGTTTCGTCATTGTCAACGTAATTGCCGCAAAGTTTCCCGCAATGCCCATGATTTGTATATTGGCAAAGGCAAACATCACCAACAATCAGCAATTCAGGCACAGATTTTTTTATCGCCGAAATCGCACGTTGCACAGGACTTTTCATATCCCACGCGCCGCTTCCAATTTCGTCCTTGTATTCGGGCAAACCAAAAATTTCAATCGCCGGTAAGCCCAAATCGGCAATTTTTTTCGCCAATTCTACCGCATTGTCCACTGATAAATGATAGCAATTCGGCATGCTCGAAATTTCTTCGCGGATATTTTCACCCGCCACCACAAATATTGGATAAATCAAATCTTGAACGTCAAGCATAGTTTCACGCACCAGCGCCCGCATTCTTTCTGAAATCCTCAAGCGGCGTGGTCTTATCCTTGTGTCAAACATTTTTTCACCTTCATCGATTAATCCGCCCGCGACACAATTGCCGCCGCGAATATTTTTGTTTATATTATCAGAGGTGATTTTAAAATGCAACGATTTTCAGCTTGACAACTCCCAACAAATTGTTTACTATTTTGCACATATAATTTAACATTGTCTATAAGGTGATTCTATAAAGAAAGCCTGTGGCTTCGGCTGTGCGTCGAAGTTCGCGGGTTTTTTGCATTTTAAGGAGGTTTTTGTAATGTTTAAGTTTTCAAAAGTTGCTTGTTCGATAATTGCGGCGGGATTTATTTTTTTCAACTGGAATAATGGCGGGTTGCGGCGGCGATAATTCAAATGTTCAAGATAAGCAGGAATTTTTAAATGTATCGTATGACCCGACGCGCGAACTTTATTCTGCGTACAATGACAAATTCAAATCGCACTGGGAAAAAGATTTAGGCAGGGGCGAAATAATTTTGACGCAATCTCACGGCGGCAGTGGCAAGCAGGCTCGCGCAGTCATCGAAGGGCTTGAAGCTGACGTTGTGACATTGGCGCTGGCTTATGACGTTTTGGAAGTTCAAAAAGCCGGACTGATTGACGCGGGCTGGGAAAGTGAACAAATGAGGCTTTACTTTCAATGAAAGACGACCCCGACAATTACGAAATTATCACGCCGAGCTTGAGCATTTTAGCTGAGCCGAACGTTGCTGTTGTTGATAAAGTTGTTGACAGGAAAAATACCCGCGCATTGGCAACGGAATATTTGAAGTACCTGTATTCGGACGAAGGGCAGGAAATTGCCGCGCAGAATTTTTATCGCCCGCGCAATCCAGAAATTTTGAATAAGTACAGCGATGTTTTCAAACCACTGACGCTTTTCACGATTGACGAAGCATTTGGCGGCTGGGTGAAGGCGCACGACGAACATTTTGCTGACGGCGGCACTTTCGACCAGATTTATCAGAAATGAGTGATTGAAAATGTTTGACGTGATACCTGGTCGGCGCTTGACGCTAGGCATAACTTTAACATTTGTCAGCTTATTTTTATTTATACCGCTGGCGGCGTTTGTGCTATTCGCGAGCGGCATGGGATTAGAAAAATTTATCGCGGCAGTCACGGATTGGCGAAATGTTCATGCTTACGGCGTAAGTTTTTTCTGCGCATTGGCGGCTGGCTTAATCAACGCGGTATTCGGCTTGATAATCGCGTGGGTGTTGGTGGGATATAATTTTCGCGGCAAAAAAATAATGGACGCGCTGATAGATTTACCATTCGCGTTGCCGACGGCGGTTGCAGGAATTGCCTTGACAACGCTTTATGCGCAAAACGGACCGCTCGGACAATTTTTCTACAGCATAGGAATTGAATCAGCATTTTCACCAATGGGAATAACAATCGCGCTGATTTTCGTAGGGATACCGTTTGTAGCGCGGAGCGTACAGCCTGTTTTAAAGGAACTCGACCCGCAACTTGAAGAGGCAGCAAATTTATTCGGCGCGGGAAATTGGACGATTTTCAGCAAAGTAATTTTCCCAGAATTGATACCGCCGCTATAATCGCGATGATGGTTTTGTCACGGCTACCAGGCGCGGCAGCTGAAAAAGATTGGAGGGGCGGCAAATGCGTGAATCAATTTGGCTACAGAGATTTTTAATATTTTTAGCGACGGCGTTTCCGACGAATACGCATTGAAGGCGCTGTACTTGACAATAGAGGCAACGATTTTAGCGGTTGTGCTGAATACGATTTTCGGAATTGCGTCGGCGTGGTTGTTGACGAAATTTGACTTTCGCGGAAAAACATTTTTGGGTTCGCTAATCGATTTGCCATTCGCAATATCGCCGGTCGTTGCTGACGGCTACCAGGCGCGGCAGCTGAAAAAGATTGGAGGGGCGGCAAATGCGTGAATCAATTTGGCTACAGAGATTTTTAATATTTTTAGCGACGGCGTTTTTATTCGTGATAGTGCCGGTAATGGAAAATCAAGGGCGCTCTGAAGAAGAAGCGGCGGCAACGATGGGCGCGAGCGTTGGGTGAATTTGGGGCTGTATCGGTAGTTAGCGGACACATTCGCGGTAAGACAAATACTTTGCCATTGCACATTGAAATTTTGTACAACGAATACAATTTCACAGCGGCATTTGCGGTCGCGTCGGTGCTGGTATTTTTGGCGATTATCATTTTGATTTTGAGAAATATCGTCGAGAATGCGAATAAGAATCCCGTTGAAGAAAAAATTCCTACCGATAATAAAAATTCTGATGTTCCGAAAATAGGTGATTTGAATGTTGGAAGTTCAACTTAAAAATATAAACAAGCATTTCGGGAATTTCAAGGCGTCGGATAATGTTAGCTTTGAAGTTGAGCGCGGCAAATTAATTGGTTTGCTCGGACCATCGGGCAGCGGCAAGACTACGATTTTGCGAATGATAGCGGGGCTTGAGACGCCCGACAGCGGCGATATTTTCATTGGCGGCAAACGCGTTAATGACCTTCCGCCAGGCAAGCGTGGGATTGGTTTTCTGTTTCAAAGTTACGCGCTTTTTAAACATATGACGGTTTTTGACAATATCGCATTTGGTTTGACGGTGCAGAAAAAGCCCGCCGCCGAAATTAAGGAGCGCGTCGAAGAACTTGCTGAACTAAATCGACATTGAAGTTAAGGGGCACATTCTGCGCGGATTTCGCGGTTTGGAACAAGCGCCTCTGCGCGAAGGCGATGAAGCGTTTGTTTTTATTCATAAGATTTACGGCTTTGATGGCGACAAAACGCGCGTAATTGAAAATGCGGCAAAACGTAAAGAATCAGTGATAATTTGATAAAGGGGCTGTTCAAATTGTATCGGTATAGTAAAAATTTGCGGCGAAATATGAATGTAAAAATTTATGGCGTGGGCGGCGCGGCAGGAAAGTTACTACAACTATATCATTGAAGAAATTTTGCCGCTGATTCGCGAAAAAAATTATTTTGTGCATAGGTCAAGGCGCTTGGGAAGAGGAAGGCGTCCGCACGACCGCCATTATGAGCGAAATTTTCAAAGCGAAAAATATTCACGCGTGGACAGATTTTTGGGGCTATGACGTTTGCCACGACTGGTATTGGTGGAAAAAGCAGATTTTATATTTCCTGCCGGAATTTTTGAAGGGGGCGCAGTAGATGAACTTTGTATTTATTTCGCCGCAGTTTCCTAAACACTATTGGAATTTTTGTGATCGCTTGCATAAAAACGGCGTCAATGTTTTGGGAATAGGCGATTCACCATTTGAAACTCTGCGCGAAGAATTGAAAAATTCGCTGACTGAATATTATTATCTGCCAAATCTTGGCGATTATGACGCGATACTTAGGGCGGTTGCGTTTTTGGAATTTAAGCACGGCAAAATTGACTGGCTCGAATCGAACAATGAATTTTGGCTTGAGCAGGATGCCAAATTGCGCACGGATTTTCATATCACGACGGGCGAGCAATTTGAAAATTGGCGTTGGCGCGACCGACACTTTCAAAATTAACAGCGCCGCCGATTTGGCAAATTTTTTCGCAAATCACGTTGAAGTGCCGCATGTTATGGAAGAATTTATCACGGGCGATATTTGCTCGTACGACGCCATTTTAGACAGCAAATCTGAGCCGCTTTGTGCATTTAGAATTTTTCAGATTGACACAAGCGAAGAAAGGCTTGGGCGAAATTGGCGATTTTGTTGGGCTGGAAGTGAATATGCGCCCCGCCGGTGGTTATACGCCCGATATGATTAATTTTGCGCAGTCCACGGACGTTTATCAGATTTGGGCGGATATGGTTACAACGGATTCGCGGATTTTGCCGGATAATGGCGAACATTTTTATTGCGTGTATGCGAGCCGCCGCGACTGTCACAGCTACAAATATTCGCACGAAGAAATTTTATCGCGGTACGGAAAAAATATCGTAATGTGCGAGCGAATGCCGGAAATGATGATCCCGCAAATGGGAAACCAAATGTACACGGCGAAAGTTGCGGATTTGGCGGCGACGCGGCGGGACTTTTCGCGGCTATTCGGCTCAGTGAGTTTAATCCGGATTTAAAAATCATCGTCGTTGAAAAGGCTGATATTCGGCGGAGCGGCTGTCTTGCGGCTGGCGGAATGTCAAAATCAACGGCGAAAATATCAAGCTGATATTGGCTGACGCGGTGAAAAAATTTCCGAACGTCCGGATTTTTAATCACGTCAACGTTGCTGAATTTCTGCGCGACAGCGATAAGATTTTGGGCGCGTACGGTTTCAGCACTCGCAAAAAGATTTATTACAATTCGCTGCAAAGATACAATTTCGCCGACCGGAACGCTCGCGCAGGGCGTCAAAGCCGAGCAGATTAATTCGCGCGGTGAACTTTACCAAAAAAATTACGGCAACACGACCAGCGAAAGAGTTTACGCGGTGACGGCTGAAAATCTCGCGGGGCGCGGTCCGTGTTATTTGAAAACTGTTGGAATTACTGACGCGCAGGAAAAAGATTTGCTCAATGCTTATCTGAATATGTCGCCTGCTCAAACTTTGCGCTGGATTGAAACTGAGCAGTTGCCGAGCAAATTTAACGTTGAAATTTCCGGCACTGAGCCCTACATAATCGGCGGGCACACGGCGGCGGGTTATTGGGTGAATGTCGATCGTCAAACTACGCTGAAAAATTTATTTGCGATAGGCGACGTGGCGGGCGGCTTAACGCAGAATTACCGATTTAATGAGCGGCAATTAGATTTGGCGGCGAAAAATATTCAGCGGCTGGAAATTTTATCTGAGAAACTGCACGCGGCGGGAAACTCGGTGGGCTGGTTTTGCTCAGAATTTGGATTATCCGAATCGCGCAGAAAAATTTAATTGCTTTGTAAATTCGGTTACGTCGAACGGCGCGACCAAAATTATTTATCGGGAGCTTGAAAATGGTTACGATTGATAAAAATAAATGCGTTGGCTGTGGCAGGTGCGTTGACATTTGCCCGGGCAATTTATTTTTTTGGAAAAGACCTGCGCGAAAATGCGTGACGTGCGGGATTGTTGGGGCTGCTGTGCCTGCGTGAAAATTTGTCCGGCTAATGCGCTTTGCTATCAGCTGTCGGCAGATTTGGGCGGCACGGGCGCTAAACTTTTCGCTGAAGATTCGCTGCATAAATTGACGTGGAAAATTTTAAAAACTAACGGCGAAAAAATTATGCTTGAAGTTGACAAGACGCAGGCGAATAAATTTTGAGGGGTGAAAATTATGGACAGACTTGACGAACTCGAAGCTGAAAGTATTTACATTCTGCGCGAGGCTTATTGTAAATTGGGCAAATTGGGAATGCTCTGGTCAATCGGTAAAGATTCAACGGTTATGCTGTGGCTGGCGCAAAAAGCTTTTTTTGGTCACGTACCATTTCCGTTTATTCACGTTGACACGTTGCGGAAAATACCGGCGATGATTGAATACCGCGACCGCGTTGCTAATGAACTCGGAATAAAATTAATCGTCCACACGAATGAAAACCGAAGGGCTCAAGCAGGTTGTCAAGCAATATGGTTTCGACGGATTAATTGTCGGCGTGCGGCGCGATGAAGAAGGCTCGCGTTCCAAGGAAAGAATTTTCAGCGAGCGCAATGAAACTGACGCTTGGGATTATGCGAATCAGCCGCCCGAACTTTGGAATCAATTTAAGACGGATTTTCCCAAGGGGCATCATATCCGCGTGCACCCGATTTTATCTTGGACTGAGCTTGATATTTGGGAATACATTCGCCGCGAAAATATTCCGGTTATCGATTTATATTTTGCGAAAAATGGCAAACGTTATCGGAGTTTGGGCTGTGAATGTTGCACGGGTAAAATTGATTCGGACGCTGACACTGTTGAAAAAATTATTGACGAACTGAAAAATACGAATATTGGCGAACGTGCGGGGCGCGCCCAAGACAACGAAGATTCTTACGCATTGCAGAAATTGCGGCGCGAAGGCTATATGTGAGGTGCGGAAATGAGCGAATTGAAAATTGTGTTCGTGGGACACGTCGATCACGGCAAAAGTACGATTATCGGGCGGCTGTTGTATGAAACTCATTCGTTGCCGCAGGGGATTATCGATAAAGTTCAGCGCATTGCCGACGAAACCGGCAAGGATTTTGAATTTGCGTATTTGCTCGACGCCTTTGCAGAGGAGCGCCAGCAGGGAATTACCATTGATATGACGCAGATTAAATTTGCCACAGCTAAGCGAAATTACTTGATAATCGACGCGCCTGGTCACAAGGAATTTTTGAAAAATATGATAAGCGGGGCGGCTAATGCGAATGCGGCGTTTTTGGTTATCGACGCTCAAGCTGGCGTGCAGGAACAATCGCGGCGTCACGCTTACCTTTTGAGTTTGCTGGGCATTAAAAATATCGCCGTCCTTGTCAACAAGATGGATTTGGTGAATTACAGCGAGCAAAGATTATCAGTAAATCTGAAAATCTTTCGTGGTACGGCGGCGAAACTTTGATTGAGGCGCTTGATTCGATTAACAATTTGGAAGAAAATATTTCCGCGCCGCTGCGTTTTCCGATTCAAGACGTGTACAAATTTGATGAACGCAGGATTATTGCGGGGCGGATTGAGAGCGGCAAATTGCAAATTGGCGACAGGATAAAAATTTTCCCCGAAGGGCGCGAAACTGTCATAACTTCGATTGCGTATTGGCAAGAGCGTGATAAAAAATCTATCGCGCAGTTGACGCGGCGACGCTGGAAAGTAAAAGCCCTGCGCGAGAGCTCAGCAAAAATGACGTTGGCGAAATTATTTTTAAGCTGAAAAACGAATTGGCGTTTGATGCGTTCGGTGAATTTCAAGCGACGGGCAGATTTGTTTTGGTCGACGGCTACGATGTGGCGGGCGGCGGAATTATTTTGAGCGCGGAAAAAAATATTGCGGCGGGAACTGTTTTTGCGGCTGACGGTTTGAATTTTCACGCTGAACTTTTCGACGAATTTTATTACGATGTTGAGAAACGCGAATTTACGCACGTTGCCGAAATTGAAAATGCGACTTACAAAATCGGCGACCAAATTTCAATGACCGGTTTCAGCTTTAATTATCCGGCGGATTTTGATATAATTCTCTTGCAAGATTCGGGCTTTGTGAAGATTCGCGGCAAAAAAATTACCGCTATTTTTTGAATCAATTCCGCGAGTTGAAATTCTATTTTGACTACGTGATTTAAATTTTAGGAGAGATTAACGTGGGCGTAAATTACAAAGAACTGAAACAGGGCGGCTTTATGCGCCAAAGACAGCCGAATTATTTTTCTATGAGATTAAAAAGTGTGGGCGGACATTTTACGTCGGAGCAACTTTGCACGATTCAGCGCGCGGCGGAAATTTTCGGGAAAAGTTACATACATTTGACTTCGCGGCAGGGCATTGAAATTCCGTTTATTCACCTTGACGATATTGCTGAAGTTAAAAAATTTTTAGCTGAGGGCGGCGTCGAGCCGAATTGGAACGCTGAAAATTGTATTTATTGCGGCGTCTGCCAGGCGGTTTGTCCGGAAAAGGCTATCGTCGTTGATAAAAAATCGAAAACCGTTGAGCGCGACGAAAATAAATGCGTGTACTGCGGCAAGTGCATAAAAAGTTGCCCTGTCGAGGCGTGGCAGGGCAAGAGCGGTTTTGTAATTTCGTTCGGCGGGCTGTACGGCAACCGAATTGCTGTCGGGAAAAATATTTTGCCGATTGTCTTTGACGATGAAAAACTTTTCGCGATTGTTGAGGCGGCGCTAAATTTTTTCGAGAATAATGCAAAGGCGGGTGAGCGTTTCAGGAATATGCTTGACAGAATCGGTTGGGAAAATTTTACAACTGAAATTTCGGCGGTTGCAAAATAAAAGCTGTTTTTAACTCACTAGAAGCCCGTTAACGCCATTGTAAACAATTTTTAGTACAAAAACACTATGAAGAAAAAAATGCTTTAAAATGGCTCGTATGCGGCTTTAATGGCGTCGACCAGCCCGTCAATCGTAAATTCTTGCGCGATAATATCAGCCTCAACGCCAAATTTTTTCAAAGTGCCAGCAGTTATCGGACCAATCGCCGCAATTTTAACTTTCGACAAAATTTCAGCGCCAACTGCCGCAACAAAATTTTCAACCGTCGAGGAACTTGTAAACGTCACAATGTCAATCTGGTTAAAATCAATCTTGGCGGAATTTTCGGCGGGAATGGTTTTATAAGCAGCGGCAACTGTTACATCAGCGCCAAATTTTTTCAGTTCAATCGGCAAAATATCACGGGCGATTTCTGCGCGAGCGATTAAAATTTTCTTACCGGCAACAAGATTTTTCAGCGCGTCAATCAGCCCTTCTGCGCGAAATTCGGCGGGAATAATATCAGCCGCAATTCCATAGTGTAAAAGTTTTTCAGCGGTCGCAGAGCCAATCACAGCCACTTTCGCATTGCCCAAAGCGCGCGCGTCCAGCTTAAAAAATTTCAGCCGCTCAAAAAATTTCTCAACGCCATTAGCGCTGGTGAAAATCACCCAGTCAAAATTTTTAATATCAGAAATAGCCGCGTCCAGACTTTTGAAATTGTCAGTAGGCGCGGCAATTTTTATTGTGGGAAATTCGATAACTTCAGCGCCGAGATTTTCAAGTTTTTCACTAAGTTTCGACGCCTGTTCGCGCGTTCGAGTCACAAGAATTTTTTTGCCGAACAAAATTTTACTGTCGAACCATTTCAGATTTTCGCGCAGATTAACGACTTCGCCGACAACGAAAATTGCGGGCGGAGCGATTTTATTTTTCTCAACATCAGCCGCCGCATTTTCCAGCGTGGTTATCAAAACTTCCTGCGCGGGTTTCGTGCCGTTGCGAATGACAGCCGCCGGAGTATTGCCTGCGCGACCGTTCTCAATCAATTTCGCGGTGATTTTCGGCAAGTTAGCAATTCCCATTAAAAAAATCAGCGTATCGGCGGCAGTCGAAATTTTATCCCAGCGAATACTCGATTCAGATTTAGCGGGGTCTTCATGCCCTGTGACAACGGCAAATGAAGTCGCAACGCCGCGATGAGTAACCGGAATGCCCGCGTACGCCGGAACTGCAATAGCGCTCGTGACGCCTGAAATTATTTCAAAGTCAACGCCATTTTCGCGCAGAAAAAGCGCCTCTTCGCCGCCGCGCCCAAATACAAATGGATCTCCGCCTTTGAGCCGCACAATATTTTTCGCAGTCTTAGCTTTTTCAACCAGCAATTTATTAATTTCAGTCTGCGTTAAAGTATGTTGCCCAGCCGATTTGCCAACATAAATTTTTTCCGCATTGTCAGCGTATCTCAAAATTTTTTCGTCAGCAAGCCGGTCGTAAATCACAACGTCAGCCGCCTCTAAAATTTCGCGCGCCTTCACTGTCAAAAGCCCCGCGTCGCCTGGTCCTGCGCCCATTAAATATACCATTTCCGCACCTCAAATCAAATACATTTCGTCGAGCCGTTGCAAATATTTTTTCAGTCGCGTCAACTCTTTAGTCGAAGTTACCTTTCTGCCGGAGTAGTAGTAAGTGATTAGTGGTTGGTGGTTAGTGGCTAGTGATTTTTCACTTTTCACTAAACCAGCTAAGCGTATCAGCTGATTCAATGTACCTTCGTTGCCGTCCAAAAATTTTATATGCGCTGGCAAAATTTTTCGCATTGTGTCTTTAAAATAATTGAAGTGCGTGCAGCCCAAAACAACTGACGAAAATTCACTGAAGTCGTACGCTGAAAATTCTTCGCGCAGATAATTTTCTACCGCCGCCGAATTAAATTCCATTCGCTCCGCAAATTCAACCAACTCCGATAACGCCCGCAATTCTGCAAATTCCCGCGCGTTCAATCTGTCGATTAATGCTTGAAGTTTTTCGCCCGTGATTGTAATTTCCGTTGCCGTCACTAAAACTTTTCGCGCAGGAAATAAATCTAGCGCCCGCTTTATCGCCGGTTCCATTCCAACTATTGGCAGCGAATATTTTTCACGCATCGCCCGTACTGCCGCCGAAGTTGCCGTATTGCACGCGACAACTATTGCGCCTACGTCCTGCGCGACTAAAAATTTAAACGCTTCCGCCACGTATTCTAAAACTTGCTCCTGCGTCTTTGTGCCGTACGGTACATTGTCTTCGTCCGCGTAAAATATAAATTCTTCATTCGGCAAAATTTTCATCGCGTGGTGCAATACCGACAGCCCGCCTATCCCTGAGTCGAAAAACGCCACTTTCAAAATCCTCACCTCAATCAAAAATAAAATCCACCGCGTAATATGCGCCCGCGCCCATCAGCGCTGTCAGCGGTATCGTCATAATCCACGCCTTGACCATTTCTTGAGCTACGCCCCAATGTACCGCGTTAACCCGTTTAGCCGTGCCTACGCCCATTATCGAACCGGAAACTACGTGCGTTGTCGAAACCGGCAAATGTAACAGCGTCGCACTGAATACCACGATTGACGAATTTAAATCCGCCGCAAAGCCGCTTATCGGCTCTAGCTTGAAGATTTTCCCGCCGATTGTCTTTATTATTCGCCAGCCGCCCGTTGCAGTTCCTATCGCCATTGCCGTCGCGCAGAGTATTTTTACATAAGTTGGAACTTCAAATTCACTGATAAATCCGCCGCTGAAAAGTGCCAGCGTTATTATTCCCATAGATTTTTGCGCGTCATTCGAGCCGTGTGAAAATGCCATTGTCGCCGCCGATAATATTTGCATTCGCCTAAATCCGTCGTTCACAGCGTGCGGGCTGAAATTCCCAAACAGCCTAAATAAAATATTCATCACGATAACGCCGGTAACAATCGCAACGCACGGCGAAGCTATCAGCGCCACAACAATTTTGCCAATGCCATTCCAATTCAAACCTTCAGCGCCGACAGAAATTAAAACCGCGCCAATTAAGCCGCCAACCAAAGCGTGAGACGAACTCGAAGGAATACCGAACCACCACGTTAACAAATTCCAAATAATTGCTCCGAAAAGCGCCGCGATAATTATTTTTTCGTCAACAATATTAGCCGAACTGACAATGTCGCCGCCAATCGTTTTCGCAACACCCGTTGAAAACATTGCCCCAAAAAAATTTAGACCCGCCGCCATAATAATTGCGTGGGTCGGATAAAGTGCGCGTGTTGATACTGAAGTTGCTATCGCGTTTGCCGTATCGTGGAAGCCGTTTATGAAGTCGAACGCCAGCGCCAAAATTATTACCGTGAAAATTAAGTACTGCAATTCAAGCATATTTCATAACCACCCCGCGAATCATTTCAGCGATTTTTTTACAATGGTCAAGCGTCTGTTCAAGGTCTTCAAGAATATCTTTCCATTTGATAAGGTGAATAACAGCCTTGCTCGCGCCGTGTTCCTTAGCCGCAACTTCCGCCTCGTCAAATAAAATCCCAATATCTTCGCGGTAAATGTGATCGCCCTTGCCCTCGTAATCGGCAACTTTGTGAACCGCGTCAAGCATTTCGCGCTGATTCTTCTTGATATTTTTCATAAGTTCAAAGGCGCGCAAAAGTTCATTCGTGCTGTCAACCAAAAGCTTAGTCATTCGCGCGGATTTTTCAGTGGCGTGTCCGGCGTGGTACATAATAATTCGCTGGAGCGCGTCGTGCAACATATCAACGCCCGTTGCCAATTCGCTAGCTATCATATAAATATCTTCGCGGTCAATTGGCGTAATGAAACTCAGATTCAGCTTGGCGATAATGCGTTCGTTAACTTCGTCGGCGGCGGATTCAAGCCCAAGAATTTCTTCAATACGCTCAAAAGTTTTATTTGGGTCTTTAATGACTTCGTCGAGCAAAACCGCGCCCAGGTGAAAATATTTCGCGTTCTCCAAAAATAAATCGAAAAACTCAGTGTCCTTGCGGGAAAAATTAAACATTCGATTCCTCCAGCTGCTTTAAAATTTTCGCCATATCATTTGGCAGCGGCGCAGTGAAATTCATACGCTCATTGGTTGCGGGGTGAATCAAACTCAATGTATGCGAGTGCAAAGCCTGTCCGCTTATTTCAAAAATATTTTTTCGCGCAGTGTATTTAGTATCGCCCAAAAGCGGATGTCCAATCGCCGCCATATGCACGCGGATTTGATGAGTTCTGCCGGTCTGAAGTTTGCATTCAATGTAGGTAAAATTTTTAAACCGTTCCAAAACTTTAAACTCAGTCACAGCCGGTTTGCCGCCCGCCATAATCGCCATTTTTTGCCGGTCGATTTTATCGCGCCCAATCGCGCCGTTAATAATTCCTGCGTTGTCAACAATCACGCCGTGAACTATCGCAAAATATTTTCGCGTGGCAACTTTGTTTTTAATCTGCTCAGCCAAATTCACATGCGCCAAATCATTTTTCGCAACGACCATAACGCCCGAAGTATCCTTGTCGAGCCGGTGAACAATGCCAGGACGCCTGACGCCGTTAATCCCCGATAAATCTTTACAGTGAAAAAGCAGCGCATTAACCAGCGTGCCAGACTTCACGGTATCGGCAGGGTGCACAGTCATTCCGCGCGCCTTATTCACCACAATAATATCGCCGTCTTCGTACAAAATGTCAAGCGGCAAATTCTCCGGCAAATATTCTGCGTCAGCAGTTTCAATTTCGCCAATGAAAATTTTTTCGCCGCCCGCCAATTTCAAACTCGGCTTAACAATTTTTTCATCGACAATAACAACGCCGTCGCCAATAATTTTTTGAATGTGCGAACGCGACCAATCCGGAAATTTCTCACTCAAATAAATATCCAGCCGCAAATTTTTAGCCGCGCCTTCAACTGTAAAATTCATCGCCGCGCCCTTTCGTCGTCGTCCATTTTAAAAGTTACAATGTAAATCATTATGAGCATACCGCTGACAATCGCCACATTTGAAGAAAAATTTTTGATAAGAAATGTAAATTTATCTGTAAAATTCATCGCCGCGCCCTTTCGTCGTCGTCCATTTTAAAAGTTACAATGTAAATCATTATGAGCATACCGCTGACAATCGCCACGTCCGCCACATTGAAAATCGCGCCGAATCCAAAATCAAAAAAATCTATCACCTTGCCGGTTTGCACCCTGTCAATCAGATTTGCCGTCGAGCCGCTCACCAAACTTATCCAGCCAAATTTTAAAAGCCGATTGCGTTTGTTGATTTTCGGGAAAAAATATGCGAATGAAATTAACAACGCCGCGCCTATTACCAAAAAAAATACCCGCTGATTGGGCAAAATTCCAAATGCCGCGCCGGGGTTTAGTACGTATGTGAAGCGGAAAAAATTTCCGAGTATGGGGATTGATTCGCCGAGCGACATTGACTGGACGATTTTTAGCTTTGAAAATTGGTCGAGCGCGATTATTCCCACGAACAAAACTTTTTCCCAATGTACGATTAGTATCACGAAAAATAATTCAATGACGAGCAAAACTTTTTTTAGGAAGTTGATAACAGCTTTCACGGTTGACGCCTCAATTTTTCTTAATAACAACGGTTTCGTCTAATTTATCTTTGGCGGCGTCAGATTTTTTAGTGTCAGCAGTTTTAGTAATTGCGGCAGATTTAGCGGCAGGTTCAGCGGGCTTAGGTTTAGCCGGAGTTTCGACTTTGGCAATGGGCGAAGTTATATTTTCATAAACGCGCAAACTTTGTTCGACTTTGAGCGCGGCGGCTTTGATAGATTCAGATTCATTTGGACCAGGAATTGACGCGAGCAGTTGCGTAATAACGGCGAGTTCGGATTCAAGCGCGGTACGCATTTTGAGCAGGAACGCGTTTTTTTCGCGAACGATTCTGTCATACTCAAGGACGACGGCGTGAAGTTTATTCGCCGCCTCATCAACGCGCTGTTTGGCGTCGAGTTGCGCCTGCACGCGAATATTTTGGGCTTCGCGCATAGTATTTTCGTGGACGCTTTGAGCCTCGTTAGTGGCGTTTTCGCGCATTTCCTTAGCATTTTTCCGCGCCGAATTTATAACTTCCTCGGCGGTTTTCTGCGCGACCATTAAGGTATCCTGCAGATTTTGTTCCAAACTTTTGTAATGGCTAATTTCCTTTTCGTTGAGATTGGCGCGCTCTTTGAGTTTTTCATTTTCGCGCAGAACTTTTTCGTAATCGCTCACAATCCTGTCAAGAAATTCGTCGACTTCATTTTCATTGTAGCCGCGAAAACTTTTCTTAAATTCGTGATTGTGAATATCCATTGGCGTAAGCACCGGCATTGCCTCCTATTAAAAAAATCTTTTGAGCAGGACGCCGATTCGTCCTTTTTTAGTTTGCCCGCGAATTTCCGAAACTTCCAGCCGCCCGCGCCCGCGCATACTCAAAACGTCGCCAGCCTTAATTGACTGCGCCGCATTTTTCACGGTTTGCCAATTCAGCTGAACTTTTTCCGCGTCAATTTCAGCCGCCATTTTACTGCGCGACATTCCAAAACCAGCGGCGGCGATAGAATCAACGCGCAAAGACGCAACCGTTGCGCTAATTTCCTTAACGCGCTCTTCTTTGGGCGCAATTTCCGAAAGTTCATCAAGCGTAGTTTCAACGCCCGCGTCGCCAATCCTTTTCAAATTCGCAACGAAATAATCAGCCATTTTTTTATCGACAAGGATTTTGGCAAATTCTTTCGTGGCAATAATATCGCCGACAATTTCGCGATTGACGCCCAAACTCAAAATCGAGCCAAGAACGTCGCGATGACTGAGCCGCGCAAATTCGCCGTTCCATTCAGCTTTGATAACCGCAATTTCAAACGCCGGCGTACCAACAAAATCCGTATGACAAAAAGCCGCGCGTTGCCTTTCCGCGCCGATATAGCCGCCGTCAAATTCAACATTCAACTCACCAAGGCTGTTGGCAATAGTATTCGCCATTTCCTGCTCAAACGGCGTCAGAAACCCGCTCAGCTTGTATTTGCGATTTTTAATAGCTTGACCGGCAAAATCTACCAGCTTAATCGCCATTTGTTCGCCCTCAGTGCCTTTGTAGTAGCGAATTATTTTTTCCCGCGTATCCTGCAAATTTTCAACTCCTCAATATTTATTCAAAACTTCAATCACGTAATCGACTTCAGCCGCAGTCATACCGTTAAATATCGGCATACTTAAAACTTCATCAGCAAATTTCTCAGCAATGGGAAAATCGCCGCGCTTATAGCCGAGCCGCTGATAACATTCCGACAAATGCGGCGGTATCGGATAATGAATCACAGTTTTAATATTATTTTTTTCAAGATAAGCTTGGAAATCTGCGCGATTTTCTGTACGAACGACGAATTGATGCCAAACGTGCTCCGCGCCTTCACGGATTTTCGGCAGGATAATTTTGGGATTGGAAATCTCGCGCAAGTATCGGGCGGCAATATTTTTTCGCTCGCTGTTAAGTTCGTCCAAGTGCGAAAGTTTCACGCGCAAAAGTGCCGCTTGGATTTCATCGAGCCGCGAATTGACGCCTTCAAGCTTATTATGATATTTAATTTCGCTGCCGTAATTCCGGAGCATTTTAATCGTTTTAGCAAAATTTTCATCGTCAGTCACAACCGCGCCAGAATCTCCAAATGCGCCAAGATTTTTCGTCGGATAAAAACTAAAACAGCCAATGCCAAAAGTGCCGGTCATTTTGCCAGCGAATTTAGCACCGTGAGATTGCGCGCAATCTTCAATCAGCGGCAGATTATATTTTTCGGCTATCGCGCAGATTTTGCTCATATTCGACGCTTGCCCATACAAATGCACGACCATAATTGCGCGCGTCTTTTCAGTAATGGCAGATTCAATTTTCTCGGCGTCCAAATTATAAAATTCGTCCGGCTCAATAAAAATCGGCGTCGCTCCATTTTCAGTAATGGCTAAAACCGTTGCAATGTAAGTATTTGCCTGAACAATGACTTCATCGCCCGCGCCAATTTTTAGCGCCCGAACCGCTAATGTCAAAGCGTCAAGCCCAGAATTTACGCCAACGCAAAATTTCACACCAAGATAATCGGCAAATTCGCGCTCAAAATTTTCCAGCTCGTGACCAAGAATGTACCAGCCCGACCGCAACGCCCTAAGCGCCGCCGCCTCATATTCCGCCTGGTGCAATTCAAATTGCCGCCCTAATACCGCTAAATCAATTTTCACCGTTATTTTTACGCTCCTTAACAAAATTCAAAAATTCGTCGTAGTCGCGGATATAATCGCTCTCGTCATAAAGTTCGGACGCGAAAACTAAAAGCACCGCGCCTGGCGAAAAATCGTACATTTCGCGCCACATATTATTTGCAACGTAAAGCCCTTCATACGGTTTCTCAAGCGGCACAATTTTTTTTTCGCTGCCATTGTCCAAACGAATTTTACAGCTGCCGTGAATGCAAACTAAAATCTGTTGCAAAGTTTTATGAGCGTGCTTGCCGCGAACAACGCCGTCAACCGTATCGTACATATAATACACGCGTTTGATACGAAATGGAATATCTTTAAATTCTTCCAAAGCAACCAACTGTCCGCGTTCGTCGCCGTGCGGCTGAAATACGTACTTCACTACCTGCACAATCTCACCTCGATTCGCAAGACATTTCCAATGGAGAATTTATTTTTTCCCAAAGTCCTGTGCGTTCATTTTTCTTAATCAGCGGCATAAGCGGATTATTTTCCGGCAGACGTTCCAGCAAAAATCGGATTGAGCCATCAAGAATTTTTGCGTAATCGCCCGACATGCAAATTTCGCGCAGATTGATAATCCAATTTTTGAAATGCTTAATTTCTTCTGTATCGGCGTCAGTAATCGGCGTAAGCCACATTGCGGACATTGTTATCCATTTGTTACAGCAGTATTTATATTCGTCAATGTTGCGGAAAAATGCATTATTCAGCCAAGAAATTGTACAGAAACCAAGAGCATCCAGCGGTAAATGAGTTCGCGTACGAGGATTGAAAGTATTTTGTGCGGCGTGCTGACGAAACGCGCTTAAACATTCGTGCATAAAAACGCAATCTTTGCCGGATTTTAAAATCTGCAGCCAAGTATCTAAATCGCCATAAACCGTTCCTGTAATTCCGCAATAATTACCAATCTCATAAACCTTATTGCCCTTATTGTCGCGAAAAGCCACGTCTTTTTTCTTGAAAAGGATCGTGCTCAGCTCGCCCAAAAAATTTGCCAGCGTAAATAAAACTTTCCGCCCAACGTCTATTCCGTTCATTATCCTGTCAGCGTGTGGATGCCACGGATTTTTACGCTTGATAAATTTGCTGTTTTCGTCAATCAGATCTCGCGCAGAACTCACAAGGCAAATATTATCTTCCAAATCGCGAACGTAATATTCCATCATTTTGTAAATTTTTTCCGGATAAAATAAATCGTCGTGCAGAAGAAAGTTCACGTATTCGCCGGAACAAGCATTCAGTAAGGACATCATATTTTTTCCTGCGCCATAAGATTTGCCTTCGTGGTAGAAAAATTTTATGTTTGGATATTTTTTCAAGTACGGTTTAACCATATTTTTGACGTCGGTGTTAGTGCTGTCGTCGCCGATTAAAATTTCGATATTTTTGTAGCTTTGAGCTAAAATACTATCGAGCGCCTCTTGACAAAATTTCGGCTGATTGTATGAAGGAATTAACACACTTACCAGCGGTTGGAATTTTTTAGTGTATAAATTTCTGAACTGCTCAAGCTGTTTGGCGTAATTATTTTCCGCGGGTTTAGCGTTATAAATTTTTTCGTCGTTAGCATAAACTATCCATTGATTTTCCTGGTGAGCAACGCCGACAACATAGCCACGACTGCGGAAATTGCAGCACTGCGCCGCGATTAAAAAATCTTCGCCAACTTTTTCGTCCCACGGCAAGTCTTCACTAGTAGCGAAATATCCGCCGTCTAACATATGCGTCTTTTGAAAATAAAGTGCGTCTTTGCCTTGAGAAACCCTAGTAGTATTTCCGTCTTGGTAGCAATACATTCCATAAAAATTTTTAGCTTGGGTATAATCGCCGTCAATCGGCATTTCAGAGCCAAATAGCCCAATCATTGCAGTTTTCGGCTCAATGAAAAATGCATTCACCGTATTTATTATAATCATAGGATCAATCCAAACGGCGGGCGCAGTTAAATAAATTTTGTATTTGGCGTCGCTATTTTTCTGAACATTATTTAAGGCGGCGGCGAGGTTTTTGCTTTTTATAATTGGCGCAGCTTGAAGAGTCCAGCCATCCGGTATCCTTAATTGAGCCTTATCTAAAAACTGAGACTGCGCTTGAAACTCGTCCTTATTTTTGCAAACCAACATCAATAGTATTTTTCTCTCATCAAGAGATTTTTTTGCCATACACCTTAAACCGCCTTTCAATCTTCATAAGAAATTTCTAATCAATGAGCTTGCTGATAGGACGCCTGTCGTCGGTGGAACTTTCGACCGTGACATTTTCCGGCGCGCAGATAAATACATCTTCGCTGACTTTTTTAATTTCGCCGTCAATCGCGTAAGTCGTGCCGCTGATAAAGTCGATTATGCGCTTTGCCTCGTTGCGGTCGGTATCTTCAAAATTCACCACAACCGGAACACTTTCGCGCAGACAATTAGCTACCGTTTGCGCGTCGCTGAAATCTTTGGGCTTAATCGTAGTAATTTTCGTTCTGACAACGTCCTGGGGCATTGCCTCATTACCTGCATTTTCGCTACCCGTCGGATTGAAACCGATAATTTTTCTGCTGGTATATTCGGGTGCAGGCGGTTCTTTTGGCTCAACGGGCGTATCGTCTTTGTCCCTGGTTTCGAGTTCTTTATCTTCGTCGTCATCCCTAAATCCAAAAGTTTTGCTCATCTTCTCCACAAATCCCATTTTCGTAAAATCCCCCGTTTCTTAATAATTTCGTTCGCCAAAAATTGCTGTGCCTATCCGCACAACATTTGACCCCTCCTCAATCGCAATTTTATAATCATGCGTCATGCCCATCGACAGATATTCAAAATCCTGCCGCGTCTTACGAACTTTATCAAAAATTTCATACATGCGACGAAAGAGCGGACGGCAATCTTCAACGTCCGAATAATTCGGGGCGATTAACATAAAACCACGGAGACGAATATTTTTCAATGTGTCGATTTTTTCAATGAGACTCTGCAGATTTTCTTCGTAAACGCCGGATTTAGTTTCTTCCTTAGCCAGATTCACTTGGATTAGCACGTCTTGAATTTTCCCAACAGAATACGCCGCGTTGTCAATCGCCGCCGCCAAATGCTCACTGTCCACCGAGTGTATCAAATCAAAAAGTCGTACTGCTTGTTTCGCCTTATTAGTTTGCAAATGCCCGATTAAATGTCGAGTTACTTCACGATTTAGGCTTTTAAATTTTTCCGCCGCTTCTTGAATGCGATTTTCACCGATATGTTGAGCTCCTGCGTCAATCGCCTGCTGCATCATTTCTACGTCGTGATTTTTCGTAACCGCTATTAAAGTTACCGGCTCATTAATTTCAACTTTCCGCAACTTTCGCGAAGTTTCAATTTCATTTCGCACCGCTCGTAAATTTTCGACAATGTTAATCAAAGTATTCGCCTCCATTTATGTATATTAAACCGTTTAGCTTTGTTAGTCAATCATAAAATTTTCACGTAAAAAAAGGTCGGGCTATCTTTTAACCCAACCAAATTCTTCAAAACTTTGCCGATATTCAATTCGCTCGTAAAAATCCTTCATAGTGGCAGCCGTCTGGAAAATAGGAACGCGCGCCAGTGCAAATAAATTACTGCCCAAATCGACGTTGCCATATTTAATCGTGAACGCGCCCTTGTAGCCAACATCTTTAGCAATGCTCGCAATGTGCAAATTGTAAGTGCCGGTAGGATACGCCAGAAATTCCACCGCGTGACCGAGATTTTCCTCAAGCACCAATTTGGAATTTAAAAGTTCACTGCGGATTTCGTCGTCGGGCAACTCTTCAAGTTTGCGATGGTTAAGCGTGTGCGATTCGACCGTGACGCCGCCCAATTCCATTTCGCGCAGTTGCTCCCACGTCAGATAATTTTTTTTGCCGACAAACGCCGGAATTACAAAAATCGTCGCGCGCATTCCGTACGCCTGCAAAATCGGAAAAGCATTTGTGTAATTGTCCGCGTAGCCGTCGTCGAATGTTATCAGCACTGGTTTCGGCGGCAATTCCATTTCGCCCGTTAAGCCGCTGTAAAGTTCGTCCGGTGTTATCGAAACGTAGCCGTGCGTTACCAGGTAATTCATTTGTTCGTCGAAAAGCTTTGGCGGCATTGACAGCGAAGTGAAAACGTCTTGCACTTGGTGATAATTCAGCACTAAGATTTTTGGTCCGGCGGCGATTTCCTGTATGTCCTGCGCGAAAGTTTTTGAGATTGTCAATAAGATTATCAGCGGGATTATTAAAAACTTAGTCATTCGGACGCTTACCAGTTTTGCCGGTGAATTTGTGATAACTGCCGCCCTTGCGCCTGTTCATAAGTTCGGCGAATAAATCTTCCGGCTTAATTCCGTGATACGCCAGCAAAACTAAGCAGTGATACCAAAGGTCGCCCATTTCGTAAAGAATATCAGTTTCCTCGCCATTTTTCGACGCAATGATAGTTTCAACTGCCTCTTCGCCAACTTTTTTCAAAATTTTATCTTGACCCGCGCCAAATAAATAATTCGTGTAAGAACCTTCGACAGGGTGACGCTGACGATCTTTTATCACCGCGTA
The DNA here is from genome assembly GCA_905234705.1 of uncultured Selenomonadaceae bacterium. Taxonomy (GTDB): domain Bacteria; phylum Bacillota; class Negativicutes; order Selenomonadales; family Selenomonadaceae; genus Quinella. Next base: position 19,865 of record CAJOIB010000003.1, on the reverse strand, counting down.
AAGTTCGTACAAAACCAGCGCGAGATTTTCTTCCTGCGGCTGTTCGACAACGGCGGGAAGTTGTTTATCGTTATCGTCAAGCCGCCGCCCGCTGAAACAGGAATAAGTCCCCGTGTGACAGGCAACGCCGGTTTGATGAACTTTGACTAAAAGCGCGTCGCCGTCGCAGTCATAATAAATTTCTTGCACGCGCTGAACATTGCCGCTGGTTTCGCCCTTCTTCCACAAAGTTTGACGACTGCGGCTGTAAAAATGCGTGTAGCCCGTCTCAACAGTTTTATTCAGCGATTCCTCATTCATATAAGCCAGCATTAAAACTTGCCCGCTTTCTTCCTGCACAATCGCCGGTACAAGCCCATTTGCGTCGAATTTTACCTTGCTAATGTCAATCTTCATCAGTATTAGCCTCCAACCAATTCAAAAATTCCTCATACGTCACCGAATTATCCGCCACGCCAAAAATTATGTCAATCAAATCTTTATCGCTACAATTCAATTCAGCCCGATTGATTTTCAGAAAAACCAGCATTGCGTGAGTCCCTGCGCGTTTATTGCCGTCGAGGAAAGGATGATTTTTTATCAAACCGTAACCGAGCCGCGCCGCCTTTTCAATCAGCGTCGAATATAAATCCTCACCGCCAAAAGTTTGAAACGGCGCATTAACAGCCGAATCAAGTAATTTTTCATCACGAATACCGGTAACGCCGCCGAATTTTTCAATTAAAATTTTGTGTAAAGTTAAAATTTGTTTTTTAGTGAGCCGAATCATTTTGCGAGCGCCTCATAAACTTTTGCGCGCTGCGCGATAATTTCATCGGAAATCGCTAATAATTTTTCGTCGCCGATTTTTTCAAGTACAGTTTTCAAAAAAATTTCTTCGACTGTTAAATTTTTCGTCGCGGCATATTTACTGATAAATTTATATTCGTCGTCGCTCATTGTAATTTCGACAGTCATTTTGCCACCTCAAAATCGAACTTCAACGCCGTGCTTTTTCAGATATTCTTTAACCTGCCGAATCGTATATTTGCCGTAATGAAAGACAGACGCCGCCAAAACCGCGTCAGCTTTGCCGTCAACTAAAACTTTCAAAAAATGCTCGTATTCGCCCGCGCCGCCCGAAGCTATCACCGGCACATTAACATTTTCAGAAACCGCGCGCGTCAGCGGAATATCGTAGCCGTCCTTAGTGCCGTCCGCGTCCATGCTCGTCAATAAAATTTCGCCCGCGCCCAACGCCACAGCTTTTCTAACCCACTCGATACAATCAATGCCCGTTGGAGTCCTGCCGCCGTTTATGTAAATTTCCCATTTATCGTCGCCGCAAGATTTAGCGTCCACCGCCAAAACTATACATTGACTGCCGAATTTTTTTGCGCCTTCACTAATCAGTGCAGGATTTTTAACCGCCGCACTGTTCACGGAAATTTTATCAGCGCCGGCTTTCAACATTACGCGCATATCTTCAACCGTGCGAATGCCGCCGCCAACTGTGAACGGTATGAAAACTTGAGCCGCACAATTTTTCGCAACTTCAACCATTGTGCCGCGCCCTTCGTGCGAAGCCGTTATATCCAGGAAAACTAATTCGTCCGCGCGCTCGTCGTCATATCTTTTCGCAAGTTCGACAGGATCGCCCGCGTCGCGCAGTCCTACAAAATTTGTTCCCTTGACAACGCGCCCAGCTTTAACATCAAGACACGGAATTATTCTTTTCGTCAACATAAATCACTCAGCCGCCTTGAGCGCGTCTTTGAAATCAATCACGCCTTCATAAAGAGCCTTGCCGATAATCGCCCCGACAATTCCATCTTCTTCGCGCGCCCTGAGTTTACGAATATCTTCAACCGAACTTACGCCGCCCGAAGCGATAACGTCAACGCCCGAACTCTGCGCAATTTCAGCAATCCTATCGACATTGACGCCGCCCAACATTCCGTCGCGAGCAATATCAGTATAAATAATCGTCGAAACGCCATAATCGCCCATACGCGCCGCTAAATCTTTCGCGTCCATTTTGCCGGAATCGCACCAGCCATGAACCGCAACAATACCTTCGCGCGCGTCAATTCCTACAACAATGCTGTCACCAAAATTTTCAGCCGCCTCTTTGACAAATGCAGGATTCTCAACCGCCGCACTGCCCAAAATCACGCGATTAATCCCAATGTCCAGCAAATTCTCAATGTCGCTCATTTGACGAATACCGCCGCCAACTTCTATCGGAATGTTAACGCTGTCGATAATGCGCTTAATCACAAAAATATTCGCCAAAGTTCCGGTTTTCGCGCCGTCCAAATCTACCACGTGCAAAAATTCTGCGCCCGCTTCTTCCAATTCCGTCGCCGTTTCGTCCGGATAATACGAATACTTCAATTCTTTTTTGAAATCGCCCTGCGTCAAGCGCACGCACATTCCATCAAGAATATCAATCGCCGGTAAAATCAACATTTCAAACACTCCTCACATCTCAACAAAATTTTTTAAAACTTTCAAGCCAACGTCGCCGGATTTTTCTGGGTGAAATTGCGTTGCAAAAACTTTTCCCAATTCGACAGCCGCCGTCACAGCCTCGCCGTAATCAGTCGTCGCCGTTACCAAATTTTCATTCGCCGGTACTGCGTGGTAACTGTGCACAAAATAAAAATACGGTTTATCATTCAAGCCCGCCATCAATTTAGACGCGCCAAATTTCACCAGATTATTTTTTCTGCCGATAGTTAATGAGTTCCAGCCCATATGCGGGATTTTAAATCCGCCTGCGCGAATTTTTTTCACTTCGCCCTTGAATACGCCCAAACCTTTAACGTCCGGCGATTCTTCACTGCGCTCAAATAAAATCTGTAACCCGACGCAAATTCCTAAGAGCGGTTTGTGCATCAAAATTTGTTCGAGTATCGTTGGGATTAATCCGGTCGCCTCCAAATTTTTCATGCAGTCACCGAACGCTCCGACGCCTGGCAAAACTAATTTTTCAGCGCGTTTCAAATCCGCCGCGTTGTTTGTCAATTTCACTTCGCCGCCAACTGCTATCAGCGCTTTTTCGACGCTGTACAAATTCCCTACGCCATAATCTATTATCGCAATCATAAACATCACCGCTATTTAAATTCGCAATTTCAAAAAATATTCCTGCATTGATTTTTTTCTATCGCAAGGGCAGGATTTTTTTATTTTGGATTGAAATTTTATTTTTTACAATTTGAAAGGAGTGCTGATTTTGACGACGTTTATTTTTGAAAATCTTGCTACAGTAATTTCTTGCGTGATACTTATTGGCTGGTTTATTAATGCGCAGAGAAAATTTAAAAATTATCTGGCTCAAGATCCGTTTGGCGATTACGAGCAGCCGCGCACAGCCGCAACTTTGGGCGTATTATTTACTTTCATTGGAATTGCCTGGGGTTTGTACAATTTTGACACTAATGCAATACAACAAAGCGTGACGAATCTTTTGGACGGAATGAAGGCAGCGTTTATCACTTCGATTTTGGGAATGGCGGGCTCAATCTATTTAAAAAATTGTCAGATAGACGCGCAGAAAAATTTTAATCAAACCGTCAGCGGCGAATCCAGCATTGCCGATTTAATTTTGTACTTGAAAAAATCGGACGGAACTAAATCTGCAGAAATGCGGGCATTACGCAGTTCGATTGAGAAATTGACGGCGGCGATTGGCGACGACGGCGAATATACGGTTATCAGTCAAATTAAGAACATTCGCCTTGACCTGCGCGACGGCAATGATAAAATTATCCGCGAACTTAGAGATTTCAGCAAAACTTTGGCGGAAAATAACACCAAGACTTTTATTGAAGCGCTGAATGAAACTATGAGGGATTTTAACCGGAAATTGACTGAGCAATTCGGCGAAAATTTTAAGCAGTTGAATATTGCGGTCGGGCGGCTGTTGGATTGGCAAATTCATTATCAAGAAACTATCGAGCGCGTCACGAAAAATTTGGAAATAACTTTTACGGGAATTGACGCCGCGAAAAATTCTATCGCTGAGATTGAAAAATCTTCCGGCGCGATTAAAAATTCCAGCGAGCAAATTTTGAATCTGATTGTTACGGCGAATGTTTATGAGAAAAAATTGGAGCAGATTTTATTGGAAGTTCAAAATCTCGGCAACAGCGCCCAAAATGCCGTTCCAAGCATTGTAAATTTAGTTCAAAACACTTGCAAAGAAATTCAGCAATTCAACGATAAAGTGGCTCAAAATATAAACAGCACCGCCACTCGCGCAGGAGAAATGACGACGAAAATTGCAAATTTGGGCAACGCGACTTTCGATCGATTGGAAGAAATTTCAAATCAAACCGTGAAGTCTATGTTGGAAATTTCCAAACGCATTGAAAGTACCTCTTACAAACAACGCGAAATCATGGACGCTGAAGTTCAATCGACTAAAGACGCCATACAAAAAGCCGCGGCGGCTCTCGGTGACGACGCTTTCAAAATCACCAAGGATATTGAATCTTCACTTCACCACATGATGAAAATAAACAATGAAAATCTTCAAAAATCCGCCGAAAATCTCAGCAAAGACTTGAAAGTCAAAATCGAAGAATCCGTTGAAAAATTTGGAGACGCGCTGTTTTTAGTCTCCAATAGATTTGTCGAAGATTATACGCCGCTAACAAAAAAATTAGCCGCATTGGTACATTTAGCAGAAAACATTGGGGGCAAATCACATTGAAAAAACCGGACGAACATTGGATGTCGATTTCAGACATAATGTCGGGCATGATGATAGTTTTTATGTTCATAGCGGTTGCGTTTATGATGCAGGTGCAAAATGAACAGCGGCTCAAAAACGAAATGATTTACAATTACGCAGTGGTTAAACAAAAAATTTATCAAGCGTTGCTGGAAGAATTTCAAGCGGATTTGCCGAAATGGAATGCGGAACTTGACCGAAAAACTTTGACAATGCGATTCAAAGAGCCGGATGTTTTATTCGCCGTGGGTTCAAATTTATTGACGCCGCAATTTCAGCAGATACTTGACGACTTTTTTCCGCGCTATGTCAAAGTCATTTCGCAGGACGAATACAAAAGTTATATTGAAGAAATTCGTATTGAAGGGCACACCGACCCGCATTGGGAAGGCGCGGCTAATCGACAGCAGGAATATTTAAACAATATGGCGCTTTCTCAAGCCCGCACTCGCGCAGTTTTGAGTTACGCGGTGAATATGCCCGCTCTTCAAAATAATTTGGATTGGATTATTTTAAAAATCACGGCGAATGGTTTATCTTCGAGCCAGCCGATAATGACAAATGGCGCGATTAATGATAAACTTTCAAGGCGCGTGGATTTTCGGATTCGTACCGCCGCCGACGAAAAAATGAATGAACTTGCAGATGGGATTGATTGACAAATGAGCGATACCGACAGTTTCAAAAAAATGCTCCGGCTCATGGGAATTTCTGATGACGCTAAATCTGATTTTGATTTGGACATTTCGATTAGTCAACCCGATTGGAAACAGCCGATTCTTCCGGAGATTGAAGTTTCGATTGACGACATCGGTACAATTTTTTCTGAAGCGGGGATTTTTTATCAAGGGCGGCGCGTGATTTTGTACATTCGCGACCAAGCCCAATATTTTGAACAAGAAACCAATTACAAATTTCACGTGACAGGCTGCGCAACTTTGAAAGGCATGTACACTCAAAAACGCTATGATAAATATGTGCTTTCGGAAAATACCAGCGGAATTTTTAAAATTAATGTTATCATTGATAATAAAATTCAATCAATCGAAAAAAAATTGCACGTTTGTAAACATTGCTTGCGCGCTTTGAATTGGAAAGGCTACAAAACTGTTTCTCCTGCGCGACAACGTGAGATTTACGAAGCTTTTTCGCTCGAAGAATTTTTTAAAGTTATGAATGGCGACAACCAGAAAAATTTTGCCATAATACCAAAATTCACTGCTGAAACTGCTCCGCCAAATATTTATCCTGCGAATTGGACGATTATCTCAAAAATGTTGCGAACGGAAGCGGGCTATACTTGCTCAAATTGCGGCAAAAAAATTTCCGACACTAAAAATTTGCACGTCCATCACAGGAACGGCATTAAAAACGATTGCAGCCGTTCAAATCTGGAAGTTTTATGCGCGGATTGTCATCGCCGCAAACACAACCACAAATTTTAATTCTGTCGCGCAGGCAGGATTTTTTTATTTTGGCGGGAAATGAATTGCAGAAATTTTAATGGAGTGGTTTTTATGGCGCTTTTGAAATTGAAACCGGCGTGCAAGGATTATTTATGGGGCGGACACAGATTGGTTGACGAATACGGCGTTGAATATGACGGCGCGATTTTGGCTGAGGCGTGGGTATTATCTGCGCACTCCGCCGGACCTTCGACGATTGTAAATGGCGAATACGCGGGCAAAACTTTGATTGAATATCTCGACGCTGAAGGGCTTGAAGTTCTTGGGACGCATTGTCGGCGTTTCCGCGAATTTCCGATTCTCACCAAATTTATTGACGCGCGCGATAATCTTTCAATTCAAGTTCATCCGTCGAATGCTTATGCGCTGAAAAATGAAAATCAGTACGGCAAAACGGAAATGTGGGTTGTGCTTGACGCTGAACCTGGCGCTTTTCTGTATTACGGTTTCAAGCAGGAAATTTCCAAAGAAGAATTTGCGGCGCGTATCAAGGAAAATACTTTGCTGGAAGTTTTAAATGCTGTGCCGGTTAAGAAGGGCGATATTTTTTTGATAGAGTCGGGAACTTTGCATGCGATTGGCAAGGGAATTTTGATTGCCGAGATTCAGCAAAATTCAAATGTTACTTATAGGATTTACGATTATGGAAGGGTTGGCGCTGACGGCAAAAGACGGGATTTGCACATTGAAAAGGCTCTTGCCGTTACGAATAGGATTCCGATTATTACAAACGCGAATAGTTATCCGCACGTGGCGGATTGCGATTATTTCACTGTTGATAAAATTGATTTGGACGGGCGGCTGACTTACCGAATGCAGGGCAACGTTGACGAAAAATCTTTTTTGAGCATATTGATTTTGGACGGCAACGGTACGATTAGTAATAAGGGCGAAAAACTTTCTTACAAGAAGGGCGATTCATTTTTCCTGCCCGCAAATTCGGGCGATTGGCAGATTGAGGGAAATTGCGATGCGCTTTTAACTACCATTCGCGAAAAAGCTAATCCAATTCGTGTTGGCGTGAATATTGGTTCGTCAGAGATTAATATGGGCATTGTCAATGAGCAGAATCAAATTATTGACGCGCGGAAATATCCTACGCAACCTAAACGTACTGCGCGAGAAATCATTGAAGAAACGGCGGAAAATATTTTAAAACTTTTGGCGGAAAATAATATCCCGCTCGAACAATGCGTAGGCGTGGGCGTTGGCGTGCCTGGGACGATTGACAGGCGCAAGGGAACTGTTGTTTATTCAAATAATATTCGCTGGGAAGATGTACAGCTGACGAAAACTTTGGGCGAAGTGATACCGTGTCCGGTTCGGATTGCGAATGATGCTGATTGTGCGGCGTTGGGCGAAGCGGTTGCTGGTGCTGGAAAAAATTTCAGCGACGTTGTTATGTTCACTATGGGCAATGGCGTTGGTGGCGGAATTATTTTGAACGGTGAAGTTTTTGAAGGCGGCATAATGGGCGGCAGTGAAGTTGGTCACCAAGTTATTCGTGTACACGGGCGGCTGTGCAGTTGTGGGCGCAAGGGCTGTCTTGAGGCTTATGTTTCAGTTCCGGCGCTCTTGAAGGCGGCGGCTCAAGTTGCGGGCAAAGATATGACGCTTGACGAAATTTTTACTCTTGCCAAAAATGAAGACGTTGCAATGATGGAAGTTGTTGAACAGTACACGCTTATGCTTGGACAGGGCATTGTGAATATCGTGAATATGTTCCGTCCGCAGCTTATATTGATTGGCGGCACAATGAGCGCTTATGCGAAAGATTTTATTGAGCCGTTAACTGATATTTTGAAGGAAGATTGTTTTGGTGGAATACACGCGCCCATTCCGAAAATTGCAATAGCTGAGCTCGGCTCTAACGCTGGTATGATTGGTGCGGCAAATTTATAAATTTGTATCAGCATTTCTTTCTTTTCGGAAAGAAAGAAACGCTTGCAAAGAAAGAAAACTTCCGCGCATTAGTCGCATCACGCGACTAGGCGCGGGGTGGGCGCGCATCCGTGCGCGCCTCTCAAACGTTTGGAAATAGTTATGCTTAATAAAATTTTGTACATTTTAAATTTTGTAAAGACTACGCTCGTTTACATAATTTATCCGCCGATTTGTCCGCTCTGCCGCGAAATCGTCGACGAACGCTATCAATTTTGTCCGGACTGCGAGAATAAAATTTTGCGCCTCGACGTACAAAAAAATCCGCCCGATATTCTAAGCGGCGTTTTCGCCATTACAAAATATCACGGCGGCACGCGCTCACTTCTTCGCAAATTGAAATTCGACAATAATTTAAACGTCATGCCCGCTTTTCACAAAATTCTCGCCGATATTTCCAGTCGCACCGAAATTAAAAATTTTCTCTCCAATATTGACCTTGCAACTTACGTTCCGCTTCACGCAGATCGTTTGAAAGAGCGCGGCTACAATCAAGTTGAGCTGATTTTTCGCGATTGGCTTATCGCGCAGGGCTTAACTGCAGAAAATTTACTGATTCGCAAAAAATACACGCCAAAACTTTTCAAATACAGTCCGGCAGAGCGCAAGGAAATTTTGAAGGGCGCGTTTAGTTTTATCGAAGGCGCTGACATTCGCGGCAAAAATATTTTGATTGTAGACGATATTTATACCACGGGCGCGACCACGGCTGAATGTGCGGCGGTTTTAAAAAATGCGGGCGCAGCTAAAATTTTTGTTATGGCGTTGGCGTCGGATTTTGGAGATTAAAATATGCATGAGGCTTCACTTGTCGAGGGAATTTTAAAAATTGCGCTGGAAGTTGCCGCTGAAAATCGCGCAGAAAAAATTTCAGCAATCGGCTTGAAAATCGGCGATATGGCGGGCGTGGAACTCGACGCGCTGAATTTCAGTTTTGACGTTCTCAAAAAAAATACAATCGCTGAAAATGCGGCGCTAAAAATTAATCACGTACCGATAATTGCGCAGTGCAACAAGTGTGGCAAAACTTTTAACATTGCGCGGTACAATTTTTTCTGTCCCGAATGCGGCGGGATTTTGATTTTGAAGAGCGGTCGCGAACTTCTTGTTGAATTTGTTGACTGCGAATGAGGAGCTGAAAATATTGGCAACGCTCAAGGCGCACATTAACAACATTGCGCTTTCACACACGATTTTTGATTTACCATTTGCATTTATGGCGGCGCTGTTGGCGTCGAATGGAACAGTCAGCGCGCGGGTATTATTTTTAATCGCAATGGCGGTAACATTCGGGCGGGCGGCGGCAATGGCGATTGACAATCTCGCGGATTTGAAATATGACAAATTGCAACCGCGGCTTAGGTATCGGGCAATGGTGCGCGGCGAAATTACAAAGCCGGAAGCGCTAATGTTCATAATCGGTTGTTTGCTGATAATGGTTATAGCGGTCGCGCAGTTGCCGCCGATTTGCCTGAAACTTTTACCGGTGGCGGCGTTGCCTTTCATAATTTATCCGTTCACGAAAAGATTTACGGGCTGGTGTCACGCATTTTTGGGCGTGGCAATAGCAATGGCGCCAGCGGGTGCGTGGGTTGCGGTGACGGGCGAAATTTTTTCAGTGCCGATGATATTTTTATGTTTAGCGGTAATGCTGTGGATGCTGGGCTTTGACGCGATGTATGGCGCGCAGGACGAACAATTTGACAAATCGCAACATTTACATTCGCTGGCGACGGAATATGGCGCGAAGGGCGCATTCAAAATTTCAAAGGCGGCGCATGTGCTTTGCGTAATATGTTTTTTGGCGGTCGGCGTGATAATGGGCTTGGGCTGGGTATATTTTTTGGGTGTAGCGATAGCGGCGTTGACGTTGGTATATCAGCACGCGATAGTCAGTCCGCGCGATTTTTCGCAGGTGACGCAAGCCTACTTTATGCGAAATGGAATTGTTTCAGTTGCGATTTTGATTTGCACGTGGCTGAATTATTGACGAAAATTTTTCTTGCAATTTGCTGGTTTGTGTGATATAAGTTCAGTGTTCGTACCGTTTACGGTTTTGAAACAGAGAAATTCCAACTTGTTGTTAGACGCACTACGAATAATGTCCTGCACAGAATTCATACCTTGTTTAGGATTTAGGATTTAGTGTAAAGGGATTAGAACTATTCCCTAGCCCCTATAACCTTTTCCCTAGAAAACTCATACCGCTTGCGGTTTCTGAGTAAAATTAAAAAAGCCTTCCAAATGCGGAGGGCTTTTTTGGTTGCTCAAAAAATTTTGGCACTGCGATTTTAAATTTATTGAAATATGATTTTTCCTATTGTATAATCGCAACGTAGAAATATTCAATCTATTTGGGGAGGTTTTAGAATTGATTTACACAGTAACGTTCAATCCGGCGATTGACTATGCCATTCGGCTCGACAAACTTACTACCGGCGCGATTAATCGCGTGAGTTATGAGCAAGTGCTCGGCGGCGGTAAGGGCATTAACGTTTCAGTCGTTTTGGGCAACCTCGGGCACAAATCCACGGCTATGGGTTTCCTTGCGGGCTTTACCGGTGATGAAATTATCCGCCAGCTCCGCACTTTCAACGCGGCCGATGATTTTGTCAAACTCGACGAAGGCTTTTCCAGAATTAATGTCAAGATTAAAGCCGATGTCGAAACCGAAATTAACGGGCAAGGTCCGAAAATCAGCGAAGCCAAACGCGACGAACTTTTTGCTAAACTGCAGAATCTCAAAGCCGGTGATACGCTTGTCATTTCCGGTTCAATTCCTAACACCTTGCCGGATGATATGTACGAGCGCACGATTGAACCGTTGCAGGGCAAAGGCATTAGAATCGTTGTCGACGCTGAAAAAGGTTTGCTCTTAAAAGTTTTGAAATTCAATCCGTGGCTGATTAAACCGAATAATCACGAACTCGGCGATATGTTTGGCGTTAAACTCACGACCGACGCTGAAATTATCGAGTACGCTAAGAAATTGCAGGAAAAAGGCGCGCAAAACGTTTTAATTTCAATGGCTGGCGACGGCGCTATCTTGCTGACGGCTGAAGGCAAATCTTACAAATCGCTCGCTCCCAAAGGCAAATTGGTTAATTCGGTTGGCGCTGGCGATTCAATGGTTGCCGGTTTCATTGCTGGTTTTGAAGAATCCGGCGGCGATTACGAAAAAGCATTCAAGATGGGCGTTGCAACCGGTTCGGCTTCCGCATTTTCTGAAAATCTTGCAACTCGCCCCGAAGTTGAGGCTCTCTTGAAAACTATCTAATATTAGCGAATAATTGTTAGGGTTTAGTGGTTAGGGTTAGTAATTTTCGCTTTTCCCTAATCACTTTTCGCTTATCGCTAAACAAGGGGAGTGATTCACAATGAAAATCACAAACTTCATTTCAAAAAAATCAGTGGCGTTGGATATGCGCCCCGCCAATAAGCACGAAGCTATTGATATGCTGATAGACTTGTTAATGACGGCAGGCGCTATCAAAGACAAAGAGGCTGTCCGCCGCGATGTATTAGCCCGCGAAGCTCAAGGCTCAACCGGTTTATCCGACGGGCTCGCCACTCCGCACGCTCAAGACGCCGCCATTAAAAAAGCCGCTATCGCTATTATGACTGTGCCAAATGGCGTCAACTTTGATTCAATCGACGATAAACCTGCGCGATTGCTGGTACTTTTCGCCGCGCCAATTAAAGCCGGTGATAGCGCTATGACTGAAATGGGACGCTTGGCTGTTTTGTTAATGGATAGCGATTTCAAGGAAAAATTGATCCGCGCAAAATCCGTTGACGAAGTTTTGAAGGCTATCGACGCCAAAGAGGCTGAACGTAACAGAGCCGAAGCGCCCGAAATTTCCGGCAGCTCAAAAATTATCGCGGTTACTGCTTGTCCGACCGGTATCAGTTCATCATTTATGGCGCGCGAGTCTTTGAAAAATTGTGCGGCTAAATTGGGCATGAATATTCGCGTTGAAGTTCACGGCGCGGCTGGCGTTTACCACGCTTTAACCGACGAGGAAATTAAAAATGCTGACGTTGTAATTCTCGCTACCAGTAAAAAAGTTCCAATTTCGCGTTTCGACGGCAAAAAAGTTTTGCAAACTTCAGTCGGCACTGGTATTCGCAAGCCCGAACAGCTTTTCGACAGAATTAAAGCCGGTCAAGCTCAAGTTTTCCACGCCACCGAAGACGACGAACCTTTCAGCTCCAAAATCTTCAAGAAAATCAAGAGTATATTCAGCTAATCGGTTGGAGGCAATGACAATGAAACCTTTGAGAATGCTACCAGTGATTTTGTTGACATTAGCCTTGATTATCGAGAGCGGCGCAATAAACAATACCGCTGAAGCTAAATATGATAAAATTTTTGAAACCATTAGAAACTACAAATGCTACGTGAATTTTGTTAATGAAACGGGAGAAGATATTTATAATCTTTATATTTCAAGTAAAAGTTCAGACAGTTGGGGCAATGATTTGCTTGGTAATGAAATTTTCACAAATAAAACCTCACGTATATATAATGTCGGTTTTAAGCCGCATATGGAAGTTAGAATAGTGTTGAAGAATGGCAAAGAATATTTGTGGACTGGAAGTCATGCTTTTGATACGAACGAAGTAAATTTTATAGCGTTTATGGCTAATGACGAAGGCGGTATTACAGCGTATAGCGGCAAGACATTAAAGTAATCGTGTTTAAAAGCGGCGGCTGAATTGCCAGTTACGCCGTTAGCAATTATAAAATTTTAACAAGGAGAGTGAACTACATGAGAGTTACCGATTTGCTCAAAAATGCGAGCATCGACCTCAACGCTCACGTCAAGGATAAACCGGATGCCATTTCGCATTTGGTAGACCTTATGGACAAGAAAAGACGTGCAGGCGCGTGAAGCGTCCGGCACAACGGGCTTAGGCGACGGTATTGCAACGCCGCACGCAAAATCCGCTGGCGTTAAAGCACCTGGCTTGGCGGCTATGACAATTCCCGAAGGTATTGATTTTCAGTCAATGGACGGCAACCCTGCGCGATTATTCTTTGCTATCGCGGCACCGGACGGCGGCAACGACGAACATTTAATGATTCTGTCTAAGCTCGCTACGATGGTTATGGACCCCGATTTTAAAGAGGCTCTTATCAAGGCGAAAACTAAGGAAGAATTTCTGAAGATAATCGACGATAAGGAAGATGGCAAATTCAAAGCGCCCGCTGACTCAGCTAACGCTGTACAGTTGTCAAAAGAAGCCGCAGATCACATTCAGATTTTGGCGGTTACAGCTTGCCCGACCGGTATTGCTCATACATTTATGGCGGCTGAAAGTCTCGAACAGCACGCTAAAAAACGCGGCATTTCCATTAAAGTTGAAACAAACGGTTCAGGCGGCGCAAAGAATGTTTTGACGGCTGAAGAAATTGCTAAGGCGGACGGCATCATCGTTGCGGCGGATAAAAACGTTGCAATGGCGCGTTTCGACGGCAAAAAAGTTGTCATTACCAAAGTTGCTGACGGTATTAACAAAGCCGACGAACTCATTGACAGGGCGCTCGGCGGTCAAGCTCCGGTTTATCATGCAAAAGCCGGTGAAGGCGGCGGCGACGCTGGCGGTGGCGGCGGCGAAAATGAAAGCGTTGGGCGTCAAATTTACAAACATTTGATGAATGGCGTTTCGCATATGCTGCCTTTCGTTATCGGCGGTGGTATTTTAATTGCTATTTCATTCTTGATTGACGGCGCGTCGGTTGACTTGAATAGTTTACCTGCTGAAGAGCGCAGCAAATTTGGTAACATTACGCCGCTTGCTCACGTCTTTAACGGTATTGGTGGCGCGTCATTTGGATTTATGCTGCCGGTGCTTGCCGGTTTTATTTCAATGTCAATCGCCGACCGTCCTGGTTTAGCGGCGGGCTTTGTTGGCGGCGCGCTCAGTGCGAGTAACGGCTCTGGTTTCTTAGGCGCGTTGTTGGCTGGTTTTGTTGCTGGTTTCCTTGTAAATGCTCTTAAAAAAATTTTGGCTGTACTTCCGGCGTCCTTGGAAGGTACAAAGCCGATTCTGTTTTATCCGTTACTTGGAATTTTGTTTATCGGATTGATTTGTAATTTTGTAATTGGTCCGCCTGTTGCGGGTATCAATGAATGGCTTAAAGATACACTTGGGCACATGGATCCGAACGCTAAATTGATTATGGGCGCGGTTATCGGCGGTATGATGGCTATCGACATGGGCGGTCCTTTGAACAAGGCGGCTTATGTTACGGGTGTTGGACTTTTGGCTGACGGCAACTATTACGTTATCGCGGCGGCTATGGCTGGTGGTATGGTTCCGCCTATCGCTATTGCTATTTCGACGATTTTCTTCAAGAGCAAATTCACTGAAAACGAGCGCAAAACTGCTCCGACGAACATTATCATGGGCTTGTCATTCATTACTGAAGGTGCGATTCCGTTTGCGGCTGGCGACCCGTTGCACGTTATTCCTGCCTGCGCGATTGGTTCAGCTTTGACTGGCGCATTGGTTATGATGTTTGACTGCACATTAATGGCGCCTCACGGTGGTATTTTTGTCGTTCCTACGATTGGCAATCCTGGCGGTTATCTGATGGCTATTGCGGTTGGCTCAATCGTCGGCGCGGTAATTCTCGGTATCATTAGGAAAACTCGCGAATAAAATTTCCATTGAAATAAAATGCGTGGCGCAATTCTTCACGGGTTGCGCTTTTTTATTAGCAAGGAGATAATTTTCATGGCTAACATTTTAAAGAATATCGCGCAGAGCGAAATTTTGAATTTGAAAGACTGCGTTGCATACGCGGACGGGCAGGATGGCGTTGGTAAAATTACAATCGCCGGTAAAGATTTTGTGCTGAATGCTGGTGAATCAATCGTAATGCCCGCGAATACGCCGCACGCTGTTTTTGGTGAAGAAAATTTTAAAATGCTGTTGGTGGTAACTTTTTAAGGGGGTTTTAATATGAAAAAGGCAGTACATTTTGGCGCTGGGAATATTGGGCGCGGATTTATCGGTTTACTTTTGAGCAAAGCCGGTTATCACGTGACTTTTATTGATATTATTGATAAACTTGTCGAAGATATTAACGCGCTCGGCAAGTACAATGTGCAGATTACCGGCAAGCCCGATAAAATTTTGGTTGAAAATATCAGTGCGATTGACAGCGATAAAGATGACGTTGCAGTTGAGGCGGTTGTTGACGCGATTGCTGACGCGGATATTATCACGACGGCGATTGGTCCAAATTCGCTGAAATATCTTGGTGAAAATCTTGCTAAGGGTTTGACTAAACGCTTGCAAACGAAAAAAACGCCACTGAATGTTATTGCGTGTGAAAATATGTTTGGCAGTTCGACGACGTTGAAAAATTTTGTTTACGCGAAACTTTCTGACGATGTTAAAAATGAGCTCGATAAAATTGTCGGATTTCCGGACGCGGCGGTTGATAGGATTGTTCCGAATCAGCCCTACGGCGAGAAACTTTTGGTAACTGTTGAAGAATATGCTGAATGGGACGTTGATTCAAAGCAAGTTGTTGGAGATTTGAGCGGCATTGAAGGTTTAAATCTGGTTGACAATTTGAACGCGTACATTGACAGGAAAATTTTTACAGTGAATACTGGTCACGCGGCGATAGCATATCTGGCGTATCAGCGCGGGATTAATGATATTTCAAATGCGATGCGTATTCCGGAGATTTTGGAAACTACGCGCGATGTTTGGGCTGAAACTTCGGCGCTTTTAATTGCGAAATATAGATTTGCGCCTGCGAATCATAGGCGTTACGTTGAGCAAGTCGAGCGGCGTTTTTCAAATCCGTATCTTTCGGACGAAGTTATAAGAGTTGGCAGGAGTCCCAAGCGTAAACTCGCGGCGAATGATAGAATTATTTATCCGGCGAATCAACTTGCCCTGCACGATATTAATCCGGAAGCTCTTGGTAAAGTCGCTGCTGCAGCGTTTAAATTTGATTTTGACGGCGATACTGAGGCTGTTGAAATTCAAAATTATATTCTGGCAAATGGTATCGACGCGGCAATTTCGCACTTCACCGGCGTAACTCTTAGTTCAAAACTTTTCTACATTATAAAGAAAAATTATTAAACGGCATTTCTTTCTTTTTAGAAAAAAGCAAGAAACGCCTAGCAAAGAAAGAAAAATTCCGCGCTACAGTCACATCACGTGACTGGCGCGCGGCGAGCGCCCGTCCTTGGGCGCTCTTTTTTGCAGTTAGGTATCTAAATCGACAAATGCTCCACGCAAATCATCAGCAGGTTTTTTATCGTCGTCGTCAGTGTATTTCATTTCGGTATGAGTAACGCCGCCCGATATGTAAACCCTGCCGCATTCGGGACAAATATCGGTGTGCAAGCTGACTGACGCGCGCTGAACTTTAGCCTCGCCTTTGCGTTCCTTTTCATAGGCGTTGGCAACGTGCTCGTGTTCGTGACCGAGAATAACTGAGGCGGCGATATTCGGCGAAATGTGCGACGGCGTTTTAAAAGATACGTCCATTTCGTCCGAGCCGTCTTGATATTTGCGATTCGCGCAGGTTTCGCATTCAGCAGGTGAAGATTTTCTACCAACGGCTTTGTGCGTCGACGCGCCTGGATTCAAAATAATTCCGTGCGTATTACCGGCGGCGTCGATATCGTCATTTTCAAATAAATCAAAGCTAATCGGCGAATAACCGCTTTCTTGCGCGGCTTTGAACATTTTGCTGACATCTTCCGGCACATTGCGATTGTTCCTGCTGTCAAAATTTTTTTCCGGCAAATCAAAATTTTTGCGCTCCGGATAAAATTCTGTGCGAGTGTTGCTAATGTTAATAATTCCGTTCATAATAAAAACCTCCCTGTAATTTTTTTCAGTATAACAAATGATTTTTATAGCCGCAAGATTTTTTTTATTGTACAATATGCGCGAAAAATTTTTGACTGGGGGAATTTTTATGAAATTGCGAAAAGCGGTAATACCGGCGGCAGGATTAGGCACAAGATTTTTACCGGCGACGAAGGCTCAGCCCAAAGAAATGTTGCCAATCGTCGACAAGCCCACAATTCAATACATAATCGAAGAAGCGGCGGCGGCGGGCGTCGAAGATATTATAATCGTGACGGGGCGCAGTAAGCGCTCAATCGAAGATCATTTCGACCGCTCAATCGAATTGGAAATGGAACTTGAAAAAGCCGGCAAAGAAGATTGGCTCGCGATGGTTAAATCCATTTCGGAAATTGCGAATATCCATTTTATTCGGCAAAAACAGCCGCTTGGATTAGGGCACGCGGTTTTGACGGCGAGTCATTTTATCGGCGATGAACCTTTCGCGGTACTTTTAGGCGATGATGTTGTTGTGTCGAAAAAGCCGACGCTTCAGCAGATGGTTGAAGTTTTCAACGAATATAAGACTTCGATATTGGGCGTGCAGGCGGTTTCCGAGGAAGTTGTTCATCGATATGGGATTGTCGATTGTCGTCTGGTTGATAATGACGTTTACAAAGTGCGTGATTTAGTCGAGAAGCCTGCAAAAGAAAATGCGCCAAGCAATATCGCGATTTTGGGGCGATATATTTTGACGCCGAGTATTTTTAATTATTTGGAGAATCAGACGCCAGGCGCGAATGGCGAAATTCAGCTGACTGATTCACTGAAACGTTTAGCCAAGGACGAGGCTATGTACGCTTATGTTTTCAAAGGTCACCGCTACGACGTTGGCACTAAGATTGGATTTTTGCAAGCGAATATTGAATTTGCCCTGCGCAATCCCGAAGTTTCCGCCGATTTGAAAAAATATCTTGACGAATTGCACGAAAATATGACTGAAATGCTCGCTTACGATTGAATTTTTTTCAGCAAAGCGCCGCACGCACGAATCAAATCATTATAAGTTGCGGCGTAATCGTCGGTCATATACGGATCGTCGACGTCGCGGTGTTCATTCACAAAATCCATCATCAGAAAAATTTTATTATCGGGGTCGCCTCCGGTAATTTTTTTTATGTCGCGGACGTTGCCAAAATCCATACCGATAATATAATCGCAACGCTGATAATCGGCTTTAGTGAGCTGTTTCGACGTGCGATAGTCGAACGGAATATTATGCATTTTCAGCTGTTGACAAGTGCCGTTGGAAATGGGCGTACCAACCGCGGCGTGGCAGCCCGAAGATTCGACTGAAATTTTATCGGATAAACCCGCCTCGGCAACCAAATTTTTCATAATGAACTCCGCCATTGGTGAGCGGCAAATATTCCCAAAACAGACAAAATTAATTTTCATTTTGAGTCACTTCTTCTTGACCGGACAATTTATTGGCAAGTGCGGTAGCGGCGACGTTCAAATCTCTAGCTTGAGCCTTCTTGACCTCGGCGGCTTTGATTGTCGCTTCCTTCATATCTTCCATCCAGCTGACATAATCTTGAACGTAGCCAATTTCCAAATCACAAATTTTGAGCCGCATATCCTGTAAATCTTGAGCTTCCGGCGGCACTGATAAAGCAGAAAGTTCCTGCTTGCGCGCTTCCCAATCTTTTTGCACAACGTCAAGCATAAGCGCGCGTAAATCTGCGCGAATATTTTCCTGCCCGACAGTTCCGGTTGCCAAAATCGATGCGTATTTTTGCTCAGCTTCGCGAATTATCGTTTCGTGGCGGGAAATTACATCGGCGCTTTGTACGAGATATTTGTTAAGTTGGACGCTGCGGACGCTGTTAACGCTGTTAACCAAATCTTGAAAATTATTGAGTCGGACAATCTGCCAATTGCCGTCGCTGTCGCAATTTAACTGCGCGATAATCAGCAATTCTTGATCCAAATCCGGCTGATAAATTTTAATGCGCGCGGTTGCTTCATTGGCGTTTTCGGGATTAATTTCAACGCGTTCGACGCCGCGGTATTCGATTTTGTCAATGCCGGTTCTGCCGAAAAGTTCAATTATTCCGGCGTCTCCGCCCAAATTGCCGGTCGCCACGTAAGAATCAATCGCCGCCTTCATACTCAAAATAAGCGGCGTGCGGAGCATTTGCGTAAATCTCTTAACAGAATCCTTTGCTTCGGGCGGCATAGTTTTATCCGAATCCGTCAGGCTGTTAATAATTCCGTCGTAGCTGTAATCCAAAATGCTGTCCAGATTAACGCCCTTGTAAAATTCTTCGCGGTTGTGGTTCGCAATAGAATTTTCGACGTTGTGAATAGCAATTTCCGGCGTTTGCTTATCGGAGCTCAGCAGGCAATAGCCGCCGCCCGCCGCAATTATCGCCGCAATTCCAATTCCTACGCCAATTTTCAATTTGTCATCCATTTTAAAAACTCCCTTGCCAATTTATTTTAAAAGGTTATTCGTGTCAAGATAATTCATAAAGCTGCTCAAAATTTTTTCATTGCGCTCGCGAATATCGGTTTCAGTGAAATCGGTTTTCGTCTTAGCCAATTCGCGCAGTTCAAGAATATCCGTGCCGCGCTGGAATTTATTATTTTTAGTGTAGCCGAGATAATATTTAGTTTTGTCGACAAAGCGATAATCCGACGCGCGAATATTTATGCGCTTTTCGAGCAGTGATTTATTGCCGAGCAATTCAAGCGTTTCAGCATTTTCAAACGGCTCAAATTCTGCGCGACGTTTAGCAAAGATATGCTCAACTTCCAATTTGGTATCGAGCGGCGGCAAATCCTGTTTATCATTTTGAAAAGTCCACCAAGCCAGCATTGCGCGCGTAATTGCCTTC
>CAJOIB010000002.1 GCA_905234705.1 uncultured Selenomonadaceae bacterium | reverse complement strand
CATTGAGATAAACGCGCAAATAGCGGCGTGCGACCGGATAATTTATTTAGCGGAAATGTACACGCGCACGCAAGCTGACCTTCTCGACGACGCCATTAATTACCAGAGTGGAGGTCAGATTACATATTCCGACACTAATCAAAAAAAATGATAGCCAGATTTAACGTAGCTTTTCATCAGCATTTTTTTATTTATTAAGTGATAAGAGCTAAGGAAGAAAATATTGCAGTCCCAGTGACAATTTTTGTCGGCTGTATATAATATTTTCTGTTTTGCTTTAATTTGGAATAGAAGTGATTTGAAGAGGTGCGTGCATTGTTTATTATTGAAAAGTGATCTCGCTTGATGAACGAATTAAGTAAAAATCAAAACTTAATGGAAAATTTTTTTGCAATTACACCTTTTCATTTGTATTTTTGCCGAAAAGTCCAGTCGGCTTGATTAACAAAACTAAAATCAAAATCGCAAATGCCGCCGCGTCCCTAAATGTCGACGATAAAAATCCTGCGACAAGCGCCTCAATCACGCCCAAAATTATTCCGCCAACTACCGCGCCTGGCAAAATTCCTATTCCGCCCAGTACCGCCGCCACAAACGCTTTTAAGCCTGGCATTATTCCCATAAGCGGATCGATTGTGTTGTAATAGACGCCGACCAATACGCCCGCCGCTGCCGCCAAACTTGAGCCGATAAAAAATGTCATTGAAATTACTCTGTCAGCGTCAATTCCCATTAATTGCGCCGTCTCTGTGTCGAAACTCGCCGCGCGCATTGCCTTTCCCAATTTTGTTTTTTGTACAATGTACGTTAACAGCGCCATTAAAATTATTGTTATCGCGAAAATTAAAACTTGTTGCCCGTTGATTATGAAGCCGCCCGCGTTGAATGAAATATTTCCGATAACGTCAGGGAAAGTCCGCGGCGTCGGCGTTACGAAATACATTCCGGTATATTCAAGGAAAAATGATACGCCAATCGCCGTGATTAAAATCGAAATGCGCGGCGCGTGCCTCAGCGGCTTGTACGCCAATTTTTCAACGACCATTCCCAATAGGCCCGTGACGAACATTGAAATTAAAAGCGCGGGCAAAATCGGTAAGCCAGCCGCAGTTACGCCGAAAAATCCTAAATACGCGCCAACCATATAAATATCGCCGTGTGCAAAATTAATCAGCTTGATAATTCCATAAATCATAGTGTAGCCGAGCGCGATTAGTGCGTAAATACTGCCCAGACTGACGCCGTTAATCAGCTGCTGAATCAGTTGGTGAATAAAATCCATATGATAACCTCCAAAAAATTTCTCGCGCAGATTTTAACTTTTTATTTATGTAATGTCACGCTTTATTTTTGGCAGGAATAACGAATCGAATTGCCGAATATTACCGCAACAAGTTTACAACTAATTTTCATAAACGAAAGGATGTTTATCAGCAATGAAAAAAATTTTCCTTATGGCGTTACTACTTTTGACGATGGTTTTAACTGGTTGCGGCGGCGGCGATTCCGGCGGCTCTGCTGACAACAAAAAAATCGTGATTGGTCTCGACGACGAATATCCGCCAATGGGTTTCAAAGACGAAAATAATCAGATTGTGGGCTTCGATGTAGATTTGGCGAAAGAGGCGGCTCAACGTCTCGGCACTGAAGTTGAATTTAAAGCTATCGATTGGAACAGCAAAGAAGCTGAATTGAAATCCGGCAGAATCGATATTCTTTGGAACGGCTTGGACATCACGCCCGAACGTCAAGAAAATATGCTTTTCAGCGATCCTTACATGAATAATCGTCAAGTGATTTTCGTCCGCGCTGGCGATGACCAAGGCATTATGGCGGAAACCGATTTAGCTGATAAAGCTGTTGGTACTCAATCCGGCTCGACTGCTGAAGCTTACATTACCGGCAATGCGGATTTGCTGAATACTTTTGGCGAATTTAAAACTTACGGCGATTATATTAGCGCGTTTATGGATTTGGAAAATGGCAGACTTGACGCGCTCGTTTGCGACGAAATTGTTGGGCTTTACAATATGTCTAAGCAGCCTGGCAAATTTGAAGTGCTCGACGTGACTGTTGGACCTGTCAGCGAATTTGGAATTGCATTTGCGAAAGAAAATACGGCTCTGCGCGACAAAGTTCAAAAAGTTTTCGACGAAATGGTTGCTGACGGCACGGCGGCGAAAATTTCTGAGCAATGGTTTGGTACGAATTTAATCAAAGCCAAGAATTAATTCAATGGAAAAATTTTTAAATATGACGCTCCTGATTTTGCAGGGGGCGGAAGTCACATTAACGATTTTTTTAGTAACATTGGCGCTGAGTTTGCCAATCGGCGGACTGGCGGCTCTCGGCAGAATTTCAACCTTCGCGCCGTTAAGATACGCAATGGAATTTTACGTTTGGATAATGCGCGGAACGCCGCTAATGTTGCAGTTGCTGTTTGTATATTTCGCATTGCCAATGGTCGGAATAAGACTGCCGGATTTTGCGGCGGCGCTTTTAGCCTTCACGATGAATTACGCGGCTTATTTTGCAGAAATCTTTCGCGCAGGAATACAAGCAATTCCAAAAGGACAGTACGAAGCGGCAAAGGCGCTGGGCTTAAAACATTGGCAAATGATGCGCTACGTAATTTTCCCGCAAGTTTTACGCGTGGTACTGCCGCCAATTTCCAACGAAACAATAAATTTAGTCAAAGACACGTCGCTGATTTATATTCTGGCGATGAATGATTTATTGCGAGTGGCGCGGACGATTGTACAGCGCGAATTTGATATGACGCCGTTTGTAATCGCCGCGGCATTTTATTTGATAATGACGGCGCTATTAACTTGGATTTTCAAAAAACTTGAACAGCGTTATGGTTCATATGAAACTTAATTTTATGAGGAGGCTTTGTGTGATTAGGAAAATATTGGCGGGTCTCCTCATTTTTTTGTTAATGAGTTCGACAGGTGAGGCGGCGGCTAATTTGACAAACAAAACTGAAGTTAAAAATTTACGCTACAGCATTGAGCCAGGCAAAGTTAGAATCGTTCTGGATATGAACAAGCAAGTCGAGTACACGGAATCTTATTTGGAATATCCTTCACGGCTGATTGTTTCTTTCCAAAATACCTGGATTAACGTCAAGAAGATGAAGAAGGACATCGAGATAAATTCTTCGGCGGCGAGCAGGATAAAAGTCGCGCAGTACGACCCTTCGACGGTTCGCGTGGTTATCGAAACTGTTTCTGCTACAAAACTTTTCTGGCTGAGCGGCGGACCCAGCGGGCAAAGATTTGTCATTGATTTAACAGATCCAAATTTCGTACCAGAACCAGAGCCCGAACCCGAAATTAATAATCCGCCCGAAATTGACATTGATAATCCGCCAGAAATTGAAAATCCCGACGATAATGAAGTTGACGAGCCTTTTGTTGGCACGACCGAAAGTTCAACTGAAACCCCCGATACTCAAGACGATAAAAAATCCGACGATAAGAAATCCGATAAGGACAAAAAATCTGACAAGGACAAGAAATCTACCAAGGATAAAAAATCTGATAAGAAAAAAACTGACGAGCAGGACGACAAAAAGCCCGCTGACGGCGACAAATCCTTGAGCGAGCTGGATAAAGATTTGGAAGATATTATGCACTTGAAGGGCAAAGTCATTTGCATAGACGCGGGGCACGGCGGCGGCGATTCTGGCGCTATTGGACCAACCGGTGTCACTGAAAAATCTGTAACCTTGCGAATTGCGCTGGAACTTGAGGAACTTTTAAAAAATGAAGGCGCAAAAGTTATAATGACGCGGCGCACTGATAAGCAAGTTTCTTACAAAGGCGATAAAGCTTCGGCGATTGAGGAATTGCAGGCGCGCTGTTACGTGGCGAATAAGGCTAAGGCTGACATTTTCATTTCAATTCACGCCGACAGTTTCACAAATCCTGCGGCGCGCGGTACAACCGGATATTATTTCGCGCAGAGCACCGGCAATAAATCTTACAAATTGGCAGACGCGATTAGACGGGCGCTTTGCGAGCAATTAAGGACGCCCAGCCGCGGCACTAAAACTTGTAACTTTTACGTTGTGCGCCATACCGATATGCCCGCCACGCTGATTGAACTTGCTTTTATTTCCAATGCTGACGAAGAAAAGCTGTTAGATTCCGACGAAGGCGTCAAGAGAGCGGCGCAGGGGATTTTAGACGGCATTGAAGATTATTTTGGATAAGGAGTTAATTTAATGAAAACGATATTGACAGGCGACAGACCGACCGGCAAATTGCATTTGGGACATTACGTCGGAAGTCTGCGCGAAAGAGTTAGACTTCAAAATTCCGGCGAATATGACAAAATTTTTATAATGATAGCGGACGCGCAAGCTTTGACGGATCACGCGGGAAATCCAGCTACTGTTCGCGAAAATATTTTTAATGTGGCGCTGGATTATTTAGCAGTTGGGCTTGACCCCGCTAAATCTACAATGTTCATTCAATCGCAGGTTTCCGAACTTTTTGAGCTGACTTCCTACTACATGAATCTGGTGACGGTTTCGCGCCTTGAGAGAAATCCTACCGTTAAAGCCGAAATCGCTCAGAAAAATTTTGAAACGAGCATACCGGCGGGCTTTTTGTGTTATCCGGTTAGTCAAGCAGCGGATATTACGGCGTTCGACGCAAATGTTGTACCGGTCGGCGAGGATCAAGCGCCAATGTTGGAGCAAACGCGTGAAATTGTCCGCAAAATGAATGAACTTTACGGCGAAGTTTTGATTGAGCCGGATATTTTTCTGCCGCAGAATCAAACTTGCCGCCGGTTGCCAGGCATTGACGGTAAAGCGAAAATGAGCAAGACTTTGGGCAACTGCATTTATTTGAGCGACGATAGCGATACCGTTGCCGCGAAAATTAAGGAAATGTACACTGACCCGCTGCATATCAAAGTGACTGACCCTGGGCACATTGAGGGCAACGTAGTTTTCACGTATTTGGACGCATTTTGTGAAGATAAAGCGGCGGTTGCTGACATGAAGGCGCATTATCAACGCGGCGGCTTGGGCGACGTCAAGGTTAAAAAATATTTGCTGGACGTTTTGGAAGAAATATTGATACCGATTAGGCGGCGTCGCGCAGAATATGAGAATCGTCCGGACGAAGTGATGAAAATGCTTGAAATTGGAACGCGGGCGGCGCGGGCGAAGGCTTCGGAAGTCTTGCGTCGCGTTAAGCGTGCAATGAAGATAGACTACTTCGATAATGCCCATTGAAAATTTATCCACCAATCAAAAAAGAGCGCCAGGAGCATGCTTTGCTTACGCAAACCACGCAGGACGGGCGCTCAATGCGGCGCGCTTGTCACGTGATGATGACAATCCGCGCCGCGCTTTTCTTTGCTAGGCGTTTCTTTTCTAGAAAAGAAATGCCGTAATAAATTATGCGGAAATGGCATTAACTTTCAAGGTAAGTCTAGATTTTTTACGAGCCGCCGCATTTTTGTGAATTGTATTATTTGCCGCCGCTTGATCAATCGCTTTTTGAGCAGCCGGAAGAAGTTTTTTAGCTTCGGCAGCATCATTTTTCGCGATAGCAGCCATAACGAGTTTTTGAGCCTTTTTCATACGAACTTTCTCGGCAACATTGCGTTCATGGCGTTTTGCGTCAAGCTTAACGCTTTTTTTCGAGGATTTAATATTTGGCAAATCGGACACTCCTTTCCTCAGATTTAATTCAACGCAAGGAAGTTTAGCACAGTAGCCGGTAAATTGCAAGAAAAAAATTTAAGTTGAAAAAAGCAAAGTTCGATATATTATGCGTAAGCGTAGCAAGAATCTTACAAGCAAAATTACAATTCTAAGGTCAGACGTTAGAATTCGTCGAAGGGAGTTCGCAGTTTTGACATGGAGCGTCATAGGAAATCTGACCCGTCGGCGGCTGAAATCGTCGAACAAAAAGTAAAGAAAGGTGATTTATTATGATGCGTTCCCTGTTTTCCGGCGTTTCCGGATTGAAATCTCATCAGACGAGAATGGACGTTATTGGCAACAACATTGCAAACATTAACACAGTAGGTTTTAAATCCAGCCGCGTTACATTTTCTGATATGCTCTCGCAAACTTCGTCCGGCGCTTCTGCTCCGAGCACAAATCTTGGCGGTATCAACCCTAAGCAAATTGGTCTTGGTGCTAATGTTGCCAGTGTTGATATGGTTTTCACGGACGGCTCGGCGCAGTCTACCGGTAAAAATACAGACGTTACTATCAACGGCAATGGTCTTTTCGTTTTAATGAATGGCGATAATTATTATTATTCCCGCGACGGCGCATTTGAATTTGATACTAACGGCAATTACGTTTTGCCAGGCAGCGGTCTTTATGTTCAAGGCTGGAATGCTGTTGGTGGTTTGCTGAATACAAATGCTGTTCCAGAAAATATCGTTGTTAAGAGCGGTCAAACTATGGGCGGTACTCAAACCACAACTGTTGATTATTCCGGCAATGTCAATTCTGCTTCTCCGGTTATTACGAATATCACTTACACAAGCGGCGGCGGCACTGCAGATCCTACTTCGGTCTTGGAATTTAGAACAGTTTCTGAAATCAGAGTTCTCGACGCGCTTTATATGACTTATGATTCGCGCATTATGAACGCTACTATTACCGCCAGGGCTGAAGGTAGCACTGAAACCGTTAACCTTAGCACTATTACTGACACTTCAACTGGCGCGGCTTGGACTCCCACACACGACACCAGATACGCTACAAGCGGCTCTAACGCCAATGTTACTATCAATGATACCACCTACACTATAAACCGCATTGATTACACCGTTAACCAAACTGTAACCACGCTTACAGATGATACTTACGTGACTTTTACTTTGTCGAATGGCAGTACCGTTACAGTGACGGCAGCGGCTACTGAAAATGGCTTTACTGCTGGTACAGCTTTCCAGCTTGGCAGCGCTTTTTCAGACATTGCAACTGGCGATGCGGCTTTACTTACCGGAGTTACCGAGAATAATTTAACTACTAGCAATCTCGAATCCACAATCACCAAAATTGAAGTTCGCGACAGCCTTAATCAATCGCATGTTTATCCCACTTCAATCAGTTACAACGCAGGTAATACCGTTAAAGTTCAATATACTAACGGCGACTTAGAAACGATTAGCTCTGGCTCTTACAGCGTCAATGAAACTATTTTTGATTCGGTTAATGTCGATGGCGTGAATATTATTGCGGCAACTTTGACTTTGAGCGACGGTACTACTCAAAGGGTTACCAGCGGCTTTTATCAAAGAAATCACAGCGTACCTATTACCACCATTGCTACTATTTATGACTCTGAAGGTAATTCGCACGCTGTGCCTGTTCTCATTGACAAAGACGCCTCGAGTTACGATACAAATATTACTTCCGACGCGCTTACTCTTGCTAGGGTTGTTGACGAAGAAGGCAATAATATTAACTATACTACTTTGGAAGTTGAAACTGATGACGACGGCAATTTAACTGATTATGTTGTTACAATGAGCGACGGCACTAAGCAAACCGTTGACCCCGACCAAGTTTCCTGGGATAATCGCTGGCGTGTTTATATGGCGCCGACCGAAGGCAAAGCTGGTCCTACGTATAAATTCTCATTCACTGAAGATGACGGCTCTACCATTAGCGGCTATTTGAATGTTGTTATGGACGAATCTACTGGCAATCCGGCTGACGGCGCTCCGACTTACGTTTATTACAATGAAGATGGTACTTACAACGCCGCCGCTACTCAAGGTTCGTCGCTTTATACTGTTTACTCAAATGGTAATGGCGCTTCCCCAACAACTTCTTCATTTACTTTCGACGATACTACTCAATATGCGGGTAATACAACCGTTTACGCTACGTCTGACGGTAATGCTTACGGTATTTTAACCAGCATTGAAATTGACGCTTCTGGTATTATTACTGGCTCTTATTCAAATGGTATTCTTCGCACGGAAGCCCAAATTGCAGTCGCGCAGTTTGTCAATTCCGCCGGTTTGACTAAGGTTGGTACAAGTCTTTATCAGCAGTCAAATAACTCCGGTACTGCGAATATTAAAACCGTTGACGCGCTCGGTCTCTCATTAACGCCATCGTCTTTGGAAATGTCCAACGTTGAGCTTGCGTCTGAATTAGCTGATATGATTGTTACACAGCGCGGTTTCCAATCCAATTCCAAAATTATGACTGTCGCTGACGAAATGCTTGAAACCATTATCAATACTAAGAGATAAAATTAATGACGGCATTTCTTTCTTTTTGGAAAAAAGCAAGAAACGCCTAGCAAAGAAAGAAAAATTCCGCGCTACAGTCACATCACGTGACTGGCGCGCGGTGGAGCGCCCGTCCTTGGGCGCTCCTTTTTAGTTGGTGGATTATGGAGTTATTACGCCGATTTTTACCAGATAAGTGTATATGCCGCTGTCTTCATTTGAATCTGTAACTGCAGCGGCTATTTCTTTTATTCGCGCAGGTGCATTTTTCATAGCCACGCTCCGCGGTATGTACTGCAGCATTTCAATGTCGTTGTAATTGTCGCCAAATGCAACCGCCTCGTCCGCTGTCAAGTCGTAATGTTTCAAAAGTATGTCAATCCCCGTCGCTTTTGATACGCTCTTATCCATTATCTCCAGCAAATGCGGCGCTGACCTTACCACATTCAATTTTTCAAATGTCTGCAATTCGCGCTCCATTTCTTCGCAAATCGGCGGCTCGCACATTACTAAAATCTTGTTCGGCAAAATCCCTGCGCGAATCAATTCGGAAAAATCGGCTATTTCCGCCCGCGCCGAAGTTATATCTATTTCGCGCTGTACCCGCTTATCTATCGCACGCACATACCATTTCCGCCCAGTATAATAATTCACGCTGATATCCGACCACCGCGCTGCCATTTCTGCCAAAATTTTTTCGGTATCCAAAAGCGGCATCTTTTTATCGTACAAAATTTCTTCCGACTCAGTCAAAACCAGCGCGCCGCTGTAACTTATCACCGGTATTCGCGGTAAACCAATTCCGTCCGTTATCGGGTAAATCGCCTCCGGCATTCGCGCTGACACTAATACAAATTTTAAGCCCTTTGCCAAAATATTTTTAGCCGCCCGCGCGTGCAATCCCGTTACCCGCTTGTCGTCCGTCAAAAATGTTCCGTCAATGTCCGATAAAATAATCTTGATTGCCATAAAAATCGCCTCCTCAGCCGTCGCTTTGCCAAATTTCGCCGGTCAAAACATCTATACAGGAAATTCGCCCGCGCGGCAAAAATGAGCCGGTATCCATCAACGTAATTTTATTCGGCAACCTAATCGGCACATACGGATCTCTATCTTCAACGCCCTCAATCGTACCAAAATATGGCGTCGGCGTATGCCCGCAAACTACCTCCGCGTCGCCGTAATAATTGTTGTAAAATTCTTCGCGTATCCATAGCAGCGAATCTGGAGATTGATTTTCCAGCGGTACGCCTGCCTGCAAGCCCGCGTGCACGAAAATATATTCTTTGCCGTCAATGAACATTTGATAATACAGCGGACGCCTTTTAATAAAATCCAGCGCCTTTCGCAAAAAACCAGGGTCATTTTTCAGCCACTCGTCCATTTCAGCCTTTGTGCGATTGCCGCCGTTCGGTATCCAAATTGCCGATTCAAAAGTTTGCATTACGTAAAAAGTCAGCATCATTTGTTCGTGATTGCCGCGCAACGCCACAACATTTTTCAGCTCGCTCATTTTCATCGCCCATTGCAAACAGTGAAGATTTTCGTTGCCGCGGTCAATATAATCGCCCAATAGCACCATAAAATCTTGTTCGGGGTCAAATTTAATTTTGTTAAAAACGGACGACAACCTGTCAAATCGCCCGTGAATATCGCCCATTGCGAAAATCCGATTGTACTTCATAAAAAAAATCACCTCAACTTTTCTAACAGTTTTGGTGATTATAACATATTTATTTGAGTTCGTAACGATAAAATTTTCAGTGCTCATTGAGGGACTCGAACCCCCGACCCCTTCCATGTGACGGAAATGCTCTACCAACTGGGCTAAATGAGCAAAAAAATTGGTGGGGCTGACAGAACTCGAATCTGTGACCTCCTCGATGTCAACGAGGCACTCTAACCAACTGAGCTACAACCCCACGGTGTTTCAAACAAGCTGTATTATAACCGCTAATCTTCAATCTGTCAAGTAGAATTTTTGAATTGTAATTTCTTATCATTTGAATTATACTGTCAAATATGTTTTGCAAGTTGTGAAGGAGGCTATTATTTTGAAAACGATTGACATAGACGCGCTAAAACCAGGCATGACGCTTGCAAAAACCGTCACCAATTCAGATTTTATCGTGCTGTTTCTCGCGAATACCGTGTTGAATGAAAAGCAAATCGTTCTGCTGAAAAATATGAAAATCCCCAGCGTCTGCGTGAAAGACGAATTTGATATGAGCAAACTTTATCAGCAAGTTATATCGCTGAAAAGCAAAGATTCGTCATTCAACCGCGGCTTTAACAAAATTAACAAGTTGGCGAACAAAATTTTCGCGGAGATAAAAACTGGCGGCGACATAAAATCTCCGATAATAATGCTGGTGGCGCGAATTTTGCCGCTGGCTGACGACGCTGGTTCGATTAATTATCTGTTTAATTTGGGTCATATGGATAATACTTTGGCGCAGCATTGCGAGCGCGTGGCGATTTTTGCCGGAATTATGGCGAAGTGGATGGATCTTGATTGGGCTGAAATTCGCCAAATTGTTACCGCCGCTTTCCTTCACGACATTGGTAAATTTAAATTTCCGCCGACTTTTCTTCACCGAACTGTCGACGATTTTCAAGGTACGGAATTGCAGCTGTACAAAACGCACTGCCAGATTGGGCGAAATATGCTGCGCGATTTGAATTTTGCTGAGCCGATACCGACCGCCGTTTATCAACACCACGAATATATGAATGGCTCTGGATTTCCGAGCGGCATTCGCGGCAAGGACATTCACCCGTTCGCAAAGATAATCGCCGCGGCTGACGCTTACGACGCGCTGATTTCGGAGCGACCTGGGCACGTTAAAAAGACGCCGTTTGACGCGATTAATCTTTTCGCGAAAAGCCAATTTTCCAGATTAGACCCGCACGTTTGCGTTCCGTTCATTACGCGCATTAAGGATCATTTGATTGGTTCGCACGTTATTTTGAAGGACGGGCGCAAAGGCACGGTTATTTTTTATCCGAAAGATTTTGCGTCGCTGCCGGTGATTAGGCTTGAGGACGGCACTCAGATAAATTTAAATTTGGAGCGCAATCTTTCAATCGTTAAGTACGAAATTACTTGAGACGTAGGAAAAATAAGTTTTGCGCATATCGGCTAAAGTTTTTGGCGCGCTCCACAATTCGCCGATAGAACTTTCGCGCATAGCGGCGGCGAGATGTTTAAATAGGTCTGGAAAATTTTTGCCGAGGTCGCGAATAAGATTTTTAATGACTTGGCGATTAGTTTTGCCGTCGACGGGGCAAGGCGATTTGACGATATTAAAATTGCTATTTTTGACAAAGCTGTCGATTTGAAATTCGCGCAGATAAACGAGCGGGCGAATCACGGTGATATTGGAACGGCTGAGAAAAGTTTTAGGCGTGAAAGTAGTAAGCTGACCGGACGATAGCAGGCTCATAAAAAAAGTTTCAACGGCGTCGTCGAGATGGTGAGCGTAAGCAACTTTGTTGGCGGAAATTTCATTAGCGATGCGATTAATGGCGGCGCGGCGGAAATAAGCGCAGGTGAAGCAGGGGCTTTTATCGGGGCGCGACTGAATGACGCTGTTAATATCGACGTTGTGAATTTCGTGGCGGATATTCAAATCGGCGCAAAAATTTTTGAGCGCGTCAGTTTGAAAATTATCATTAAACATAGGATTAATAGTAATGGCGGCGAGTTCAAATTTTTTGCGGATACGCTGTTTGAGAGTGGCGAGTGCATAAGTTAGTAGCAGGCTGTCTTTGCCGCCGGAAAGTCCGATTAAAATTTTATCATTGTCTTGAATCATATCAAATTCGACGACGGCGCGCATAAGCTTACTAAAAATCATTTTTGGCAGAATAAGTTGCATAAAAATATTCCTTTCGTTAGAGAGGCGCGCACGGACGCGCGCCCACCCCGCGCCTAGTCGCGTGATGCGACTAATGCGCGGAAGTTTTCTTTCTTTGCTAAGCGTTTCTTTCTTTCCGAAAAGAAAGAAATGCTGATATATGTTGAAAAAAATGTTATAATGGCAGAAATTTTTTTAGGAGGTCTCAATCCTTGGACGTAGTCCCTATAATACTCCAATTTTTATTAGTAGCATTTTTAATTGGAATGAACGGATTTTTTGTAGCGGCGGAATTTTGTTGCGTGAAAATGCGACCGTCTCGATTAGAAACACTGATTCAAGAAGGCAACAAGCGCGCGGTTTACGCCAAAAAATTAACCGACGAACTCGATGAAGCTTTATCAGTAACGCAACTGGGCATAACCTTAGCCTCATTGGGCTTAGGCTGGGTTGGCGAGCCTTTCGTGGCAGAATTAATCGCGCCGATAACTCATTCGCTGGGCTTGGGCGCGACGCTTGAACACACAATTTCATTCGCTCTGGCATTTTCGTTAATCACTTCCGCGCACATAATTTTAGGCGAATTGACGCCAAAGTCAATGGCAATCGCAAGCACTGAAACGATTCTGCTAAATATCGCTTTGCCAATGCTCATTTTCTGGAAAGTTATGTACCCGTTTGTGATAATGCTGAATGTCACGGCAACTTTCGTATCGAAACATTTGGGCTTGCACCATTCGGGCGAAGGCGAAGTTGCTCATAATCCGGAAGAAATTCGTTTGCTCATGGAAGAGAGCCACAAGCAAGGCTTAGTTGACGATACCGAAGTTGATTTTGTTGATAATGTTTTTGATTTTACCGAATTGAGCGTGCGCGAGATAATGGTACCACGAACCGATATGGTTTGCCTGTACACCAATAAACCTTACGAGGAAAATTTACAGACGATGCTTGATGAACAAATGACGCGCTACCCAATTTGCAATGAAGATAAAGATCATATCATTGGATTTTTACACGTCAAAGATTTAATCACGTGGCGACTGACTGGCAATAAGCAACTCAAACCGAATTTGACGAAACTTGCGCGTAAAGTTTTTGTTGTTCCGGAAAGTATGGACGTTAGCGTTTTGCTGAAGATGATGCAGAAAAATCGTTCGCAGCTGGCTATCGTCGTTGACGAATACGGCGGCACTTCGGGCATGGTGACGATTGAAGATATTGTTGAAAAACTTGTCGGCGATATTCAAGACGAATTTGACGAAGAGCGCCCCAAATCCGAAAAGCGCGCTGAAAATTTGTATTCTATTGACGCGAAAATGTTGCTTGAAGATCTTGAAGATGAATTTGATATTGAAATTAATGATGAAGATGTTGACACGGTCGGCGGCTGGCTGAGCGATAAAATTGGTGGCGAGCCGCGCGTTGGTCAAAGTGCGTCCTATGACGGTAATACTTTTTATGTTGAGGAAGTTGACGGCGTGCGAATTACCCGCGTGCTGTTGAGGTTAACTAAAAAATTTAATTAGTGTATCAACTTTCGGATTGTTTTTTTGATTAGAGGAAATTTTATGGGACTCATTAATTTCTTTCGCGATAACACCAACGAATTTATTGGCATCTACTGCGACGACGATAAAATTTTTTTGGCGCGGCTGACTGATAAAATTGAAACCGCCGAAATTAATTTTGAAATCGACGCGCAAAGCAATATCCCAGCCATTGAGCAATTTGCTAAGGCTACCGCCGACGCCTGCGCGAAACGCGGCTGGAAAACTGCGCGACTTGGTATCTGTCTGCGCGATGGCGAAGCTACCACTTTTCAAATCGAATTTAATAGCGTACCCGAAAATGAAATTCCGGACGCGGTAAAAACTTGGGCGTTGGCTCACGTCGGAAATACCGCCCGCTACACTTCTATGAAAATCGGCGACGATATTTGGATGGAAACTTTGCCCGCGTCCATTGTCGACGAATATTTTTCCGCCTGTAAAAAATTTTCGATGAAACTCTGCGCCCTAACCGCTTTTCCGCAAACCGATTCAGACCGAGCAGTAACGCCATTCAATCGCGCAATTTTCGCAGCGGAAATCGTTCAAGCAAGAAAAGCGCCCAATATCTTGACGCAACAATTCAGCGCCTGGAATTTCACAAAAATATCGTTGACGGCGGCGGCAATTTTCGTACTGATAATCGCGGGAATTTCAGCCAAACTCAGCCACGATTATTTTTCGGCGCTCGCGCAGTTAGAATCGGCGCAGGATTTTTTAAAGTCTCAAAGCGAATTTTTATCGCTCAAAGAAAATCTCGACGCGGACGTTGCCGAAATGAAGCGCCTTAACAATCTCAGTGCCGACCAAAATGTTAACGTCGAAAATTTTAATCTGCTGTTGAAAATCGGCAAAATCGCTAACGAACAAATTCACCTGCGCAAAATGAAAACGACCGGCAATTTTTTAGAACTCGGAGGTTCTGCTGAAACGCCGGACGCTGTGAAAAATTATTTGAGCCGCTTAAAATCTTCCACGCAGAAAAGCGTTAAGCTGGAAAATTCGCGGATTGACGACGACAAAATCAGTTTTACAATTCGCGTCAATTTGCAGTCGCCATAATCTTAAGAAAATCTTCAAAAATATCGCTATCAAGGTCGACTTTGCGCGCGGCGGCGGGCGGAGTCATATTTTTTTTGGCGTCAACGCCTGCGTAATTCAGCAGAAAATGAAATTCGCTGTAGCGCCCAATCGATTCCATCAGCAATTTATCTTCGTTGGTGACGTCGGCAGTACCAGCGGCGGCTTCGTCCAAAATATTTTTCGCGTAGGCTTTGACGAGCGGCGTTAAATCAATCGCGGCGGAAACCGTTTCGTTAGTTTGCCGGTCGAAAGTCCACGTACAAATTAAATCGGTAGAATTGAAGGCGGCGGCTAGATTGTGCAAAAACTTTTTCTGCGTCAAAACTTCCGCCATCGACAGCGCCGTTGTATCTTGTTCGTCGTCGTATGCGCGCAGAGACTCAGCTATTTTTTCACCGCTCAATTTCACATTGAAAATCCGCTGCGTGTTGGTTTCGCCGATAATTTCAACGGATTTAATATTTTTCTGCAAATCAATCAAATCGAAATTCGGCAAAGAAAATTTCTGCCACTTAGAGCCGCGCTGAACGTACAAAATCAAATTATCGTCGCGCTGTTCGATGTAGAAAGGCATTTTGTTTGACGCCGCGCGGTTTGTTTCGGGGTTGATATATTCAAACGCCATATCGCCGCTCATTTTCAATTCTTTGTACAAAATCAAATCTTTTATAACATCGCGCAGGACGCCTTGAGCGTTAATATCGACGTGAAAATTTGTTCCGAAAAGCATAATGCTCTGATTAAAGGGGCGCTCATTCAGCAACGTATCAAGGTAAGCTTCTTCAAAAATTTTCTGCGCGGACGGAATTTCTTCAGCCGTTGCATTCGCGCCGAAAATCAAAATCCCGCCCGTTAAAATCGCCGCTAAATTCTTTTTCAATTTAAAATTCAATCAAAGTCCTCCTCAATCATTACGGATAAAATCTTGAATGGTCAGCCTGCGCCGCAATTTCGGTTCGCGACTATTTACCTGATTCGTCGGCATATCTGAAAGTTTCGCCGGAATTTCAATGCTATTCGCCGTGGAAATAACCGTACCGTCGGGCGACTTCAAAATCACTTCAAGCGTATCGCCATTTTTCATAGGCTCGGCAAAATCCGCGTGGACGCCATTAACTTTAATCTCAAAACTCATACGGCTGTCAGTGGGCGGCGGTTTGAAATCGACTGCCAAAAGCGCGTCGCTCACCGTGGCAACCTGTTTTGCGGATTTGCGGTAATTTATCTTAGCGCCGTCGATAATCAGCGTACTCATATTCGCGGGGCGATTATTCACCGTCAAATCGATATTCGAAACGGTCGGCACTTCATACTCTTCGCCGCTGTAATAAATTTTAATCGAAGAATTGACGCCCGACAAATTCAAAACATCGGAAACGCGCGGATTATCATTGGCGATATACTCAATGCTGTCGCCGTCGTGAACCGGCAGAGAAATTTTTGCTTCAACGTCATTCATTAAAATTTTCGGCGTGCAAGTGTACCGCAAATCGCGCCCATTCAACTGATAATGCAGTTTAAAATCGGTGGGCGAATATCCGGCAATTCTCAGCACTTCGCCAATCGTGCTCGCCAGCGAAAGTTTAATATCGTCGCCGTCAGCCAAAATTTGGTCGGGCAATGCCGCTTCGCCATTGATAATAACTTTAGCCGTGATTTTAAAAATTTCGCCGTTGATTTTCACGGTAAAACTCGGCAATTCCGGAACTACATCGCTGATTTTCAAAAGTGGCGGCTCACCGTCAGCGCCGCGCTCAATTTTAATTTTACATCTATCTTCAAGCGGCGTCTCAAGTTCGGCGTCTTTGCCGTTCATTTTGAGCGTTGCGAAAGTTCCCATACTTCCAGGGAAAAATTTCCTGTCGCCGTCAACCGTAACCATCAGCGCTAAACCAGGTTTGCCGTTGAATTTTCTAAGTTGAATACCGGCGTTTAAAAGCGCGTCGCGAATCGTCAGCTGCTGGAAATGGAACAGCGCGTATTCGTCATCATTAATATAAACAGTCAAAAAGTGCAGATTATTAATCGAGGCGATTTTCAAAATACCGAGCGGCGTGACGGCGTCGGGCATACATAATTCTTTTGGAATGCTGGTGATACCGTCAACAATATCGGGCTTGCGAACGCCAACGCGCAATTCGGGCATATTGAGAGCCGCGGCAACGTATTTCTGAAGATTGGGCGTCAATGAGCCGCCGCCAACCAGCATAACCGCTTGCGGAATGTCATTGCCGTTGAGTTCCAAAATCGTCTGCGCGATTTCCGCCGCCAAATGTGTAATGCTGTCATTAACTGCGCTGATAATTTCTTCGGCTGTCAATTCGTGCGTCGTACCCAAAATATCCGTGAAAGTCGAAGTTTCGCCGTTAGCCGCCCTGCGCTTAATTTCTTCGGCGATATTAAAATCGAGCAAAAATTTCTGACTGAGCGCCTCGGTAATTTCGTCGCCGGCGATTGGAACCATGCCGTAAGCAATGACAGATCCGTTTTTGGTAATGGCAATGTCGGAAGTGCCCGCGCCAATATCAACCAGCACTAAATTCAAATGGCGCATTGTGGGCGGAATTAAAACGTTAATAGCGGCGATTGGCTCTAAAGTCAGTGCGCGCATTTCCAAATCGCAACTGCTCAAAGCAATTTGCATAGAATCAATAACTTGACGCGGCAGGAAAGTTGCGATAACTTTAGCCTTAGCCATTTTGCCGCGCTGTCCGACTAAACTTTTTAACTGAATGCCGTCGAGTTCGTAATTTATGACGCTGAAACCGACGCAATAATAACTTGTTTGCTTGGGAATTGTATTTGATTCGGCAAGTTTCGCCTGCGCGAGTTGAACTCCGGCAAATTCCAAATTGTTTTGAATTTCCAGCGTAATTGCGCCGTGAATTTCCATTTCAGCGTCAGCCGTCATAGTGTACAGGGCGCGACCGGCGGCGGCAACTGCTACGCTTTTCAAATCTTCTCCGACTTCTTCAACAAGTTCGTCACGCACTTTTTCAATGACTTCAGCAACTTTAGGTACGTCGTGAATTTGACCGTCGAGCATAGCGCGGGTTTTATGCTCTTCGCGGCGCGTGGCGATAATTTTCAAGAGACCGCTGGGTTCTTTTTCGGCAACAATACCAATAACGCTGCGCGTCCCAATATCCAGCGCGAAAATTTTTTCGTTATCGGCTTTGTCAATTTTATTGCGCGTGGATTTATTTTGTGCGGTAGTTTTTTTAGTTTTGCCGCGTTTAGATTTATCGGCAACGGCACTCTTAGTTTTTTTTACGGGCATTAAAATTCACCTCGCTTTAAAAGGTTATTCAGTTTATTTCGCGAATTATTCAAAATAACCTTTAATAGATTTAGCAAATTTGAGAAGGCGGTGCTAATATGACTGGCAATAGGGAAGTCATCACCGGCGGAGATTTTAAGCGCATGGTATCGGGTGCGTACAGCGAATTTCTGCTAGAATACGAGAATATAAATTCACAACCTGGGGCGGGGACTTTACCAGGGACACACATTTTGCGAACGATGGGCGCAGCAGTTATGCCGCTTTCTGACGCTAAGGACGACAGCATAGGCGGTTTAAGTCGGCGAGTTGCAACGGCGGCTGTATTTGGCGCGCGCGGGAATGCCGGCGTAGTTTTGGCGCAAATGTTTCGCGGTATTGGTACTGGTTTAATGGGAAAATATGACGCGACCGGCTCAGAATTTGGCAAAGCGTTTCAATATGGGATTCTATATGCGCAAAGAGTTTTGCCGGACAAATCGGAAAATCCATTCATAACGGTAGCCAAGGCAGTTGCTAAGGGCGCTTATCGCGCAGTGCGTGACGGAATGCCGATTGCGGAGATTTTGGGCAAAGCGATTGAATCTGGCGAAAAAATTATTGCTGAAGCCGGAACGAACAATGCGAGCGCGAGCATTATGATTAGTTTTCTCAAGGGCTGTTTGAAGGGCTTGGACGGCAATTTTGTATCGCCGACGGTTAGTCTGTCATTGGGGCTTGGCACTCATAAAAATATGCCCGACCCGCGAAATGATTTAGTGCGCCCGTACTGCATTAGGCTTAGGATTAAGAGCTCGAACAGCAATATTCAGGAGCTTGAGCGGCAAATGAAGGATCTTAGCAGTTTTTCAATGGTTGAGCGAATGAGCGGCGGGATTGATATTCATCTGCACACGGATCACGTTGGAAAAGCGCTTGACCAGGCGCTGGGCTGGGGGCAACTTAAAGACGTTAAAATTACGAATATGAGCGAAAGTCACGTTTTGCCGGTAAATGATGCGTTAGTAAAAGTTGTGGCGTTGGCTGTTGCGAAAGATGCTGACGAGGCGCAGAAATTGCAAGACGCTGGTGCAACAATTTTGGTTTCGGGTTCGGAAGAATCTTCGCCGTCGACTGCCGAAATTGTTGGAGCGGCTCATTCAGATTTGGCGTCAAGTTATGTTTTAGTGTCGTCGAGTCCGGATTATAAATTAGTATTCAAGCAGGCTAAAAAACTTTTGGGCAATCGCGTGGAGTTGGTTTTAACTGAATCCTTCGACGAAGCCATTATCGCATTAAAAAAATTTTCCAAAGCCCTCTCAGCCGTGGAAAATGCTAATATCATGAATCAAATTTAGTATCAGCATTTCTTTTCTAGAAAAGAAACGCTTGCAAAGAAAAGCGCGGCGCATTAGTCACATCACGTGACTAGCGCGCCGCAACGCGCCTCACATCACGTTCGGCGCTTTTTTTGGTTATGTTGATTATGTTTTTTAAAAAATGTTTTTAACCACAATAGTTTGATCTCTATTCGGACCAACCGACACAATGCCCAAGTCAATTCTGGTAACTTCGGACATACGCTCTAAATATTTACGCGCATTGGCAGGCAATTTCTCATATTCGCGAATTCCGCTAATGTCTGTCTTCCAACCGGCAAAATTTTCATAAATCGGCTCAACCTGCGCGAAAATTTTTAAACTGGCTGGCACTTCATTTATAATTTCACCGTTCAATTTGTAGCCTACGCACATTTTAATTTCGTCAAAATCGTCAAGAATGTCAAGGCGCGTCACCGCCATATAATCAATACCGGAAATTTGACCGGCATATTTCACAATACAGGCGTCTAACCAACCAGTTCTGCGCGGACGCCCAGTAACCGTTCCAAATTCATGACCAACTGCGCGAATCTTTTCGCCAATGTCATTAAGCTGTTCGGTCGGGAATGGACCTTCACCAACGCGCGTACAATAAGCCTTAACAACGCCAACAACTGCATCAATCTTTTTCGGAGCAACGCCCGCGCCTACGCACACGCCGCCAGATACCGGATGACTCGCCGTTACGTACGGATAAGTCCCGTAGTCAATGTCAAGCATCGTCGCCTGCGCGCCCTCAAATAAAATTTTCTTGCCCGCGTCAATCTGCTCATTCAACAATGCAATCGTATCGCAAACGTACGGCTTCAAACGTTCCGCGTAACCTTCATATTCGCGCAGAATTTTTTCATAGTCAAGCGGCGGCTGATTGTAAACTTTTTCCAAAATCAAATTTTTCTGAGCAAGTACGTCTTTCAAGCGCGAAGCAAATTCTTCTTTGTCAATGAAATCACAAACGCGAATACCAATCCTGTCGTCACGGTCGATATAGCACGGTGAAATTCCGCGCCCCGTCGTACCGATTTTTTTTGCGCCGCGTAATTGCTCCGATAAGTTGTCAAATAGTTTGTGATACGGCAAAACTACATGAGCGCGATTAGAAATTCTGATATTTGAAATGTCAAGCCCGCGAGCCTTCAGCGCGTCCATTTCTTCAATTATGCACTGCGGATCTAAAACAACGCCATTGCCAATCACACAAAGTTTTTCACTGTACAAAATGCCCGAAGGTATCAAGCGCAATTTATATTCTTCGCCCTTCAAAGAAATAGTATGACCAGCATTCGCGCCGCCGCCAAATCGCGCGACAATGTCAGCCTGTTCCGCTAAATTGTCAACAATCTTGCCTTTGCCCTCATCGCCCCATTGCGAGCCGATTATAACTACGATTTTCGCCATTACTTTTGCACCTCTTGAAAATAAAATTCACGTTGATAATAGCGCGCCGCCGATTGATTGTCAATTAAAAAGCCGCGCCGTATGTATTCATTTTCGCAAATTGACAGAATTTTTTTGTTTAACTATAATTGACTCTGCAAATTTTTTTAGGAGGTATATAAATGGATTTATCGCAGCTATTAAACGACGTAAACGATTTTGTCTGGGGCCCGATCATGTTAACGTTATTGGTAGGCACGGGCATTTTTTTAACAGTGCGTTTAAAATTTTTACCGTGGATAAATTTAATCTACGCAGTGAAAATGATACTGCAGCCGAAAAAGCAACATTCGGGCGATTTGTCGCCGTTTCAATCGTTAATGGTGGCGTTGTCGGCAACGGTCGGCACGGGCAATATCGTAGGCGTGGCGACGGCTATGGTATTGGGCGGACCTGGCGCTATAGTTTGGATGTGGATAAGCGCGGCGTTTGGTTTATCGACGAAATACGGCGAATCGGTTTTGGCGGTTAAATATCGCGAAAAAAATTCCGTAGGCGAAATGGCGGGCGGTCCAATGTACGCCATGAAAAATGGCATTGGCGGGACATTGGGGCGCGTTATGGCGGCGGCATTTGCATTCTTCGCGGTTTGTGCGTCATTCGGTATTGGCAATATGACGCAGGCTAATTCAATCAGCTCAGCCTTTCAATCCAGCTTAGGCATTGAGACGTGGCAAACCGGAATTGTTTTGGTAATTTGTTCGCTGATTGTTTTATTGCGCGGCGTTCAATCTATCGGCAAAGTTTCAAGTTTCATTGTGCCGAGCATGGCGTTTTTCTATTTGCTGTTTACCGCAATTATCATTATCAAAAATTACGCTAATATCCCCGATGGACTCGCGCTGATGTTCCAAATGGCATTTTCTACTGAAGCAGTCGCGGGTGGCGTTGGCGGCTCAATCGTTGCTACAATGTTAACAGCAATGCGTTGGGGCGTGGCACGCGGCGTCTTTTCAAATGAGGCGGGCTTAGGCTCTGCGCCAATCGCGGCAGCTGCTGCTCGTACTGACCACGCTTCACGCCAGGGCTACGTGAATATGACCGGCACATTTTTTGACACGATGATAATTTGTATGTTAACGGGCTTGGTTATCGCAAGTTCGGGTGTTTTGGGTACGATTGATCCTGAGACGGGCAAGTTGGTT
Organism: uncultured Selenomonadaceae bacterium; assembly: GCA_905234705.1. GTDB lineage: Bacteria > Bacillota > Negativicutes > Selenomonadales > Selenomonadaceae > Quinella. Next base: position 12,824 of record CAJOIB010000002.1, on the reverse strand, counting down.
TCTGGCGCGCCGCTTACGATTTTGGCATTTAGCACGGTTTATGGCGAAGGCGCGAAATACATTGTTTCAATAGCGCTGGCGTTTTTTGCTTACTCGACGATTTTGGGCTGGGAATATTACGGCGAAAAGTCGTTAGAATATCTTGTGAGCAATCGCAAGGTGATTTATTTGTACCGCACGATATTTAGCTGTATCACGTTTATTGGGGCGACGCAAACTTTGGACGTTGTGTGGAATTTTTCCGATACTATGAACGGCTTAATGGCGATACCGAATTTGATTTGTTTGCTGATACTGAACAATAAAATTGCTGAGGAATGTTTTCATTATCAGCGCGAGATAGTTGAAAAGGAAAAGCAGGGCATAGAAATTGACTACCATTTAAATCGCCAATAACACAAGCAATTAAAGAGGCGCGCACGGACGCGCGCCCGAACCCGCCGCGAATTAGTCGACCGGAAGTCGACTATCTGAGCGGCGCTTTCTTTGCTAGGCGTTTCTTTCTAGAAAGAAATGCCGTAATAATGCTCCGATTAAATTTGCGTCATTGCGAAATTTGCAGGGAACAATTTCAACATGCGGCAAATCAAATGGACAATTTTCATAAACAATTTCCAAATTTGCACGAATGGCGTTGATAAAACTTTCCTGCGCACTGATACCGCCGCCTATCGCAACTTTTTCGGGGTCGACTATAACTTGAATATTAAAAATCTGATTAGCAATGTGACGCGCGAATTTGTTTAGGCAATCAACCGCGTCATTTTCATTTTCAGCAACCGCCTGGAAAAATTTTTCGCCGCTCATATTTTCAGTTGACAAATTTTTAATCTGCGCATATCCTTTCAACAAATCTGGAACGTTTCCCAATTCGTGAAAAATTTTATCGCCAACTACGCTAAAACAAACTTCTCCAGCTAAATTGTGTTTGCCCTTGTGCAATTCGTGATTTTTTATAAAAGCGCCGCCAATCGACGTACCAAAAATCATAACAAATCCATCAGCCACATCAGCCAACGCGCCAATCCGAGCCTCAGCTAACGCCGCACATTTCGCGTCATTCTCAATCGTAACTTTCGCGCCCGTGATTTTCTGCAGTTCCTCAACCACATTGCAACCACAATTATATTCCAACGCGCCGCTAGTTATGCAAATTCCCTTGTCCGCATCGATAATGCCAGGCAACGACATTGCAATTCCTTCAACTTCAGCCGGATTGTACAACCCCGCAATAGTTTTGAAAAAATCTGCGCGATTAGTCATAGGCGTAGGAATTTTCTCTCCGCGCCGCAAAATTTCAGCACGCTCATTCATAACCGCGGACTTTATAAACGTGCCGCCCACATCAATTACCAAAATCTTCATATTCTCAACCTCCGAGGTGTTTTTATGGAAATTAAAATTGACGCAAATTTTTATTGGAAACTTTTCAAATCGACGTTCATTGTCAGCGCATTCACGGTCGGCGGCGGCTACGTCATTATCCCGCTTTTAAAAGCTAAGTACGTTGACGAATACCACTGGATTAGCGACGAAGAAACGCTGAATATGGTTGCCATCGCGCAGTCGACGCCTGGGATTATGGCTGTCAATACCGCAATTATGCTCGGCTACAGAATGGCGGGCGTTTTGGGCGCGCTAACCGGTATGTTCGCAACCGTCCTGCCGCCGCTGATTATCATTACAATCGTCGCCACTTTCTACGATTTAATCGCGCACAATGAAACCGTGCAATTAGTTTTGAAAGGTATGCAATGCGGCGCAACGGCTTTGCTCTTGAACGTGGCGATTGATTTGCTCAAAAAACAATTCGAGAAAAAATTAATCCTGCCAATCGTGATAATCTTAGCAACTTTCGTAGCAAATGTTTTCCTCGACGTAAATATAATGGCGCTGGTGGCGATTGACGGCATAATCGGATTTTTCCTGCTGCGCGACAAAAAATATAGCTGATTATTTTTTCCGCAATTTCTCAGCCAATTTGTGAATCAGCTCAAAGCGATAATTCAGCCAGGAGCGCGCAATGGAAAATTCTTGCGAAAGTTCGTCAACCGTGCTGTCCGGATTTTCCAGCCGCATTTTCATTGTCTGTTCAATTATTTCACTGACTTCAACTTTATTGTCGATAAGAATTTGAATATCGGCAAGCTGAATTTTCGCCTCGTCGAGCATTTTATCAAGATTTGCCTGTTGACGAATTTTTTCAGCCAAGGCGTGAATCTGCTTGAAACGATAATTCAGCCCTTCGCGCGTAATGAAAAAATTTTTCGCCAATTCGCTAACGGTGCTGTCCGGATTTTGCAAGCGCATTTCCATTGTCTGTTGAATAATTTCCTTGACTTCGACCGCGCTGTCAATAATCAGCTGAATGTCAGCCAGCTGTCCGCGCGGCGAATTAGGATTAAAAAATTCAGCGTGCCTAATTTTCTCCGCCAATTCGTGAATCAGCTTGAAGCGATAACCTAAGCCCTTGCTCGTCATAAAAATTTTTTTAGCCAATTCTGCTATCGTACTTTCGGGATTTTGCAGGCGAAGTTCCATAGCCTGTTTGAGCGCATCGTCAACCTCAACGTTATTTTCCTGCAAGAGCCGAATATCAGCAATTTGCCTTTGAGCCGCCTCAATCGACCTGTTCAAACTCGCCATTTCGCAATTTGTAATGCGGTTAATATTGGCGCGAACTTCCTTGAGATTCCTCGCCGCTTCAAAGCGTTCAATCGCCTCATTCGCGCCGACCATCCATAGAAAATCTAAAATCGAATCCGCCTCGCGCAGGTATACAACAAAATCTTCGCGCCGAACACGGCAATTCGCCTTCAATTCCAGTTGCTTGAAAATTTTTTTGACAATATCAGCCGCCGACTCGGAGCTCGAATTAATTTCCAAACAATAATATTTTTCCGGACGAACAATCGTACCGCCCGCCAAAAACGCGCCGCGCATATACGCAACTCTGGCTTCGTGACTGCGCGGGATTTTGCGGGAATTTACCGATTCAAAAAAATCAGCCGCCTCGCCCGTTAAAAAAATCCGCACGAAATAGCGCATAGTATTTCTAAGCCGTTTGGTACGAACCGCCGCAATTTCCTTTCGCGCGTCCGGATAAATTTTCTTGATTAAGCTGATGACTTTCCGAACGACCGCGGCGTTGACACTGGAAAATTCAATGCGCCCTTCGGTAGCGTTCCCGCCAATTTTGAAAATCGCCGCCAATTCCGCGCGCATACAATTTATATCTCTATCAAATTTCCGCGACAATTCTTCCTTGACATTCTGAGCGTATGACGGCATTTTTCTCACCTCGCGCCGATTTTACCATAAATTTAAACAAAAACAAAACGAAAAAAGCCGCCAGGAGCATGCTTTGCTAGCGCAAACCACGCAGGACGGGCGGCACTGCGGTGCGCTATATCCGCGCCGCGCTTTTCTTTGCTGGCGTTTCTTTTCTGGAAAAGAAATGCCGATTAATAATCATTTAAACAGTTCAGAAAATTTTTGTATGAGCTCTTCTTTTTTAGCCATAACGTCATTGTAATTAATTTTGATACCGGTATTAATAGCAACTTCCGGCGCGGGCAGATTATATTTTTCGGGCATTTCAACATCAGTACGAACAGGAACAGTCCCCGCATTGGCGACCATTTGTTGAGCTTCCTGCGTCAAAAGATAATCCACGAATTTTTTAGCATTTTCCTTGTTGGGAGCATCTTTGAAAATCGCAACCGGACTCGGCACCATTAACAATTCTGTAGGATAAACCATTTGCAAATTCGAGCCCTTATCAATTTTCGCCGCAGTAATATAATCAACGCCCAAGCAAGCATTCAAATCGCCAGTTGCGGTATCGTCAACAACTCTGCCTGAGCCTTTGCTCTTAATCGCGCCATTTTCGCGCAATTTCACAAGATAATCCCAGCCGAATTGTTTTTCCAGCAAAGCCACGCTCATAAAAGCAGTACCGGAAAGCGCAGGGTCAGCAATTCCAAACGAATCTTTGTAAAGCGGATCTGTAGCAATGGTCGCCCAATCCGCAGGCGGCGTTGTAACTCTGTCGGTGTTAATGACAATCCCTAAAGTTCCCAAGCGCGCCGCCGTAAATGAACCATCGTAATCATCAAACGGATTCAAAAGTTCACTGAAATTCGACGGCTGATAACGTTCAAGCATACCTTGAGACTTCATTTCGTAAAAATCCGGAACTTCGCTCGTCCAAATAATATCCGCCAGCAAATGTCCACTTTGACGCTCCGCCGCCAATTTCGCCATAATCTTTCCAGCGCCCGCCGATTGATAGTCTATTTCGATACCAGGATTTTGCCGCTTGAAACCTTCGATAATTCCGCCAATTAGCGACTCTTTCATTGAAGTGTAAATGACAAGTTTGTTGCTGCTGGAAGGTTTTTGCCCCGTGTTATCGCCACAGCCGCCAATTAGCAGCGTCGTAGCCATCAACATTAACAACATAAAAATTTTTCTAAGCACATCGCTCACTCCTTAAATTTATTTACGCCCGCCTAATTTTTCGCTCAAGCGACGACGAAGCTCATTTTGAAAAGCATCTGCACCGGCTTGAAATTTAACTTCAACGCAAATCACGAAAATTGGAATGTTCCAATTAGCCTTGGCAAATTCAGCGGGAATTTTCACAGCGTCCTTTTCAGTAATGATAATAGCCTCAGCACCAATCGCGTCAGCCTGCTGCAAAACGTCGCGCATTTCCCGAATTGTATATTCGTGATGATCCGGATAATGAATGCTCTCAAGAATTTCAGCGCCCAAATCTTTAAGCGTCCGCTCAAATGACGCAGGATTGCCAATCGCCGATACCGCCATAATCTTTTGACCGGAAATATTTTCAACGCTGATACCTTCGCCCGCCAAATTTATAAACCAATCAGCCAGCGGTATAAAACAGCGCGGCTGGTGAATGCTCTCAACAATTTTAGCGTCGGCGTTGTACTTATGCACAGTCTCACGAATATATTCGCCCGCGCCCTCTTCAGCCTGGTCAACTTTCGTGATAAGGCAAACATCTGCGCGACTGATATGCGACATAGATTCGCGCAAAGTCCCGCGCGGTAATAAATGCCCATTGCCAAAAACATTAACCGCGTCAACCAATAAAATATCCATATCTCGAATCAGTTGCCAATGCTGATAGCCGTCGTCAAGAATGGCAACTTCCGCGCCGAAATGCTCAATCGCATATTTGCCGGTAACAGCCCGCTCAGCGCCAATTAAAACCGGTACGTTCGGCAAATGTTTAGCCAGCATATAAGCTTCGTCGCCAGCTTCCGCCGCGTCCATATGTAAATCTTTGCCGTCAGAAACTATTCCGACTTCGCCGTGCCATTTCGCCCTGTAGCCGCGGTTCAAAATAACCACGCGGTAACCCATATCTCGAATATCGCGCGCCAATCGCTGAGCCGTGGGAGTTTTGCCCGTCCCGCCAACCGTGATATTCCCAAGGCTGATAACAAAGCAATTCAGCTGCTCTTTGCCGAAAATACCAACTTTGTAGCCGCCAAGTTTTATATTCACCAGCTGCTGATAAATCAACGAAAAAATGTACATCAAGCCCATCAGCAAATTCATAGCCACGCCGTGAATTTCGTCGTCTTTAAGGTGAATCAGATAATTAAAATATGTGCGGAGATTTTCAACTTTTTGAGTAGTGCGCGGGTGGCGCGAATTTTCCTTAGCTTCATATTCAGTTAAAACTTTGCGCAAAAGTTCAGCAGATTTCCTTGACGCGCCGCGATTTTCTTTGACGATTTTTAAAGTTTCGTCCTCAAGCTGTTTTCTGTGATTCGGGTCGTCGAAAAGTTTTTTAGTTTCGTCAACGAGTTCGTCGGGATTGTTCACGGTAATACAGGCGTTTCGATTTTTAAAAAGTGCATGCGTGTCCTTAAAATTTTCCATATGCAAACCAACGATAATAGCTTTGCCGTGAGCCGCCGGTTCAAGAATATTATGCCCGCCGTGAGTAACCAAACTGCCGCCAACGTAAATGACATCGCCGACGCTGTAAACTTTGCCCAATTCGCCGATAGTATCAAGGATAATCACGTCTTCACCGGCAGGTGGGCGTTTCTGCAATTCAGTTCGAGTACCAACTTTGAAACCGGCTCTTTTACAAATGCTGATAACTTCGCGGGTGCGCAAAAGTTCACGCGGAGCAATAACCAATTTGGCGCGCGGGTGATTTTCACGAACGCCTTTAAATGCGCGCAAAACAAAATCTTCTTCGCCGCGATGAGTACTGCCCGCTAAAAAAATTCCTTCAGCGTTTTGCAAACCCATATCAGTTAAAATTTTTTCGCGCTCTTCCGGCGTCACGTCAGTATAAGTCTGGTCAAATTTCGTGTTGCCGGTAACGGTTACCAAATGTTTCGGCGCGCCCAGCTGCATAATATAATCCGCGTCTATCGGCGACTGCATTGCAAAAAATTTCACTGTACCAATCATATCAGTTAAAATCGAGAACATATATTTATACCGCCGCACGCTCTTATCCGAAATGCGCCCGTTTACCATCATTACCGGAATATGCATTTGCCGCGCGTTTTTCAAAAAGTTTGGCCACAATTCCGTTTCGACATTTAAAAAAATTCGCGGGTGGATTCGCCGCAATACCGACGCCGCTACAAATGGTAAATCCAGCGGGAAATAAATTATGCTGTCCGCGTCTTTGATTATTCGGTTCGCCATTTCGTAGCCCGAAGTTGTTACTACTGATACTAGTATTGGCGATTTAGGAAATTCGCGCCGAAATTCTTTTATTAGCGGGCTGGTTGCGACTATTTCACCGACCGACGCCGCGTGTACCCATATGCAATTTTTTTTCGCCACAGGATCTAGCGCGCCTTCTGGGAAAATTCCCAGGCTCTGCTTTATTCGTTCGACGAAACCTTTTTCTCTAATCGAGCGTACCAGGAAAACCGGAATTATTATTATCACGACTAAGATTGCCGCGAGGTTGTAGAGTAGCTGCAATACAAGCGCCCCTTTAAAATTCAATCAGCATATTTTATTTGACGCGGCGGTTTTTTGCAACTCATATATTACGAATTTTGTGGACGCGCATTTTATCAAGCCACTGCCACATTTTGAGTTGAATCTGCGCCAAATCGCCCACGCGCCGAATTATCGCCCTGTCATAAATATTCGCGTTGCCGATAACTTCAGCCGTCAAAATAATTTCCTTAGCTTCGCCCAAATTCAAAATAATTTCTTCATTGCCGCGGATAACTTCAGTCAAAATATTTTCGTCGCCCGCGGTCGCAGTAATTTTAATCGGCTCGTCCACGTGAAACCGGTAAACGCTCAGCGGAATATTTTCAACTTCATAGGGCACATCGTAACGGTAGAAAAAATTTTTGCCGATCGTCATTTTGAGGAACGGCGCAATTTTCCTAAGCGGCTCAATCTGTGCGAAAAATTCAACTTCAGCAATACCAAAATCTTTACCGCGCTGAATCGTCTCAATTTCTGCGCGACGCACGAAAATTTTTCCCACGTCAAGAATCAACGGACGCCCGCGTTCCGGCAATTCCGCATTGATAATTTTTTCGCTGTCAATGTCATTTTCAATTTCCAGCCGAATCTTAAGCTGCGCCGTCATTTCGTCAAAAATATTCCCGTAAATCACAATCCGCCGAACCTGCACGCCTTCAGCCCACTCAAACGTCAAAATCTTATCCGTGCAAATTTCGCCAAAAATTTTAAAGTCACACGCCGCCGCATTTGAAACTTTCGCGCAGTACGCCTGGTTATCCGTGCGCCGCTCAAAAAATATTTCGTCCGAGTTCAAAATCCTAAGCGCCGCCCAATGATTTTTTTTGTAAGCAAAAATCGCCTCGGCAATCGGATTATTTTTCAGCAAGGTTTTTCGGCAACTTTCCGGCACGGGAAATCTAACGCGGCTGTTCCAAATGTAATTTGCGCGGTCGATTAAATCAAAATCATAGTCATTCGTCACGCCAATTTTCGGTGCTTTGACAGATATTAGATTCGGCGCGTAAAAATCGGGCGGACAATTCAGCGCCGTAGCGTACGCAAGTTTTTTATAAATTTCGGGGCGATAATCAGTTTCAGTCAAAATTTCGCCGAGAATTTTTTCAAAGGCGACAGATAAATTTTTATGCTCCGGATTATCGCTGTCGACGCAGAAAATAATATTCGCGCGCAAATCCAGCAGAATTTTTTTCAAATCATTGTTCAGATAAATAATTTTTTTACTATCAACGCCCAAAATTTTCAGCGCATCGATATTTTCAGCCAATAATTTTTTATCGAAATTGGAATAGGCAACGAAAATTTCAGCGCGCGCCGCCGCCATATTCAAAATCATATTCCCAGCAATTAAAATTTCGTCGCCAAAATTCGCCGCCAATATCAAAATCCGCGTCCCAAAATATGAGCGCTCAAAAAACGAATTGCCAACGGTCGCCGTTTCTTCGTCGCAGGTAATTTCGTCATAAAGTTCCAATTCGCCCGCGAGTCCCGATTCAAAAATTTTATTCACTCAAATCACCGCGTATAATTTCTTTGAAAGCGCCGCGCAATCCTTCAAAAATATTCAGCCGTGTGTTATAATGGCGAAAATTTTTTTGAAAGGCAGTGCTAAGGTTGAAATTTTTTAGTAAACTTGCGGCAGGATTTTTAGGTTTGTCGCTGCTTTTTGGCTCAACGGCAGACGCGGAAGAATCGGCGAAATCTCCTGAAATCGAAAAGCGAATTGCGATAAATGCGGCGAGCCGAATGATGGCTTACTACGAAAATGGCGTAAAAATTGCGGAGTATCCGCTGGGCTTGGGAAAAACTTACACGCCGACGCCCGTTGGCTATTTTAAAATCGTGGCGAAGGAAATTAATCCGCCGTGGATTGACCCAAACGACCCCGAATATATTGTTTCTTCCGGACCGGATAATCCGCTGGGCTATCGTTGGATGCAGATTTACGGCAATTACGGGATTCACGGCACAAATCGCCCCGACAGTATTGGCGGCTACGTTTCAAATGGCTGTGTGCGAATGCGCGAGGCTGACGTCGAGCAAATTTTTGACGCGGTTGAAGTTGGGACGCCGGTTGACATAACTTATAATCGCGTGGTTGTTGAAAAAATCGCTGACGGCAATGTGGTTTATTGGATTTATCCGGACGGTTACGGCTGGCAAAATATTGACGTGGCATATGTCAATCGCTGGCTTGAGCCTTATGGGGTTGCTCCTTTCGAGAGCGACGCGAGCATTGAAGAAAAAATTGAAGCGTCGGACGGCACGCCCACGACGATTGGTAAACCGTACAATATCGAAGTGCAGGGCAAACGCATTGAGCCGGTTGAAGTCAATGGGAAAAAATTTTTAGCAAAGGCGGTTCAGCGCGATAATATTAATTATTTGCCGGTAGTTCCCGTTGCAATGGCGCTCAAAACAAAATTGGAATGGCGCGCGGGCGAAGCTACGCTCAAAACTAAGTACGGCACTGTTACCGGCTTTGAAAGTAAATCGCAAATTTATTGCAACGCCGAAGATGCCATTGTGCTTTTTAATCTCGATGGCGGTCTGCAAAATATTTCTGATAATCCTACCGAAGGCAAAGTTTTTAAATTTTATATCGCCAATTCCAAACTTGACAAAAAATCTAAGAAAGACGCCGAAAAAATTAAGCCCGTCGATAAAGACAAACCTGTTGAAAATTTGACGCCTGAAAATAAACCTGCAGATAATAAGCCCGCCGATAAAGACGCTGATAAACAGAAAACTGAGAAGCAAAGCAAATCTGACAAGAAGAAAACTGACAAGCAAAGCAAATCCGATAAGAAGACCAAATCGGACAAGAAATCTAAAACTGACAAGAAGACTAAATCGGATAAGAAATCCACTGACAAAAAAATTCGCGAAAAGAAAATTCCCATTGAGGAAATTGAAACCGTTGAAATTTTGAGGATTAATCATGCAAACAGTAATGATAATTGACGGCAGCAGTATATTCTACCGCTCATTTTACGCAATGCCGAATTTGACAGCGCCGAGCGGCGAACCAACTGGCGCAATAACCGGCTTTTCAAATGTTTTGGTAAAGCTCCTGCGCGAGTACAATCCGACTTACGCGGCGATAGCGCTGGACACTTCGCGCAAAACTTTTCGCACTGAAATTTACCCCGATTACAAGGGCGGGCGCGAAAAAACTCCGAACGAATTAATCGCGCAGATGGCTATGCTCGAAGAATTTGCCGCGGCGATTGGAATTAAAACTTTGTCCGCGCCGAATTACGAGGCTGATGATATTATCGGCACGCTGGCAGCTCAAGCGTCGGCTGATTTTCAAGTTGACATTGTAACCGGCGACCGCGACGCATTTCAGCTGATTAATGAGAATACGCGCGTGCTTTTCACCAAAAACACCAGCATTGACGTTTACGACGAAGAAAAATTCGCGGCTGAATTTGGATTTGAGCCGCGGCTTTTAGTCGATTATAAAGGTTTGTGCGGCGACAATTCCGATAATATTCCTGGCGTGGCTGGCATTGGTCCGAAAACTGCCACGAAACTTTTGCAGGATTTTGGAACTTTGGAAAACGTCCTTGCCAACAGCGATAAAATTTCTTCAAAAAAATTCCGCGCGGCGATTCAAAGTAGCGTTGAAATGGCGAAACTCAGTAAGAAACTCGCGCAGATTGTTTGTAATGTGCCGAATATTAATTTTGTCGCGCAGGATTTCAGAATCACGCCGAATTTGAGCCGCGTTGATGAATTTTGCAGCAGGTACGCTTTGAAAGTTGCGCGCAAACGGATTCACGAAATGTATGACGCGGTGGAAAATCTTTTTAGCGAATTTATGAATGACGCACCCGCGAATATTCTGGGAGTGCCGGAAATTAGCGCTGTCGATATGGATAAAATTTTTGCCGCGGAATTTTTGACGGTTGCCGGTAATTTTGTTAAGGCGGGCGATGAAATTTTTGAAGTCGAGGAAAATCAGCTTGAGCAAATTTTTAGCAGCAATAAAAAAATTTACGTTCACGGCTTGAAAAAAATTTTGCACTGCGCGACGATTGGCGATATTTCAAATTTTTTCGATACAGAAATTGCGGCGTACCTGCTGTATCCGGAGCGCGAAAATTATTCCTGCGCGGAATTGCTGACGCTGGAATTTGATATGAGCCTGCCGGATTCGCCAGCCGCTGAAGTCGCCGCCATTGAAAAAATCGGCAAACTTTACGCTGAAAAACTCGACGCGTCCGGCTTGACCAAACTTTATCAAGAAATGGAATTGCCGCTTACTGCAGTTTTGGCGAAAATGGAAATGCGCGGCGTCTATGTTGACACCGCCCGCCTTGACGAAAAATCCGCCGATATGCAGCGCCGCCTTGTCAAAATCGAAGAAAATATTTACGCGCTTGCCGGTGAAGAATTCAATATCAATTCGCCCAAGCAACTCGCTGAAATTCTGTTTGAAAAGCTGAATCTGCCGCCCGTCACTCAAACTAAGAAAAAAACTAAATCCGGCGTTTCGACCAACGCTGAAGTGCTTGAAAATCTGCGCGGCATTCACCCGATTATCGACGAAATTATTAATTTCCGCACGCTTGCCAAATTGAAGTCGACTTTCCTTGACGGCATTAAAATTTTGATAAATCCCGAAACTCACCGCGTACACACGAATTTTAATCAGACCGTGACGGCGACCGGCAGACTTTCAAGTTCAGATCCGAATCTGCAAAATATTCCCGTGCGTACCGAAGAGGGCAGGGAAATTCGCGCGCTTTTTGAGCCTGGCGCGGGCTATGACTTTTTAGTTTCGGCGGATTATTCGCAGATTGAACTTCGGCTGTTGGCGCATATGTCCGGCGACGAAAATTTGATTAATGCGTTTTTGAGCGGCGAAGATATTCACGCGCGGACGGCGGCTGAAGTTTTCGGCGTATCAATCGACAATATGACGCCCGACCTGCGCCGCAAAGCTAAGGCGGTTAATTTCGGCATTGTTTACGGTATCAGCGATTATGGGCTGTCAAAGGATTTGCGCATTTCGCGTAAAGAGGCGGGCGAATATATCAGCCTGTATTTTGCGCGGTATCCAAAAGTCAAAGAATTTCTTGATAAGACAATCGCGCAGGCGCACGAAAACGGTTATGTTACGACGCTTTTTGGGCGGCGGCGTTTTTTGCCAATGATTAACAGTGCCAATTTTCACCAGCGCGGACTTGCTGAGCGAATGGCTATGAATACGCCGATTCAAGGCACTGCCGCCGATATTATCAAAATGGCTATGATTGACGCGGAAAAAAATCTGCGCGACCTTCAGAGCCAAATTATTTTGCAGGTTCACGACGAACTTGTGATTGAAACCGCGGCTAACGAACTCGCACAGGTTGAGCAAATTGTTCGCGCGGCTATGGAAAATGTTATCGCTTTGAAAGTGCCGCTGATTGTTGACATTCACCACGGAAAAAATTGGGCAGAGGCGAAATAATTTGAAAAACATGATAAGCCTACTTGCATTTGCGAGCATAATTTTTTTGAATACAGCCGCAATAGCGCGTACGCTGGTTTACAGCGACCATGAGCCGCTTGGCAATATGCGCACGACTTTTTTGCACGAAGTATTTTTCTCGCGAATTTTTAAAGAAAGTAATGGGCAAATTCAAATTGAAGAGCATTGGAACAGCGAACTTGGCAAAGGTTATGACGCGCTTAACAATGTGAAAAACGATAAGATTGATTAAAAGGCGCGCCGCACACTCGTGACTTTAGTCGTGAGTAAGGCGCGCACAATATTTACAAATTTTTCCTGCTGTGCTAAAATATTTTTGCAA
>CAJOIB010000001.1 GCA_905234705.1 uncultured Selenomonadaceae bacterium | reverse complement strand
AACAGTCAACTACAATGGCAAGACTTATCAGTTGTACGGCGATGTAATCAAAGTTACAGCTGACGGCGCTGAAGATCAACTCTTTGCTAACCAGAGCGAATCTACGAATATCGTTGAACTCGGCGAAGAAGGCGACACAGTTTACATTCCTGTTGTTGACAATACGCTCGATTTGGCAGCTGGCGTAGCGGCACTTGCAGATGGTAAGACTGTCATTTATGGCGAAGAAGAAAGCTATGAAGGCAATTACACAATCGCACTTGCAGAACGACGAAGCAGAAATTGCTGACTTGACGATTGACGCAAGCGGCGTTGAAGGCGAAGTAACTTTGACAACAGACTTTGCGGCACAAGTAGCAACAGCTGAAAATGCAACAATTACAGTAAACGGCGCAAGCTACACAGCGGCTGAAGGCGCATTGACAATCGACGCAACCGAAGATGCTTCCACATTGTTCAACGGCACAGTAGCCCTTGCAGACGGCGCAGAAGTCACGGCAACCAACGGCGACGCAATCACCGCGGCGGCTGAAATCACAGTAACAGTAACTGACGGCGAAGGCACAACAATTAGCGGACTTGATGAAGGCGATTCCTTCACCTATAGCGAGACAACCTACACAATGACCGCGATTGGCTTGATTGACGCTGACGCAAATCTCTATGCAGATTATCAAGTCGGCGACGAATTCCCAGTTGATAATGAAGCAGAATCTCAGAAGATGATCGCGCTTACTGACGGTGTGATTGACATCGCAACTCTTGAAGATGAAGCAGCGGTTGTTGTTGATAGCTTGACAGTTCCGACAGCGATTTATGCTGATATTGCAAATGCTGAAGATGTTATCACAGTAACAGCGGCAGAAGTTGACGAACAAGCAATTACCGGTATTGCACTTGGCGAAGAAGATGCAACCTTGACAGTCAGCGGCTTTGAGACAGTTGCAGTAACGACAGCAGAAGGTAGCGCAACTTACGATGTCAATGGCGTTGAATATGTTGCAAATGCGTCCGCACTCGAAATTACAGCAACAGCTGACGGCGCAACACTTACAAATGGCGAAGTTGTTGTATCCAGCGAATTGACGACTACCGACGAACTTACTTTGACAATCGAAGGCGACGGCGACGAAATCAATGTACTCGTAACAGTAGCTGACGGCACAGTAACCAGCATTACCGGCTTGGGCGAAGGCGAAATTGTCAATTACAATGGCAAGACTTATCAGTTGTACGGCGACGTTATCAAAGTTACAGCTGAAGGCGCTGAAGATCAACTCTACTCCGGCAATGACGAATCCACCAACCTTATCACGCTCGGCGAAACTGGCGATACAGTTTACATTCCGATTGAAAATGACACGCTCAATTTGGCGGCAGGCGCAGCGGCACTTGCAGATGGTAAGACTGTCATTTATGGCGAAGAAGAAAGCTATGAAGGCAATTACACAATCGCACTCGCAGGCGACAGCGAATGAACGACGAAGCAGAAATTGCTGACTTGACGATTGACGCAAGCGGCGTTGAAGGCGAAGTAACTTTGACAACAGACTTTGCGGCACAAGTAGCAACAGCAGAAAATGCAACAATTACAGTTAACGGCGCAAGCTACACAGCAGCTGAAGGCGCATTGACAATCGACGCAACCGAAGACGCTTCCACATTATTCAACGGCACAGTAGCTCTTGCAGACGGTGAAGAAGTCACAGCAACCAACGGCGACGCAATCACCGCGGCGGCTGAAATCACTGTAACAGTAACCGAAGGCGAAGGCACAACAGTTGGCGGACTCGACGAAGGCGAATCCTTCACTTACAGCGATACAGCTTACACAATGACGGCTATTGGCTTGATTAAGGAAGGCGCACTCCTTACCGGCGCTGAAGTTGAAGACGGCTCTATCGCAGTTGAAAACCTCGGCGAAGATGAAAACTGGACAGCAATTATCGCTACTGAAAATGACAATCTCATGATTAACGATAGCGTATTGGCTGACGATGTCGAAAGTGCGTTGGTAGTTGACAGCTTGACTTCCCCGACTGTTATTTACGGCACATTGGCAAGAACTGAAGACGGTTATGCTCTCAGCAATGAAGGCGCAACTGCTGAAGATCATGCAGGCACAATTACAGTTGACGGCGTGAAAGTTGAATTTACTAATGACTTTGTAAGCGCGGCATTGGTAAGCGGCGACGCAAGCTTCGCAGTAAGCGCGGCTGAGGATTCGTTCACTGTTGACGCAACCGAAGATACTGCTAAAGTCGAAGGCGCAACCGCTGTTACACTCGAAAGCGGCACAATCGCAGTTGACGAAGGCATTGAAGTTACTGCTGGCGATACTGTTGTTGGCTCAATTCCTGGCGGCTACACAATTAGCAACGACGGCGGCGTTACCGTAAGCAATGTTGCGGCTGAAGATGCTACATTTGAAATTACCGGCACTGCTACTGTTGAAGTCAATGCAATTTCCGAATCTACAACTTACACAGTCGGCGATCAAACCTTCACGGTTGTATCCGATGCTGACGATAAACCTTTGACATTCACAATCACTGATAACGTTGTAACCGCTGTTACCGGACTTGACGAAGATGCTACCTTGGTTGTCACCAACAACGCGGCTGAAGATTATCAAGTCAGCGTTAACAACCATAGCACTCCGTTCACGGCGATTGCTGGCGGCAGAAAGAGCATTTTGGGTATCGACGACGGCAACGACGCAACCGATTTGGATACCAATTCCTTCTATGCAGTATTCGACGGCGAAAATATCACAGTTTACGGCTTGACAATCGCTGAAGATGGAACTAAGACAATCGGCGCTGAAATTCCGGCTGAAGAAGTTCCTGAATCATTCGGTACTCTTGAAAATGGCGTTATCACTTTGAAGGCAGGTCTCGTACCTACCAATGAAAGCGTAATCGTTGTTTCCAATGAAAGCACTGACGTTGAAATCGAACTCCACAGCAACAGCGAGAAGATTTACCTCTCCAACTTGAGCGGCTTGGGCGTCCAGATTATTGATACCACAATTACCGTCATTGCTGTTGAAGATGATACAATCGTTGACGCAACCGAAGTTCCTTCCGCTGGCAGAGTTACAATTCCGCAGAATTACACTCTCCAAATGACTGCTGACTTTGCAATGAGCGCAACCGCTGAAAACGGCACAATCGAATTTGGCGACGCTATTACATTGACCGGCAACGGAATTGAAATTACCGGCGCAACTGATCAAACCTTTGCACTTGCCACGGCTGAAGCTACTTACACGATTAACGACGTTGCTTATACTGCGGCTACAGCTGAAGATACAGTTGCACTCGGCGACGAAATTACCGTAACCACAACCGGCGAAGGTATGACAATTAGCGGCGAAGGTACATTCGTACTTACAGCCGGCGGCACTTACGCACTCAATGAAACCAGCTACATTGTAAATGAAGACGCAACAATCGCTGATAATGTTTTGACAAATGGTACTGTCCAAGTCAATGCAGAATCCGTTGCAGTTGCTGGCGATAAAGAAGTTGTAATGAGCGGCGAAACAGACGGCGTCATTATCACGGTTGCTGACGGTGAAGTCACTTCGATTAGCGATTTGGAAGATGGCGTAACTGTTGAATACGACGGCTCAACCTACAAGATGATTGGCGAAAAACTCAATGTCACTGACGCAGACGGCAACACCAAGATTTATGACGGCAACGAAGAAACTAACATTCTCGACCTCGGAGATCTCCCAGTAGTTGATTATGAAGATGTTGACCCAGAAACCAACGTTATCGATTTGGCGAAAGGCATTGAAGAGTTGGCTGACGGCAGTGATTCTGTTGAATATGGCTACGGCGAAGATTCTGATACAGCGGCTACATTAACTGGCAATGCTGATGATGGTTACACGCTCTCCAGTGATGCCGGCTTAATCACAGATCCTGAACCGACTCTTGCACTTGGCGAAGACGATACTAAACTTGATACAGACTTTGACGCAACAGTTACTACACCTGAAGGCGATGGTACTTACGAAGTCAACGGCGATACATTCAAAGCTGACGATTCTGCTCTTGAAATTGAAACCACTCCGGAAGGTTCAACTCTTACCAATGGTACAGTTGCACTCGACGGCGCGGCTGATAACGCAGGCGTAACTTCAACCGGCGCTGAAGGCGAAGACGGCGATACAATCACTGCAAGCGATGGCACACAAATTAGCGCGACCGTTGCAGACGGCGAATTGACAGGCGTTAGCGGCATTGATAGCGGTGAAGCCTTCACAGTTGGCGACGATACCTATGAAAAGACTGATGTTGGTATTTTGAAGACTGACGCAGACGGCAATACAACCTTGTTGCCGAATAGTGAAGAAGCTGATAGCCTCGACCTCACCGATACTGATACTACTTGGGAAGAAGTTGGCGTTGTCAATCCTGATGGAACTCTCGATTTGGCTAATGTTGATACCGACTCTGCATTCTTGACGGCGGATAAGAACGCTGTTGCTGCTAATGTTGTCTTTGAAGAACCTAACAATTACAACGTTACAGCTGGCGACGGACTTGCTTCCGATACTAAACTTGCGCTCGGCGAAGATGACGCTAATGTAACCACTGACTTTGATACAACTGTTGAAACACCGGAAGGCGACGGCACTTACAACGTTAACGGCGATACCTTCAAGGCTGATGATTCCGCTCTTGAAATTGCAACCACACCGGACGGCTCAACTCTTACTAATGGTACAGTTGCACTTGACGGTAGCGACGAAGCAACTGACGGCTTAACCACAACCGACGGCGACGAAATTATTGCAGCTGAAGGTACTGAAATTACAGCAACGGCTGACGACGGCAATTTGGCAAGCGTAGGCGGACTTGACGACGGCGAATCCTTCACGGTCGGCGATGATACTTACGAAAAGACTCCGGTTGGTATCCTCAAGACTGACGCTGACGGCAATACAACCTTGTTGCCGAATAGCGAAGATGCTGATAGCCTCGACCTCACCGATACTGACACTGCTTGGAATGATGTTGCTATACTTGATAGCGACGCTGACACGGTTGACCTTGCTGATATTACCGGCGATACAACCTTAATCAATCCTGAACGTACTGAAATTGCGGCAACTGTTGATTACACTGAACCTACTGAAGATACTCCTGCAACTTATGACGTCACGGCTGGCGAAGGACTTTCTTCCGATACCAAACTTGCTCTTGGCGAAGATGACGCTAATGTAACCACTGACTTTGATACAACTGTTGAAACACCTGAAAATGGCAGCGGTACTTACAACGTCAATGGCGATACCTTCAAGGCTGATGATTCCGCACTTGAAATTGCAACCACACCGGACGGCTCAACTCTTACTAATGGTACAGTTGCACTTGACGGCGCAGAAGATAGCCCGACTAATGACGTAACCACAACTGACGGCGACACAATCACCGCTGGTAGTGATACTGAAATTGCGGCAACAGTTGAAGATGGCAACTTCGGCGAATCCTTCACAGTTGGCGATGATACCTACGAAAAGACTCCGGTTGGTATTTTGAAGACTGACGAAAACGGCGATGTAACAATGTTGCCGGATAGTGAAGATGCAAGTAGCCTCGACCTTACCGATGCTGATACTGCTTGGACTCCGGTTGAAGTGCTTGATTCTGACGGTACAGTTGATTTGGCTGGTGTAGCGTCCGACAGCATACTCTTGAATGCTGATAAAGATGCTATCGCGGCTACGGTTGCTTACACTGAAGGCGAACCTGCAACTTATGATATTGCTAGCGGCACTGGACTTGCTGAAGATCCGACGGTTGAACTCGGCGCTGAAGATGCTAATGTAACCACTGACTTTGACGCAACAGTTACCACACCGGAAGGCGACGGCACTTACAACGTCAACGGCGATACCTTCAAGGCTGATGATTCTGCACTTGAAATTGCAACTACACCGGACGGCTCAACTCTTACCAATGGTACTGTTGCACTTGACGGCGCAGAAGATAGCCCGACTAATGACGTAACCACGACTGACGGCGACACAATCACCGCTGGTAGTGATACCGAAATTGCGGCAACAGTTGAAGATGGCAACTTGACACGGCGAATCCTTCACAGTTGGCGATGATACCTACGAAAAGACTCCGGTTGGTATTTTGAAGACTGACGAAAACGGCGATGTAACAATGTTGCCGGATAGCGCAGACGCAAGTAGCCTTGACCTCACCGATACTGATACTACTTGGACTCCGGTTGAAGTTCTCGAAGATACCAGCGCACTTGATTTGGCGGATGTCGCTTCTGACGCTGTATATCTCACTCCGGATAAAGATGCTATTGCAGCTACAGTTGATTACGCTGAAGCAACTGATGATACACCTGCAACTTACGACATTACAGCTGGCGAAGGACTCGGCTCTGATACCACGGTTGCTCTTGGCGCTGAAGATGCTAATGTTAATACAGACTTTGACGCAACAGTTACTACACCGGAAGGCGACGGCACTTACAACGTCAATGGCGATACCTTCAAGGCTGATGATTCCGCTCTTGAAATTGCAACTACACCGGACGGCTCAACTCTTACCAATGGTACAGCTGAACTTGACGGCGCGGCAGATAATGCTGGCTTAACCACAACTGACGGCGATGAAATTGCAGCAAGCGACGGCACAACAATTAGCGCAACCGTTGAAGATGGCAACTTGACAGGCGTAAGCGGCATTGACGACGGCGAATCCTTCACAGTCGGCGATGATACCTACGAAAAGACACCGGTTGGTATTTTGAAGACTGACGCTGATGGTAACTTGACGATGCAACCGGATAGCGCAGATGCTGACAGCCTCGATCTTACCAATACTGAAACTGAATGGGCTGATGTTGTACCGGTTGGCGAAGATGGCATTACTATTAACGCTGATACTGAAGAACCTGTTTACTTCGTAAGCGACGACAAGTCTACTGTCATTGCGAAGTACGAAGACGGCACACTCACCGCTCTTGACGATTCCGCAGCTGATACCCCGATTAAGATTGAAGGCATTGAAGAACCTATTGCTCTTGATGGCGAATTTGGCGATATTACACTCGGCAATGACGCGAAAGTTACCGGCGCTGAAGATGGACAAGAATTCACAGTTGAAAGCGGCGCAACTGCTACAATCAACGGCAAGACTGTTGACGCAAGCGCAACAACCGACGGTACGATTGTTAACAATACTGAAAACGGCTTGACATTCGGCGAAGAAGGCGAGAAGGGCGCTGTCGAAATCACCGGCACTACAACTGAACCTACTTACACTGTTAAACTTGACGAAAACGGCGGAGTTAACGGCTTCACTTCCGAAGATCCGGTTAATGGTACAGTTTCAACGGCTGAGGACTTCACAAGCGGCACTGTCGACTTCAACGATGGACAGCAAACCTTCAGCATTGAAAATGACGCGGACGAATCCGGCGCAACCTTCACTCTCGAAGATGGCGAAGTTGTCAAAGTCAGCGAACTCGACCCGAGCACTGCAACTGTTGACGTAACCGATAACGGCGTTGATTATGAAGATATTCTTGCAGGAAATACTGGTAAGATCTCAAGAAATGAAGACGGTACTTGGGATAATGAACACAATGATGAAGAACTTGAACCTGCAACTGACGCAACCGCTTATGTTGTCGAAATTAACAGCGACCGCAGCGTAGCACTTTACGTTTCCGAAGATGGAACTAACTTTGAACAGAGCACGAAAGTTAACGATTACAAAGCTGCACTTGCAACCTTGGCAACAATCGCTGATGACGGACAAGAACCGAAGATTGAAGAAGGCGCAACAAGCATTGAGCTCGCAGCAGATGTAATTTCCAGCGGCAAGTCCGTAACCGTTATCAACAACCACAATGCAAACGGCTTGGCAGTCAACGACGCTAGCGGCAATGCTCTTATCAGCAACTTGCCGATTAGCGCGACTGAATCCTTGCAACTCTCCACGAGCGGCGCAACTCTCGTAACCTTCGACGGCGCGGCTGTGACACCGGTTGAAAGCGCGAATATCAACGATACGGCTCTTGCAGGCGTTGAAGTTGCATTGACAGCAGGACAAACCTTGACGCTCGGCAACGACTACACAGTTGCAGCTGACGCGGCTGGTACAGTTACCGTTGGCGATACTCTCGGCGCTTTGACAATGACTGAAGCGGCTACAATCACCGCTCCGGAAGATACAGTATTCAGCCTCGCAAGCGAAAAAGCTTACTCCATTAATGACATCGCACTTACAACCAATGCAGAATCCGAAGTCACTGTTGGCAATGAAGAAATCGAAGTTGTCGGCGGCGTAACCTATGACGAAGTAACTTTGACAGCGGACGAAGGCAACGCAGCTGTTATCGGCGCAGACGGCTCTATCACTCTTAACGACGGCAACACTGCTGAAACTGACGCGGCTGATAAAGTACTCGCAATTACCGACGGCGCAACAGTCACCATTAACGGCGGCGAAATCATTGCTGAAACTAATGCTGTTGTCACAACCGGCGAAGATGCATTTGAAGTTTCCGGCGTAGCTACTGTTGACGATGTTAAACTCAACGCTGGTACACTCAGCATTGCTAAGACTGGTAACACAATGACGATTAACGACGGCGCAGATGTTACCGGCAGTGCAAGCGAAGATAAAGAACTCGTAATTGCGGCGGGCGCTACTGTAACAGTTAACAATATTGAAGGCTTGAAGGCTGACGAAGAAGCGGCTGTTACGGCTCTTACAAATATTAGCGTCAAGTTCAACCCGAATGATGCGACTATCTCTTATGGCGATATTAACTTCAGCGGCGACGGCGACGTTACAATCGACAGCGAAGGCAACATTACTCTTAGCGACGGCATAGCTGTAACAGGAGCTGAAACTCAAGACTTCACAGTCGAAGCTGGCGCAACTGTTACGATTAACGGCAAGACCTTCTCGGCAACCGGTGACGCTGATGTTGCATTGACTAACACTGATTCTGGATTCACGGTTGGCAGCGAAGAAGTTGTAATTACCGGCGATGACGATTACACGGTAGAATCCGCGGGCGAAGGCATTGACGCTGTTAAGGGCATTTCCAATAGCGCGGCTGTAAGCGGCACAGGCGCATTCGACGTTGTAACAGATGCAGTTGGTACATTCACGATTGGCAGCAGCACTTACACAACGGCTGAGGATTCTGAAGTAACATTCGGATTTGACAACGGCACAGTTACCGCAATCAGCGACCTCGAAGGCGTTGTTGCTGGCAACTTCACAAGCGCAGCTACAGTTGATGGCAATGCAGTACAGATTGTCGGCGATGATAACGTAAGCGTCACTGCTACGGCAAACGGCGTAAGCGAAATCAGCGGCGTTGGTGCAGATAATGTAACAATCGTAAGCAACGGCAATGGAGCAAAGATTGTAACTGATTCTGAAGGCAACTTCACATTCAGCGAAATCGACGCAACATACGGCGTTGTTGGCGATAGCAACATTGTATTCACCAACGAAGGAATTGAAAGCCTCGAAGCTGGTCAACTCATAATCGCACAAGATGAAACCAACAAAGTTATCAACGGCAACGAAACCTTGAGCGTTGACATTGTCGAACATGCAGTAACCTTGACGGCGGCTGACAGCGCAATTACCGAAGTTGCAGGACTCGAAGGCGCAGTTAGCGGCTTGGATAACGCAACAGTCGGAATTATCGACGCAGACGTTACTGTCAACGGTACAACGATTGCTATTGACGAACTCAACGGTACTGAAGTTAACGCGATTGTTTCTGACGGCACAGTTGCCACAATCACCGGACTCAACGACCTTGCAACTGTTAACACCGCGGCGAACTTGTCAGTTGTAACTGAAGAAGAAGGCACATTCACATTCGTTGATGATGAATTTACAATCACCGGCGACGATTCCGTAACATTCGAGACTGACGAAAACAGCAGAGTTAAGAATATCGCAGACTTCGAAGGCACATTGACAAGCACGGCTGACGCAGTAACAGTTGACGGCGACGCATTTGCAATTAACAGCAACAGCCCGAGCACACCGATTATCACGGCTGACGGCAGAAAGATTACCGGTGTTGACGGCTTGACAAGCGGCGATAGCATTAGCGGCTCTTTGAATGATGCAGATGTCACAATGCCTGGCGCGAACGGCACAGTTCCTAGCAGCTTGACGATTAACGGCGATAAATACGTACTCGGCGGCGACGAAGACGGCGTTGTAATTAACGGCGACGAAATTACCGGACTTGGCGCAAATGCAAGCTTGACAGTTGGCTCTGCTGGCGATTATGAAGTCAACGGCACTGAACTTGAAGATCTGAAGATTGGCGATGTCATAATTTCCGATGAAAACGGTCAGATTTCCGTATACAATCCGGACGATTACAACATTAACGAAGATTCTTCAACTGATGATATTGTCAACTACGTAACCGGCGGCGACGATGCTGATAGATACGTTAACAGCGATAATCCTGAAACTACATACGACAGCGACACCGATTACAGCGGCAACTTGGTATTCGACCTTGACGAAGATGCAGACGCAGACTTCAGCGAAACTGAAGGCTCTAAGAAAGTTTCACTCGGCGGCGGCGACCAAGACGTTACATTCGGCGACGGCGGCAATAACCTTGCTGTTGTTGACGATGACGCAAGCGGCGAAAAGAATATTAGCCTCGGCGACGGCGGCGACAGCGTTGTTATTGGTGATACTTCCGCAGATGTCGAAGTTACAACCGGTGAAGGCGATGACGTTGTTATCTCGAAGGCTTACAATGCGAAGATTAATAGCAGCGGCAAGGGCGGCAAGACAAAGGCAGCTCCGCAAGCCAGCGGCAGCAGAAGATCCAGACTTACTTGGAGAGGTTATGACTTCAGCACTGGCTCTGGTATTCAAACAATCTTTGAAAATATCGCAAACGCTATCAAAGAAAATCTGATTGCCTTTGGTATCGGCGGCTACGAAAACAGCGCAAGCCTCAAGGGACAAGGCGAAGTCGTATTCGACAGCAGTTCTTCAAGCGATGTACTCTTTGACGATGTCGATAGAACCAGCAATGCATCTAAGGTTAACTTCTACACCAAGAGCGGCGAATTGACGAAGGTCGGCTTCACATATTCAACCGGCGGCGTTGTCGATATGAGCCAAGAAACTGCAGATGTTGTTATGAAGGGCAATTACACTGAAGGCAGAACAGCTGACAAACGTAAGACTGGCGGCTCTACATTGTATGGCGGCACTGGCAACGATATTGCACTTGCAGGCGGCGGCGATTATGTCGATTTGGGCGACGGTCTTAACACGGTTGAATTGGCTAATGTTGAAAATCGTCGTACTTCAGAAGACGGCGTAACAATCGCGATGAATTCTGAAAACGGACGCACCACTATTGACGGTACAAACTTCAACAATGCTAACGGATTCAACTATGCGGCTGATAGAATTGAAGCTGACACCACCGATTTGAAACTCGAATACAAAGACGGCACTCTTACAATCAAAGACGGTCGCGCACGTACTGAAATTACCGATATTCAAGCGACCGGTGGTAGCAGTAGCGATGAAGTTGCTGAAAACAAACTCGGCGACGACAGCAAGGTCGATATTATGATTACCGATTCTGAACTCGGCGCAACGATTAAGACCAGCGTCACTGAATCCGGCAACGACATTAAGACTGGTACTGATAAAGATCAGATGGCAAATGCTTATGTTGGTGAAAACTCCGGCGTCAACTTCGAAGACACTGAGGAAGATTTGAGCGTCAACCTCGGCGGCGTTGTACACGGCGAAGATTACACCGACGTTGAAAATAAATATAGTGATAACGTAGGACTCGCATTTAGAGGTATTACAAAAGTTCAAGCAGGTAAAGGTAATGCTTCACTGGTTGGCGCGGCTGATACCAATAACACGCTTATCGCGGGCATTGGCAACAACAGTATCTGGGGCGGCGGCGCAAGCAATGACTTGCTCGTTGGTGCGGCTGACGCTGGCGAAGAGAAGGAAGGCTCTACAACGTTCTACTTCTTCGAAGGCGACGGTCAAGATACAATTACCGGCTTCAGCTTCGGCACAGATAAGACTTCCGATAAGATTCACTCCTTCGATTCACCTGCTGAAGAAATTCTCGTTAACGGCTCTGACGTACTCGTAACCTTCGCGGGCGGTAATGATCAGTTGAGAATTAAAGACGCTGTTGGTGAAAATATCCAGTACAGCAACTCCGCTAAGAGCCTGGTTGCACAGATTGACGACCAAGAAGTAACATTCGACGGCACTGCAAATTACTTCCAGGCAACCGGCAAGAACGCTACGATTAATGTTGTAGCTAACCAGTTGGACGAAGCAGTAATTCACCTTAACAACGACAGAATGGATGTTGCAGAATTCTACGGCGACATTAAGTACCTCGACGCTTCCGCAATGGACGGCAAAGCAGATCTTGCTGGTAACGACAACAACAACGTAATTACCGCAAGCAGCGGCGGCTCTACACTGTGGGGCGGTGCAAACGGCAACGATACGCTCATTGGCGGCGACGGCGCTGATACATTCACCTACAACGCAGGCAACGGCAACGACGTTATCAAGGGCGCTGACAACCACGACGTTATCAATATTAACAACTTGAAGATTAGCGATATTACCGGCGACAATGGCGCAGGCGCTGTAATCGATAGCGAATCCGGCGACGTTACAATCTCCTTCAGAAATGGCGATAAACTCACGGTTTCCGGCGGTAATAACAGCGGCGCTACCTTCAATATTGACGGACAAAGCTACAAGGCTGAAGATGGTAGCTGGAAACAGCAATAATGCCACTTTAAATAAATTCGGTTGTATGGATGGCTAGAAATTTTGGCTACACGGTGAAATAAAAAATCATCGAAAAAGGAACCACCGCCTTTAGCTAAATGTTCTACCTCTGTATAATAAAAGTTGTTCATAAAACAATTAACTCCTTTCTTGGGTCTCGACTTCGGTTGAGACCTTTTTTTTTGCGGTTGAAGCTGATATAATTCTGCGCGAGGTAGATATTATGAGAATGGCGATATTGACGGTAACGGCTGAAGGTTTGCTGCTGGCGGAAAAAATTTCTGCGCGAATCGGCGGACAGATTTTCAAGCTCAGCAAAGATTTAGTCGGTGAAATATTTGATAAGTTTGATGCGCTGATTTTCATTTGTGCAACCGGAATTGCCGTGCGAATGATAGCGCCGCACATTGTCAGCAAACTCAGCGATCCTGCCGTGATTGTGATTGACGAACGCGGGCAAAATGTTATCAGCCTTTTAAGCGGACACGTCGGCGGCGCTAACGAATTGACGCTGAAAATCGCCACTGAAATTAATGCAAATCCGGTTATCACCACGGCGACTGACATTGAAAATAAAATCGCAGTTGACAGTTTCGCGGGAAAATTGGGCTTGCGTCCCGAACCTAAGGCGGCGATTAAGGCGATTAATGCGGCAGTCCTGCGCGACGAACCGGTTTATTTGACGGCTGGCAATGTCCGATTGAATTTAAACCCGCTGAAACTAATTGCGGGCGTCGGCTGTAAACGCGGCACTTCTGCTGAATCAATTTTTCAAGCATTGGTGGCGGCGTGCGCATTGATTAATCAGCCGGTCGAACGGGTAAATATACTGGCAAGCGTCGATTTGAAACGCGATGAAGTTGGTTTGCTTGAAGTTGCAAAGGCGCTGGACATTGAAATAAAATTTTTCAGCGCGGCAGAATTGGCAAAAAAAATAACCGATTATAAACTTTCAGAATCGCAATTCGTGAAAAAAACAATCGGCGTAGGGAATGTCTGTGAGGCGGCGGCGCTGTGTTGCGTGAACTCTGCGCGATTCGCCCTAACAAAAAAATCTTTTGACGGAGTGACGGTAGCACTGATATGGGAAAAATAATGATTGTCGGGCTTGGACCTGGGAATGTTTTGGAAATGACGCCGCGCGCGCGCCAGGCGATTGAACAGGCTGAAGTTATCGCGGGCTACACGACGTACATTAAACTGATTTCCAATTTGATTGACGGCAAAAAAATTATCGGTACGGCGATGATGCAAGAAATTGAACGTTGCAGGCAGGCGCTGGACGAGGCTATTGCCGGTAAAAACGTTGCGGTAATTTCGAGCGGCGACGCTGGCGTTTACGGTATGGCGGGCTTGATTATCGATATGATTTTGGATTCGGCGGCTCAGATTGAGTTTGAAGTTGTCGCGGGCGTTTCTGCGGTTAATGCGGCGGCGGCGATTTTGGGCGCGCCACTTATGCACGATTTTGCTGTTGTCAGCCTAAGCGATTTATTAACGCCTTGGGAACTGATTAAAAAGCGCGTGAATTGCGCGGCGGAAGGCGATTTTGTCATTGCGATTTACAATCCGAAAAGCAAGCGGCGCGTTGATAATATTGTTGAAGTGCAGAAAATTTTGCTGAATTACCGCGAAAAAAATACGCCCGTTGGTATCGTCACCAATGCTGGGCGCGCGAATGAGCGGAAAATTATTACCACGCTGGGAAATTTCACTGCCGAAGAAATTAATATGTTTTCGCTGGTGCTGATAGGCAATTCGCAGACGTACGTTAAATCTGGATTTATGATAACGCCACGAGGTTATGAAAATAAATGAAAATATTTGTAATGGCGGGGACTGAAGACGGGCGCAAATTGGCTGAATTTTTATCCGGTAAAGGTTACGAAGTCACGGCGTCGGTCGTCAGCGATTACGGCAGAAAAATTCTTGAGCAATATGATTTTGGTATCAATGACAAAAAATTGGACGCGGCGGAGCTGGCTGAATTTCTGCGCGAAGGTAATTTTAAAATCCTGGTCGACGCAAGCCATCCATACGCGCTGAGAGCCTCTACAAACGCCATTGACGCCTGTTCGAGGGTAAATATACCTTACGTCCGATTCGAGCGCGTAGAGAGCGTTACAAGCTATTCTGGGGCATATCACGTTGACAGCTACGAATCCGCGGCGAAACTTGCGGCGACTCTCGGCAAAAATATTTTCTTGACAACCGGCAGCCGAAATTTAAAGATTTTCGTTGACGCGCTGAAAGACTGCAATATCACTGCGCGAATCCTGCCAACAGCTGAAGTTATCGCTGAATGTGAAAGTCTCGGCTTGACGCCCAAACAAATTATCGCTATGCAAGGACCTTTCCCAACCGAATTGAACGTCGAACTTTTCAAGCACGCCAACGCCGAAGTTATCATTACCAAAAACAGCGGCAAAATCGGCGGCGCTGACACAAAAATAGCCGCGGCTGAGATTTTAAACTTGCCAGTGGTCATTATCGACCGCCAGAAAATTTCTTATCCCAACATCGCGGCTACCTTTGAAGAAGTTGTTTCGC
Organism: uncultured Selenomonadaceae bacterium; assembly: GCA_905234705.1. Lineage (GTDB taxonomy): Bacteria > Bacillota > Negativicutes > Selenomonadales > Selenomonadaceae > Quinella. Next base: position 37,097 of record CAJOIB010000001.1, on the reverse strand, counting down.
AACTTCAGGGGTTAGGGATTAGCGAATAGGGAATAGTTTTAAAACACTAGCCCCTATTCCCTTTCCACTATTCACTTAAAATGTAAGCCTTCAAAATTTCGCCGTAATAGGCAATATGCGGATCTTCATTCGCCCCGACGTGCGTGCTGTCAACGCCCTCGGGGTAAAATTTTTTAAAGCGATAGGAAATTTTTTTAATCGGCTGAACTTGCTCAAATACAACGCGGCACTCAATAGTCAGCGGCAACTCTTGAATCGCGGGCGGACGAATCATATCAGCGTCAACCAAATGCGCACCAACTTTAGCAAGTTTATCAAAATCACGACCGCTTTGACTGCCGCACATTCCCAAAATCTTCGCCGCTTTATCAGCGTATTTGTCGCCGTACGGTACGCAAATTGTAAATTCGCCCGTGCGTTCAAGCAATTCAGTGGTGAATCTGCCTTCACGAACATAAGCCGCGAAAATCGGTACGCCCCACTCAATGCCGAGCGTACCCCAGCCTATCGTCATTGCGTTAACACAATCTTCAGCCTCACTGGTGAGCAAAATCCCCTTCGGCATCGCCGCGAAAATTTCACCCGCATAATCAAAAACGTTAATCTCCTTCTTAGTCAAATGAATCAGCCTCCCTCAAAAATTAAATCCAAACAAAGTCATCTGATTGGTTTCGTCGAGCCCTTTAAGACAACCATGCTCTTGCAAAACCGAAATGGCAGTTTTATTAATGCCTGCGCGAGTGCGCAAATCTTCAATGGAAAGAAATTCGCCGTCCTTGCGCGCCTCAACAATGCTTTTCGCGGCAATTTGACCAACGCCAACCAATGAGCCAAGCGGCGGCAATAACGAATTTTCCAGCATAATAAATTTATCGGCGTCGGACTTGTACAAATCAACGCGCTCAAATTTAAAGCCGCGCAACAGCATTTCGTGCGCCAGCTGGAGTACGGCAAGTTCCTCTTCGTCTTTTTTAGAATCAGAATTTTTACTGGTAGATTTTTCCAGCGCCGCAATTTTCGACTTGATATGAGCCTTGCCCTTAGCAATCTCGTTGGCGTCAAATTCAGCCGCGCGTATCGAAAAATAAGCCGCATAATACGCCAGCGGATAATGAACTTTGCAATAGGCAATGCGATAAGCCATCATAACGTAAGCGGTGGCGTGCGCGCGCGGGAACAGATATTTAATTTTTTGGCAAGAATCAATGTACCAATCCGGCACACCGTGCGACTTCAAAGTTTCAACTTCCTCGGGCGAAAGTCCCCTGCCCTTGCGAACTTTCTCCATAATCTTGAAAGACTTCAAATCGTCGACGCCATGATTAATAAAATACCGGAGCATATCTTCACGCCCCGAAATAGCCTGCTTGAGCGTGCAAATTTTTTGCTTAATCAAATCCTGCGCATTGCCCAGCCAAACGTTAGTGCCGTGCGAAAAGCCCGAAATTCTAACCAAATCGCTGAAACAATCGGGCTTAGTTTCGTCAACCATGCCGCGCGTAAAATTCGTGCGAAATTCCGGAATGCCAAATGTCCCGCTGTTAGTTTTAATCTGGTCGGGCGTCAAATTAATCGCGTCAGTCGAAGAAAACAGGCTGAGCGTCGCCGCGTCGTCCAGCGGAATTGTATTCGGGTCGCGGTGAATTAGATTTTCCAGCATTTTAATCACCGTCGGATCATCGTGTCCGAGAATGTCAAGCTTAACAATGCGCTCGCTGATTGAATGATAATCAAAGTGCGTGGTGATAATGTCAGAATCCTTTTTGTCGGCAGGGTGTTGAATTGGCGTGAAATAATGAATGTCCATATCGCGCGGCACAACCATAATTCCGCCCGCGTGCTGTCCGGTGGTACTTTTGACGCCCATACAACCTTCCGCCAGTTTCGCGATATATGAGCCGTGCTTTTTCTGATTCTGGTCGTCGAGAAATTTTTTGACGTAGCCAAAAGCCGTCTTTTCCGCCACAGTCATAATCGTACCTGCGCGATAAACATTGTGCTTGCCGAACAAAATTTCGGTGTACTTGTGAGCCTGGGACTGATATTCGCCCGAAAAATTCAAATCAATATCGGGAACTTTATCGCCGTCGAAGCCCAAAAACACCGCGAAAGGTATATCATGCCCGTCTTTGGCAAGTGGATAACCGCAGACAGGGCAATTCATATCGGGCAAATCGTAGCCGCAACTCGCCGAGCCGTCCGTGATAAATTTGCTGTACTGGCACTTCGGACAACGATAATGCGGCGGCAACGGATTAACTTCAGTAATGCCGGTCATTGTCGCCACAAACGACGAACCAACCGAGCCGCGCGAGCCTACCAAATAACCGTCGTCATTAGATTTTTTAACTAATTTCTGCGCGATTAAATACAAAACCGAAAAGCCGTGCGCAATTATCGGCTTAAGTTCCTGCTCAAGCCGCGCCTCAACAATTTTAGGCAAATTTTCACCGTACAAGCGCCGCGCCTTATTATACGCCATATTTTTAATCTCGTCTTCAGCACCTGGAATTTCCGGCGAATACAGCGCAGTCGGTATCGGCTGAAGTTCCTCAATCGACGCGGCAATTTTATTCGGATTCGTGACAACCGCCTCATAAACTGTATCTTTATCGAGATAACTAAATTCAGCAATCATTTCGTCGGTCGTGCGAAGATAAATCGGCGGCTGCTCTTTGGCGTCTTTAAAACCTTTGCCGTGCATCAAAATCGCGCGGTAAATCGAATCTTCAGCGTTGAGAAAATGCGCGTCGCACGTTGCAACCAGCGGCTTACCCAATTTTTTCGCCAAATTAGCCACGCGCCTATTGATATTTTGCAAATCGATTTCATCATTGATATTCGGAAAATCCTTGCTACGTATGAGAAATTTATTGTTCATGTGCGGCTGAATTTCAAGATAATCGTAAAACTGCGCGATTTCTTCAATTTCGGCGTCAGATTTACCGGCGATAATGGCGCTCATAAGTTCGCCCATTGCGCAGGCAGAGCCGATAATCAGCCCTTCGCGCATTTCAGCCAGAATTTTTTTGGGAATGCGCGCGGTATAGCGAAAATATTTCAGCTGACTGATTGAAACGAGTCGATACAGATTATCTAAGCCGGTTTTATTTTTTGCGAGCAGGATAATGTGATAGGCGTTTTTAGCGCTCTCAGCGTCGATTAGGTAGCCTTCCATGCCGTAGAGTATCTTTATATGCTTACCCTGCTTATCGAGCGTCTGAGCGGCTTTAGCGGCTTCTGGAAAGGCTTGAATAACGCCGTGGTCAGTTATCGCAACCGCCGCCCAATTCCAATCAGCCGCCGTCTTAACAAGTTTCTCTGGCGAAATAACCGCGTCCATTTGGCTCATCGTTGTGTGAACGTGCAATTCAACGCGCCGCACTTCAGCATTATCTTCTCGCGCAGGCGGAGCGTCCAGCGCCTCGACTTTATCAACCATTAAAACATTTTCATCAAGAAATTTATCAAACTTGATAGCGCCGCTAATTTTAACGCGCATACCGTCCTTGAATTTCGCCATAAAATTATCGGCGTCAGTGCGCGCGCCCTTGCTGAAAAATTTTCTACAAGTAATGCCGTCGGTATCGTCCGACACAGCAAAAACAACGTCAATGTTGCCGGTTTTCTTAGATTCGCGCAGATTGACGCCATTTTTTTTGCCCGTGCCGATTTCGCCGATAACAACGACCTTAGCCATTTCGCCGTGAATGTCTTCAATTTTCGTGACGTCGCCGGAAATAGTACTAACGGGCTTTTTTTCAACTGGCGCGGCTTTTTCATTGACAGTCAAATTAATTTTCGCGTCAACTTCATATGTTTTGATAAAAAAAGCTTCCGCGTCGCGCAGAAGTTCATCAGAAATTTTTTCGGGGGCGGTAATGGAAATTTCCCAGCGATTTTCATCGGGAATTAAAATTACTTCGGTTAAAGTGCAATTTTTAAAATTCTCGCCGCAAATTGTACTAAAAATTTGGGGATTTTTGATAATCAATTTATATTTGTCCATAATTCGCCCCTAATCGATAGCCGTCCGGAACATATGACTGAATTTCGCCGAATACAGCTTAGATTTTTCATGGTGAATATTGCGGGCGTTCAAGCAGTCGCCAACGATAATCATAGCCGTGCGCTCAATTTTCGCCGCCTTGACCTGCGCGACGATATTTTCTAAATCACCGCGAATAATTTTTTCGTCAGCCCAGGACGCGCGCACCACAATCGCAACCGGCGTTTTCATATTCAAACCCGCGGAAATTAAATCTGCAACAACTTCTTCAATCAAGCCGACCGATAGAAAAATGCAAATGGTAGTTTTGTGCGCGGCAAGATTTTTCAAAGATTCGCTGTCGGGAATGGGAGTCCTGCCGCCGCAACGCGTGATTATAACCGTCTGAGTAATGCCAGGAATAGTAAATTCTTGCTTGAGCGCTGCCGCCGCCGCCAAAAACGAACTGACGCCAGGAACAATCTCATAGGCGATATTTTTATCTTCGAGCGCCTCGATTTGCTCTTGGATAGCGCCGTAAATCGCAGGGTCGCCGGTGTGCAGTCGAACAACATTTTTGCCTTCAGCCGCCGCAGTTTCCATTATGTACAGAATTTCCTCAAGCATCATTTCAGCGGAATTGTAAATTTTAGCGTCCGCCTTGCAATTTTTCAGCAAATCCGAATTAACCAGTGAACCGGCGTAAATGACAACATCAGCCTCGCGCAGAAGCCGCTGTCCCTTAACAGTTATCAATTCAGGATCGCCCGCGCCCGCGCCAATTATATGCACCACGACAAATCCCCCTTGCAAATTTTTTCTTTGAGTTTAACACAAATTTTCAGCTTAGTAAAGTTATCGCACCACGTACACAACCGCGCTGTCAGTCAAGCCATTTTCAATCATCAATTCAGCGCCGAAAAATTCTTTGCCGTATTCTTTGACAGCGAAACCTGCGCGATTGAGCCGTTGCAAAAACCCCTGCTTAGAATAAGCGCGCACGTGATCATCTTGACCAAATCTCCGCCACCGCTCGCCAACGTCGGTACAATTAGGGTCTTCGTCAATTTCAGTCCGGCTCAAATCCAGCGGTACAACTATAATGCCACTGCCGCCTTTCGCCAAAATCCGCCGCAATTCCCGCATCGCCTTTAAATCGTCAGCAACGTGTTCGAGTACGTGCGAGCAAATGAAAAAATCTACGCTGCCGTCAGCAATTTGTTTCATATCCGTCACGTCAAGTCGATAATCCACGCCGTCCATAAATAAATCGCCGGTTTTATAATCAGCCGCCGGAAAATTTTTCTTGATAAAATCAGTCAAACATTGGCGCGGCGCAATTTCCAAAATACGAAGTTTTTTATTCGGCAAAATTTTTTTCATAACCAGCGCATAAGCCCGCTCCCTGTCGCTACTGCCGCAATTCGGGCAAGTGTATTCGCGCCAACTCAGCATTTCGTACGTATCTTTGAGTTCGACGCCGTAACTTTTCAGCTGTTCAAAATATTCCTCCGGCAAAGGCTCATACGCGCCAATTTCACTGCCGCAACACGCACAAATTTTCTTCACGGCAGATTTTTTCAGTCTGGTAATTTTCAAATCGTTGTGCCAATGGACATAGCCGCCGCTCAGCGTCAAGTATGGACTTGGATTATTAACTTGCATCTGAATCGCGCAGGGCACAAAATCGCACATTTCTGGGTCAGTCAGATTTTCATTGAGCGGAATCGAAATGACGCAGGCAATATCGTAAAGTTCCTGTTTCAGCTCAACGCGGAATTTCCAATCCACCACATAAATATCGCCGCGCCGCGCGTCGAAAATCGCCTTAGTGTCATTAAATCGCGAATCCGTGTAAACCAAATCTACGCCGGTTAAATTGCGAATGTGATAACCAACGCCGAGACAATCAATATCTTCGTGGAATTTGACAACCATTCGTAAAATAACTTCCTGCCCAAAAATAACTTCGCTGATAATTTCGCCGTCCAAATCCAGCAGCTGAATATTTTCAAAGCTAGCCTTGCCATTTTGAAAGCGCTCATATTTCGCATTACGCAAAAAAATTTCCCTGTTCAAATTAATTCGCGCGGCGTCAATCGGCACAGTAATATTTTTCGCACTGCCAGTTTTCAAATCCAGCCGCGCCTCTTCAATCAGCGCCAAAATTTCGTCATTCTGCTTGCCGCCCATTTTCCGCCGCATTTCGATTAGCATATTCCGGTAACTTTCAATGACTTCCTTAGCCGATGCGTCCATTATAATTTTTCCGGCGTCAATCAGAAACGCTCGCTGGCAAAGATTTTTCAACGCGTTGGTATCGTGGCTGACAAACAAAATCGTAACGCCGCTGTCAATCATATTGCGCATTTTATCAATACATTTGCTTTGAAAAAAAGCATCGCCCACGCTCAAAGCCTCGTCGACAATCAGAATATCCGGCTCTAAAAACGCATTAACCGCAAATGCCAGCCGCGCAAACATTCCGGACGAATAAGTTTTCACCGGCTGATTGATAAATTCGCCAATATCGGCAAATGCAATGATGTCGTCAACTTTCGCGTTCATATAAGCCTGGTCGTGCCCCATCAAAATGCCGTCCATATAAATATTTTCAACGCCAGTCATATCGGGATTAAAGCCCGCGCCGAGTTCCAAAAGTGAAGCGATTCTGCCGTTAACAGTCAATTTGCCGCCGGTCGGAGCAATGACGCCGGTAATTATTTTCAGCAAAGTGGATTTACCAGCGCCATTTTTGCCAATCAGCCCAACATTTTCGCCGCGCCGAATCTCAAACGAAATATCGCGCAGAGCGTAAAAATCCTTGCTGTAGCGCGTGTGAAATGGATTCAGCGCCTCTTTCAAGCGGTCAAGATCATTTTCGTAAATCCGATAAATTTTAGTCAGATTTTCAGCTTTGATAACAACGTCGCTCATTCGACACCTCATAAAACGTCAGCGAAATGCGGGCGTAATTTTTTAAAGCACAGCGCCCCGATAAACATTGCCGTTAATGTAAACAGCCAAAAGTACGCCGTCAGCGCGTAATGCTCCCAAAAAAATTCGTGGTAAATGAAACTCTGCCGGTATCCTTCCGCTACGTAATACGCCGGATTCAATTTCAACAGCAAATGAAAATCCTCCGGCACTATTTTTAAACTCCAGAAAATTGGCGTCGCCCAAAATCCAAATTGTAAAACCATAGATACAAATTGCCCAACGTCGCGTAGAAATACCGTCAGCGAACTCGTCAGCCACGATACGCCCAGCGACAGGCAAATCATCGCGAAAAAGTAATAAATTATCTGCAGGTTGTACAGCGACACCGAATAGCCGTAGTACGCGAACATTAAAAATATCAGCGCCACGAAAAATATATGCACGACCAGCGCCGACATTATTTTAACAATCGGCAAGAGTTCAACGCGGAAAACTATTTTCTTTACCAAAAAACTGCTCTCAATTACTGAAGTTGTCGCGCTCAATATGCTGTCGCTGATGAAAAACCACGGGAACATTCCGCACACTAACCACAGTATGAACGGAAAATTATCTACCGGCATCGATTTAAACCCCACTTGAAACACAAACCACAAAATTAACGTCGTGATTAGCGGCTGTATGAACGCCCATAAAATTCCCAGGTATGAGCCTAAATACCGTTGCCGGAAATCCCGTTTCGTCAATTTCCATAGCAATTCTCGATTTTTGAATATGTCAGACACCAGCGCCGCCAGTGCGTTTAAATATCGCATAAAAACCTTCCTAAATGTACGAACCGGCAATGTAGCCGCCGTCAACAAAAAAATTCTGCCCCGTTATCCAACCTGCGCGAGAACTCAGCAAAAATAAAATCATCGCCGCAACGTCAGCCGGTTTGCCCAGCCCCAGCAAATGGCGCGAAATAATTTCAGCATTCGCCATCGGATTTTGATTAATCATTTCGGTTTCAATAACAGCCGGAGCGATTGAGTTGATTCTGTGCCCATTGCGGATAATTTCTTTGGCTAAAGGTTTGACAGCCGCTTGAACCGCCGCCTTAGCCGCAGAATACGCAAACAGACTTTTCGAGCCGTATTCCGCCGCAATCGAACTCATCAGCACGAATGACGCGCCCGCATTGGAAAATTTTTTCTTCGTGGCAGTTTGAATAAAGTTTATCATACCCCAAAAACTTGTGTCAAAAATTTTGTGCGCCAAATCCACGTCAAAGCCATTAATCGGCGTCAACCCGAAAATCCCCGCGCAATAAACACCGCCGTCAATCTTGCCGAAATTCTCAAGCGCATTTTGCCAATCCTCAGCCGTCGCGCAGGTCACATCAAGCTGGAGCGTAGAAATTTTTTCCGCGTCAATTTTTTTCAAAGCGTCAAGTCGCTCAATATTCCTGCCAATCGCCAAAACATTAGCGCCGCTCGCCGCAAGTTCAATCGAAGTTTCTTTGCCAATACCGCTCGACGCGCCAATCACCACAAATTTTTTACCGTTAAAATCCAAATTCATTTAAATTTCTCCCGTAGGCAGACAGATTAAATTTCGCAAATCGACGACCGCCGACGCAATCGACATGCCGACGCCAAATCCGCTCATTACCGCCAATTCATTTAAAGATTCGCCGCGCCGCGCCATTTCCGCCAGCGTGATTGGTATCGACGCCGAACTCGTATTGCCGATTTTTTCTGCGCGAAATGGTAAATTTTCCGCCAGTAAATTCAATTCTTCGGATAAAGCTTCGAGTATCAGCCGGTTCGCCTGGTGCATCAAAAACAAATCCGTTTCGACGCCAGCAAATTTTATTAAGTCGCGCAGATTCGGCGGTACGTACTTTGTAGAAAAATCTATCACGCGCCCGCCGTCCATTACCGCGAAATTTTCACGAACATTTAATTCAGTCAGTGGGTTTCTATAAGCGCCGCGCGGCATAATAATTCCATCCGCCAATTCGCCAAAAGTTTGCAGGTTGAAATAAATTTTCTGATTGATATTTTTAGAAATGACAGCCGCCGCGCCGCCGTCGCCGAAAACCGATAAGCCGGAAATATCGTCGTCAAAAATATTGCGCGTGGGAGTTTCGCCGCACAGCAATAAAATTTTCCCGTCCGGCAAATTCTGAGCAAGCGAAGCCGCAATGTACAGCCCGTAAACAAAGCCCGAACAACCTAAATTCACGTCGAAGGCGACAATGTCACGCGGCAATTTCAGCCGCTCTTGCAATAGGTGACTCGTCGCAGGAAAAAAATAATCGGCAGTCTGCGTAACGAAAATTATCGCCCGAATTTCCTGCCGCTCAATATTCGTTTCAGTGAAAATTTTTTCCGCCGCGCTCGCGCAGAAGTCTGAACTGCACAAATTTTTTTCTGCAATGCTAAACATCTCAAAGCCAACGCGCTTTTTCAGCCGCGAAATCCTATTTTCCGGAATAATCCCGCTCAGCCGCGCTTCAATCGGTACGCGATTTTTCGACACAACCGCGCTTACAATTTCCAGCGCCGCGCCATTTATTGTCAACAGCATCAATTTTCACCAACAAATTTAAACAAATCGCCGACCGTCACCGCCGCCTTGAGTTCTTCCGGCGTCACCGATTTTTTCAGCTTTGAATTGCAATACGTCAAAAAAGTTACGAAACTCAGCGAATCCCATTCTTCGACGTCAGCTAATTTCGTTTCCAATGTCAAATTTTTCTCGGTGTCCATAATTTCAGTTAGTTTCTCAAGAAAAGTTTCTGCGTTCATAATTACCTCCAAATTAAATTTCAAGCGCAGGATTGCCAAAAACTTTAGCGCCTGCGCGAACATTTTTCAAAACAACACTGCCCGCGCCCAAATAAGCGCCGTCGCCAATTTTAACCCGTGGCGCAACAAAAACATTGCTCGCAACGAAAACTTCAGCGCCAATTTTGCATTCGCCCGTCAAATTCACGAAAGACATCACGCAACTATAACGCCCCAACTTCGCGTCGTGACCAACGCCAGAAAAATTATTAATCACGGCAAAATCGCCAATCTCCGCGCTGTCATTAACCGCCACGTGACCGGCAAAAATCACGCCGCGCCCAATTTTCGCATTCGGCATAATCGCCGCGTCATTGCTGATAAGATTTATAAATTCGCCGCCGCGCCCAATGATTTTCTCAATGAGTTTGCGCCGAACAGCGGGCGTACCAATCGCGCAGGTGAAAACGTCATCAGTAGAAATTTCGTAGCTGTCAATATCGCCCAGAATTTTCGCGGGAAGTTTAGCATAATCTTCAGCCGCAAGTTTCACGTCGCCGTCGATAAAGCCCTTAATCCGCCAATCAGTTTCAAAGCCAATGGATTTCTGCGCGTGCCAATAAACTTCGCGCGCAAAGCCGCCCGCGCCTATTATAACCAAATTTTTCATATTCGCCCCCAAAAATTTTTATTTAGTGAACACCGCCGAATTATAAACCGCGGCAGAAATTTTTCAAGCCTGCCCAATCGATATCCAAAAAATTTCATTGCGTCGCGCAGCAGTGCGCCGAAAATCCCAAGCGGCTCATTTTTAATCAGCGCAGAATATTTAAGCTGAATAAATTTTTGCCCCGCGCCCTCAGCACTGCCGAATTTTTCGCGAATCCAACTTTCCCGCGAATGAAAAACGCCAATATCAAAATACCGGTGAAATTCCTCAGCTGCCGTGTAATTGTGCGAATGGTAAACCTGCGCGTCCGCCACGTAAGCAGTTTTATAACCCGCCAACAGCATTTTCGCCGCCACAAACATATCTTCGCACAAAATTACATTCGGGAAACCGCCGACCTTTTCAAGGACATCTGCGCGATACGCCGCGAAAGAATTAGACGCCATCGCCGCCTTGATACCGAGATTTTTAGCACTTTCGAAAGTTCTGATTTGACTTTGCGCCGGATAATTAAATTCGCGCAGGATTTTAGCTTCGAGCGTGGCGTTGAAATGCGGGAGTTGCCGCCCGTAAGCCAAGCCGATTTTTTTATCAGTCTCAAAAATTTTTACCAGCGTTGAAAGTGTAGATGCGTCGCGCAGGAGTACGTCTTGAGTCAAAAAAATTATCACGTCGAGCGGCAAGATTTTTTCAAGGGCTAATTGTCGCGTCGAGCCGTGATTGAAATTTTTTCGCGGTATACTTAAAACTCCGAAGCCGAAAGATTTTGCCAACTGTGCGGTTGCGTCCGTCGATTCGGAGTCTACAATTAATTTTTTTAGCGGTAAATTTTGCGCTGAAATTTGCTCAATCAAGGTTTGAAATCCTGCGCCCGCGTTCAAAGTTGGAATTATCAACCCGCACTGCAAGAATTGTACACTTCCAGCGCGCGCTTAACAACGTCGTCCATATCGAAGTAGCGATATTCAGCCAACCGCCCAACCGCCGTGATTTGCGGAAATTTTTTCAGCTCAGCCAAATATTTTGCGTGGGCGGACTTGGCGGCGTCAGTGAAAAGCGGATAATACGGCTCATTTTTGCCGGTGTAATCTTGTGGATATTCCTTCAAAATGGTCGTTCGCGCAGATTTGGCGGGGTGAATGTGCTTAAACTCGGTGATTCGCGTAAACTCATAATTATTCGGGTAATTGACAGTCGCCGCCGCTTGAAATTGCTCAGCGTCAAGCATTTCAAATTTCATATCGACGCTACGGTATGCCAGCGCGCCAAATTTATAATCGAAAAGTTCATCAATCAAGCCGGTATAAATCAGCCGCCCGCTGAATTTTTGCCCGAACAAATTAATTTTATCGCCGTCGAGGCTGGCAATTTCGCGAAAATCGGTATTGAGCATCAGCTTGATATTTGGGTGGCTGAGCATTTTTTGAATAAGCGCGGTATAGCCATTTTTCGGCACGGCTTGAAATCTGTCGGTGAAATATCTATCGTCGCGGCTGATTGAAATCGGCACTCGCGCAGTCACCGCGCCGTCAATCTTATCGGGCGTCAAGTTCCATTGCTTTTCAGTGTAGTGCAGGAAAATTTTTTCGTAAACAAAATCCGCCAGAAATTGCAATTCGACTTCGATAGAATTTTTCAGCTCCATAATCGGAATTTTTTTGCCAAAACTGAAATTTTTCAACAGCGCAAATTCGATACTGTCAGCTAAACTTTTCGGGAAAACTTTATGCAACGTGTTCAAATTGAAAGGCAAAGGCACTGCTGCGCCGTCAATCATTGCCAAAACTTTATGCTGATAAATGCGCCAATCCGTGAACTTCGACAGATACGCCCAAACTTCCGCGTCGTCTGTATGAAAAAGGTGCGGACCATAGCGATGAATCAAAATGCCGTTGCTGTCGATTTCGTCATAGCAATTTCCGCCAATGTGCTGCCGCCGCTCAATCAGCAAAACTTTTTTATTTGATCCGCGCGCGAAACGTTCAGCTAAAACTGCGCCCGCCAATCCCGCGCCCACTATTACCACGTCAAACATTTTTCAACGCCTTTGCCGCAATGTCCCGCCGATAATGCATATTCTCAAAATGAATTTCGCCAACGCATTTGTAAACTTTTTCAATGGCAGATTTAATATTTTTATCAAGCGCAGTCACGCCCAAAACGCGCCCGCCGCTGGTAACGATTTGCCCGTCAAGTTCAGCTGTACCGGCGTGGAAAATCACTGCGCCCAAATTTTTCGCCGCGTCAATCCCGCTAATCGGCAGATTTTTTTTGTAAGCCTTAGGATAGCCGCCGCTCGCCAAAACCACGCAAACCGCCGCGCCTTCGCTCCAATTAATTTTTTGCTTAGCCAAATCGCCATTCGCGCAGGACAACATTATTTCAAGCAAATCACTATTTAAAAGCGGCAAAACAGCTTGAGTTTCGGGGTCGCCAAATCGCGCGTTAAATTCCACAACTTTCGGCTCACCATTAACAATCATCAAACCCGCATATAAACAGCCGCGGTAAATGATACCTTCAGCACGGAGCGCGGCAATTATCGGCTTGAGAATTTTCTCATTGGCAAGAGCAGCGACTTTTTCAGTAACAACGGGCGCGGGCGCATAAGCACCCATACCGCCGGTGTTAACGCCTTCGTCGCCGTCATTCAAGCGCTTGTGATCTTGCGCGGCTATCATCGGAATAATCGTTTCGCCGTCCGTAAACGCCAAAATCGACGCCTCTTCGCCGTCCATAAATTCTTCGACAACAATTTTACTGCCAGCCGCGCCAAAATTTTTCATTTCATCAACAGCATTAATCGCCGCGTCTAAATCCTGCGCGACAATAACGCCTTTGCCCGCCGCTAAGCCGTCCGCTTTAATGACAATCGGCGCACCTTCACTGCGAATATAATTTTTGGCGGCGTCCGGATTATCAAAAACTTCAAATTTCGCCGTGGGAATACCATATTTTTTCATCAGCTGTTTAGCAAAAATTTTAGAGCCTTCAATTTGCGCGGCAGATTTTTTACAGCCAAAAGCTTTGATACCGGCAAATTCGAGCGCGTCAACCAAACCATTGACAAGCGGCGCTTCTGGACCAACCACGACCATATCAATATTTTTTTCCTGCGCGAATTTCACAACAGCCGCGTTATCGTTAATCGAAATGCCGCCGACGCATTCAGCAAATTCAGCGATACCAGGATTGCCAGGCATAGCGTACATTTTGGTTAAAAGCGGGCTCTGCGCGATTTTCCAGGCGAGCGCGTGTTCCCTGCCGCCGCTGCCGATTAATAAAATGTTCATAGCGTCACCTGCTGTTTAAATATTCGACAAGATAATCAATTTGGCTCAAATTCGGCTGATTGCCCAACGCCTTTCTGATAACCGCGTCAGCAATTCCGTCTTCAAGGTGATAAAGATAGCCTTTATTGACGTTGCCGTTTTTGTCGAAGCCGCTATGTTTGTCGTTGCGGAATTTCAAAATGACGTCGGTAAAATCTTCGAGCGGCATAGGTTTAACAAATTCGGTGTATTCGCACTTGACAATCCAACCGGCGATGTCTTGATGATCGGGAAGTTCCTTCGGCATAACTTCTTCGCTCCAGCCCTGCCAGCCGTTGTCGGTAAGTTGCGCGTGAACTTCGCTAATCGCACGGAAATTGCCGCGCGCGTAGTGCAAAATGATATTGCCCGCCTCAACGTGCGTCAAATTTTCCCAGTAAAACATAGGCTCGCCGCTCTTATTTTTCTGCGGCGCCCATAAAAAACCGCCCGCACGCTCAATTTCATAAGTTGCGCCTTGAGCGGCAAAAAATACACTCGTAGGTACACTCATTTCATTTCCTCCTTAGCAAGATATTCGGCGATAAGCGCGTCATATTCCGCCGTGTGTGCGAAGGCGTCAACCGCGAATTTCCGCCGAGTGTCATAATCGACAGAGCCATTTTCCGCAACCATCTTTGCAACGTCGTCGTAAACATCCGGATTGGTAACGACGGTCACGAATTTAAAATTTTTCGCCGCGGCGCGAATCATAGCCGGTCCGCCAATGTCGATATTTTCAATGGCGTCTTCCAGCGTGGCGTCCGGTCTGCAAATCGTCATTTTGAAAGGATACAAATTCACAACAACCATATCAATCGGGACGATGCCGTTTTCCTTCATTTGGCGAAGGTGCAAAGGATTATCGCGTACAGCCAAAATGCCGCCGTGAATTTTCGGGTTGAGAGTTTTGACGCGCCCGTTCATAATTTCCGGAAAACCTGTCAAATCGCTGACGTAAGTAACCGGAATGCCAGCCGCGCGAATTGCCTTCATAGTGCCGCCGGTGGAAATAATTTCAACGCCGGCTTTGTGCAAATCTCTGGCGAAATTCACCACGCCCAGCTTGTTTGACACGCTGATTAATGCGCGCTCAATTTTAATTTCCATAATCACGCCTCCAATTTATTTCTTGCTAAGTTTCTTGTATTCGTCATTTTCAAAAGAAGTTTCCGTCATTCGCACAACTTTTTCTAACGCTTCGGCTTGAGCGTCAACCGTTTCAATGTAGCCGCGAATTTGTTTAGTGGTTAGTGAGTAGTGGGTAGAGGTTAGAGTTTTTTTCACTAACCCCTAATCCCTAATCCCTAATCACTACATGGCGTCCGTCGATTTTCAATCTGCCTTCGACAAATAACTGAATAGCCCGCGGATAAATTATATGCTCCTGCTCCAATACTCGCGCAGATAAAGTTTCTTCCGTGTCATCGTCTTTGACTTCAACCGCCGCCTGCATTATTATCGGTCCGGAGTCCGTTCCTTCGTCTACAAAATGAACCGTACAGCCAGAAACTTTCACGCCATAAGCCAAAACGTCCCTGTGAGCGTGCGCGCCTGGAAATGACGGCAACAACGACGGATGAATATTCATAAGCCTACCGGTAAATTTCCGCACAAATTCGGGGCTCAAAATGCGCATAAATCCCGCCAATACAACTAAATCGACGTCGCCCAGATTTTTCAAAATTTCCGCCTCAAATTCTGCGCGAGTGGCGAATAATTTTCTGTCAACGCAAACGTTTTTGATATCGGCTGATTCTGCGCGCGTCAATGCCTGTACATTCGGTTTGTCGGTAAGCACGATTGAAATTTCCGCCTGCAATTCGCCCGCTTTTATCGCGTCAATTATCGATTGTAAATCCGAGCCGCGACCCGAACATAATACCGCTAATTTAACCATTGAAAACACCGCCCGAAATTTTCACGCCCGAACCTTCAACCACGCGACCAATCTGGTAATATTCGCAGTCAATATCGGCAACAGCTTTTTCGTCGACAATCAAAATCATACCAATGCCGCAGTTAAACGTTCTGAACATTTCGCGCCAATCGACATTGCCCCATTCGCGCAGGAGTTGAAAAATCGCCGGAATTTCCCAGTTAATATCAATCTCAACGCCGCAATTTTCCGGCAACGCGCGCGGAATATTATCGTAAAAGCCGCCGCCCGTGATGTGAACCATACCGTGAAGTTTATCACCAAGTTTTTGAATGAGTGGCAGACAAACCGCCGGATAAAGCCGTGTCGGCGTCAAAAGTTCCTCGCCAATCGTTTTACCAAGCTCATCAATTTTATCATTAATGCCAAATTTTTTATGCTCGAAAACAATTTTTCTGACAAGGCTAAAACCATTTGAATGCAAGCCGCTGGACTTCAAGCCAATCAGCACATCGCCAATCTTCACTCGCGCAGGCGTTATCAGCTGGCTTTTTTCTACAACACCTACGCTAAATCCTGCAATGTCATATTCGCCGTTCGCGTAAAAGCCGCTCATTTCCGCAGTTTCGCCGCCAATCAGCGCGCAATTACATTCTTTGCACGCGCGCGCAACTCCGCCGACAATCTCAGCCACTCGCGCAGGATTCAATTTCCCGACCGCTAAATAATCCAAAAAAAATAGCGGCTCTGCGCCCTGCACTAAAATATCATTCACGCACATTGCAACGGCGTCCTGCCCAATCGTATCGTGCTTGTCCAGCATAAATGCAATTTTTAACTTCGTACCAACGCCGTCAGTGCCGGAAACTAAAATCGGCTCATTGTAATTTTTCAGCTTAAAAAGCCCGCCAAATCCGCCCAAATCTCCAACAACTTCTGCGCGATACGTCGAACGTACAGCGTCTTTAATCAGCCGCACAGATTCATTACCCGCGTCAATGTCAACGCCGGAATTTTTATAAGTCATTTGTTCCATAACATTCTCCTCAAAAAATCTGATTCAGTTTAATTCTTCAATTAAAAAATGGTGAAATAATTTTTCCAATATCAACGCTGGAATATTTTTACTCAAAATAAAAAACGGGAGCAGTGACTTTGCTAAGTTTGCCCCCTTCATTCTAAATATTTTCGTATTAATATTGTCTGGTAACTTGAATCATTTCCCATTCAATCGGCGTCTCATAGCGATTGGCAATGCCGCTGTAACCTTCATCATTGGCAAAGCGCATAACATCGCGGTTAGAATCATACCAAAATCTGTAGCCGAGATAATGCGGATCTCCATAACGGTCGTACATTTTCAAGGTCACATAGGTAATGCCGTCGATACGCTCAATGGATTCAGTTATAACGTAGCAGTCCCAACCGGTGGCGTTTGAATTTCCAACAAAATGCTCGTAAGCCTCGGCGTTGTTCGGCGCGAAGTTAAAAATCACCGCCGCACTCAAAACACCCGCCATTAAAATTTTTTTAAACATAAAAATCACCTTACACAAAAATTATTACGCAGTGACGCGCGTCAAAATTTCTTTGTAAGCTTCTTCAACGCCGCCCATATCATAACGGAAACGGTCTTTGTCAAGTTTTTCATTGGTAGTCATATCCCAGAATCGGCAATTATCCGGCGAAATTTCGTCCGCCAAAACAACTTTGCCCTTATCGTCAAGCCCAAATTCCAATTTGAAGTCAATCAGCGTGATATTTTTCGATTTGAGCAAATTCATCATAATCTGATTGGCGCTAAAAGCAATGTGTTCGATTTCGTCAAGTTCATAAACGCGAGCAATGTCTAACGCCATAATGTGATAGCGGTTTAAAAGCGGGTCGCCGAGTTTATCGTTTTTGTAGTCGTATTCGAGCACAGGCGTTTTAAGCGGCGTGCCTTCGTCCCAGCCCATACGCTTAACGAGACTGCCAGCAACAACATTGCGAACGATAACTTCAAGCGGAATCATTTTGAGGCGGCGGACAACCATTTCACGGTCGTTAATTGTTTCGATAAAGTGACTGTTAATGCCATTAGTTTTGAGCAGTTTGAAAAAGAATTCGCTCATTTTGTTGTTAATGATACCTTTTTCAGCGATAGTGCCGCGCTTTTCGCCATTACCGGCGGTAGCGTCATCTTTGAAATACACAATCAACTTGTCGGGCTCGTCGGTTTCGTAAACAATTTTAGCTTTGCCTTCGTAAATCATATTAGTCTTATTCATTAAAAGAATCCATCCCCTTTCAACATAGCAACCCTTGTAGGTTTAATTACCAGCGATGGTGAGGAGGCGGTGGTGGTCTATGTCCACGACGTGGAGGCGGTGGAGGGGGCTGTCTACGCTGTCTATGTCTAGGACCGCTGTCGTCATATCCGCCGCGTCTGTCGCTATATCCGTCGTCATATCCGCCGCGTCTGTCGCTATATCCGCTTTCATAACTATCATCATTTCTACTGTCTTCGAGAATTGAATCTCTAAGCCTGGACCAAAAATCCATTTCAGTAACTTCAGCACCAATGACAGCACTATTAGCATTTACATTGACTGCCGCGCTTGCTTCAATGGGGTTAAAGGTTACAGCGCTAATTGCCAGTGCCGCCATCAAAGTTAATTTCTTCATTTGTAATCACACCTTTCAAAAAAGTCAAGTTTAACAGTTTCAGCTTTGCGTTCGACATCCTTAGCCATATCTGCGCGATATTTAGCCAATTTGTTTTTGAGAGTGTCGTTACTGAGGGCGAGAATTTCCGCGGCGAAAATAGCGGCATTTTTAGCGCCGTTAACAGCCATAGTAGCCACGGGAATACCAGGCGGCATTTGAACCGTACTTAAAAGCGCGTCCATACCTTTGAAAGGCTCAGAATTAATTGGAACACCGATAACAGGGCGCGTCGTATTCGCGGCAACTACGCCCGCCAAATGAGCCGCCATACCCGCCGCCGCTATGAAAATTTTTACGTCCTGTTCGTGGCAATTTTTGATAAAATTAATGACACGTTCGGGCGTCCTATGCGCAGAGGCAACAGTTACTTCAACCGAAATATCAAATTCGCGCAGAAATGCAACAGCTTTTTTCATCACGCTCCAGTCGCTGTCGCTTCCGATAATGATTGCTACGTCCATTCTGCAAGCCTCCTTTCTTGCCGTAATAATAGCAATTTGCCGAAAAACTGTCAACGATTAGCTTATAGACATTGGATTAAAATTACATTATACTTAGGTTAAAAAATTCTTAGAGGTGGAAAATTCGTGAGCAATGTTCGTTTGCTGGATACCAACACTGTAAACAAAATCGCTGCCGGTGAAGTCGTCGAACGCCCTGCTTCCTGCGTGAAAGAGCTGGTTGAAAATTCGATTGACGCCGGAGCGACCAACATTGAAATTGAGATTATTAATGGCGGAAAAACTTTGATGCGCGTCACGGATAACGGCAGCGGTATGAGCCGCGATGATGTTTTACTTGCGATCCGCCGCCACGCCACCAGCAAACTTTCCAGCGCCAAAGATTTAATCAGTATTTCGACGCTCGGATTTCGCGGTGAGGCGTTGCCGACAATCGCCGCTGTTTCAAAATTTACAATTCAAACGCGCCAAGCCGATAGTGAACTCGGTACAAAAATTTATATCGAAGGCGGCAAAATCATTGATAATCACGAAACCGGCTGCAAAATCGGCACGACGGTTATTGTCGAAGATTTATTTTTTAATACGCCTGCGCGACTAAAATTTTTAAAGACGGTGCAAACTGAAACCGGCAAAATCCACGAATACGTAACCAAATTGGCAATGAGCCGCCCCGAAATTACGTTTAAGCTGATAAATGGCTCTCGCGCAGTGCTGACGACGCCTGGCAATGGCAATTTGCTTGACGCGCTGACTAGCATTTATGGAACGGAATTAGCCAGTTCGCTGTTGGACGTGCGGCTGGTTGTCGAAGATTTTAATTTGAGCGGCTATATCGGCAAGCCCAATTTTTTGAAAAGTTATCGCAGTTGGCAGACCTTCATAATCAACGGGCGCGTCGTCAATAACCGCACCATTTCAAAGGCGATTGAAGAATCTTACAAGGCGCTGATTCCGAAAAGCGGTTATCCATTTGCCGTGCTGAAAATCGAAGTGCCGCAAAGTTCCATTGACGTGAATGTTCACCCGCAGAAAACCGAGATTAAATTTGAGAACGAAAATAAAATTTTTAAAGCGGTTCACAGCGCGGTTCGCGAATCCATTGCTGAGAAAAAGGACAACGCCGCTCACGATTTAACGGAAATTGCCGCGTCGCCAGAAGTTCCGCATTATGAGCCGCTCAATCTCGAAGATTATTTTGGTAAGCCGTCCGATAAGAAAAATTTCAGCGTTGAGCAAGCGCGCGCCGAAGTTAAACCCATTGACGAAGATATTTTTTACATTGAAGAACCGCCGCCGCCCGTTGAGACTGTTGAAAAAATTGAAACCATTCCCGAAGAAAAAATTCTTGCGCCGGAAAAACTTCAGCCGCTGGGGCAAATTGATTTGTGTTATATCGTCGCGCAGGGCGGCAAAGATTTGTACATAATCGACCAGCACGCCGCGCACGAACGGATTTTGTTTGACAGGCTCTGCAGTTATACTGATGAAATTCCTGCGCAGGGTTTGTTGATTCACCGGATTTTGAAATTCGACGCGCGCGAGGCTCGGCTGATTGAAGATAACCTTGAACTTTTCAGCAAGCTGGGTTTGACAATGGAACTTAGCGGCGAAAATGAATTTCGGCTAATCGAAGTGCCGGTTGACGCCGCGGAAACTGATCCGGAAGATATGTTGCGCGAAATTATTTCCAGCCTTGAAGTCGAAATGGATTCTGCGGACATTGCTAAAAATATTCGGCAAGCGGTGTTGGCGGTTACGGCTTGTCGGGCGGCGATTAAGGCGGGGCAAGAATTGAATATTCGCCAGATGCAGATTTTGCTTGACGATTTATCGAATACGCCCAATCCGCACACTTGCCCGCACGGCAGACCGACCATTATCAAGTTCAGTTCCGGCGACCTTGCCAAGATGTTTCACAGGACTTAGGGATTAGGGGCAAGGGGCTAGAGCCTATCACTATTCGCTTGCCCCTTTACACTTATCCCTAAAAACGAAGGAGTTTTTATGACAGAAGTAATAATAGGGCGCGCGGGTACGGGAAAAACTTTCGCCTGCCTGCAACGAATGCGCGAAATTTTAACCAAATCGCCGCTGTCCACGGAAATAATTTACCTGTTGCCGGCGTATCAAACCTATCGCGCAGAATTGGAATTAGCGAAAATTACCGGCGGCGCTGTCAATACGCTTATGTGCAGTTTTCAAAGATTCGCGCGTCAAATTTTGGCTGAAGTTGCCGGTTCAACAGTCCCGCGCATTTCTGAAACCGGACGGCGGCTCTTGCTCAGAAAAATTTTGATTAACCGCGCCAAAGATTTATTGTACTATGAGCGGGCGGCGAAACAACGCGGCTTTGTCGAAACTCTCGCGCAGGAGTTGAAAAATTTTCGCGCTTATTCAATCGACTCTGAAAAACTGCGCGACGCTGAAATTGACGACGACGAACTCAAAAATAAAATTCGCGATTTGGCGCTGTTGTACGACGACTTCAGAAACGCCATTGCCGATAAGCAAAACGACGAGAGCGATTTGATTGAACGCGCGGCTGAATTGATTAAGGATTCGGCGGCGATTCGGCGCTCTGAAGTTTTTATCGACGGTTTCATATTTTTCGACCCGCAACAGCGAAAAATCCTGCGCGAAATTTTCAAATACGCCCGCAACGTTTATATTACCCTTCCGATGGATACCGACCTTAACAGCCGCGAAAATGTCCGTGACGTTGGGCTTTTTAACCGCGCTTACAAAACTTTCAAGATTCTCGAAGATATGACTGATTTTAAAATTGTGCGTTGCGATACCGTGAAAAGGTTTGAAGTTGACGCGCTGAAATTCATTGAGCAGAATTTTTTTGCGCGCGTGCCGAAAAAGTTTAGCGGCGCGGCTGACGGCTTGAAGATTATCGAAGCTGTGAATAAACGCGTGGAAGTCGAGGCGGTTGCTCAAGATATTTTGAAATTGCACAAGCGCGGCTATCGTTTTCGCGAGATTGGGATTATGGCGCGCGACGAAACTTACGGCGCGTTGATTAAGCCGCTGTTCGAGATTCACGGCATACCGTTTTTCATTGATAATAAGCGCGCGGCGGTACATCACCCGCTGGCTGAATTTATTCGTTCGGCGCTGGAGATTTTGCGCGGCTGGCGGGCTGAAGCTATTTTTCGCTGTTTACGCACTGGCTTTTTTGAAATTGCGCAGACTGATATTGATTTGCTCGAAAATTATGTTTTAGAATTTGGCGTGCGCGGCGAAAAAAATTGGACGCGCGAAGATAATTGGCAATGGTATCGACACAATCTGGACGAAGATAAAATTTCCGAATCCGAATCCAACCGCCGCGATACCGTTGATAAAATTCGTCGCGCAGTCATTGAGCCGCTTGTGAATTTCGCGCAGTCCGTCAAGAAAAAAAATACCGTCCGCCATTTGACAACGGCGCTCTTTGAATTAATCGACGGCTTGAACATTCACGATAAATTGGCGGCTTGGTCTGAATTGGAAGAAACTCGCGGCAATTTGGCGCTCGCTAAGGAACATTTAAAAATCTGGGACGACGTGATAATTTTGTTTGAGCAGGTTGTTGAATCTTTAAGCGACGATTTGATTGACGCGCGCGAATTTGAGTTGATTATTAATGAAGGGCTTGACGCGCTCGAAATGTCGCTGATTCCGCCTGGGCTTGACGAAGTTACCATTTCCGCGTTTAATCAGAATGCGTTGCAAAATTCGCGGGCGATTTACATTCTCGGTTTTAACGATTCAAATTTTCCCGAACAGGCGCACGAAAAAGATTTATTGTCGGACGCTGACAGGTTGCATTTGAATGAAGCCGGTATCGAAATTGCCAAGGGCAGTAGCGATTTAATGTTGGCGGAAAAATTTCTGATTTACCGCGGCTTGACTGCGGCGAAAAATTATCTGCACATTTCGTATTCGCTGGCGGATTCTGAAGGTAATGCAATGCGGGCGGCGGCGCTGATTGAGCGGTTCAAGATTATGTTTGCGCTGGAAATTGACACTGTGCCGATTGATATTCTTGACAATCTCGGCGAAAATATTGATTTTGTATTTGGCGAAAGGACGCTGTCGAAAAAATCTGCCGAGAAACTTTACGCGCCGAATAAGGTTTTGCGCGGCTCTGTTACCAATGTTGAGAGTTTTAATAAATGTCCGTTTCAATATTTCGCGCAGTACGGCTTGAAACTTTCTGAGCGTCGCGAATATAAAGTTTTGCCGCCGGATATTGGAAATATTTTGCACAGCGTTATGTGCCAATTTGGCGAGCGGCTCAAAGACGAAAAGCGCCGCTGGTCTTCAATCGACGACGCGGAACTTGATAAAATCGTCACTGAAATTCTTGACAACACCGCGCCCAATCTTAACAATAAAATTTTGCTCAGCACGAACGCCTATAAACACCAGCGCGACCGCATTAAAAAAGTTGCCGTGGTTGCGCTGAAAAATCTGATTGAATTCGACAAAGTGAGCAAATTTCACCCGAATTTTTTTGAAGAAACTTTTGCGGCGCAAGGGGCGTTGATTTATAACATTTCCGGCGTTAAAATGGAACTCAGCGGCAAGATTGACCGCGTCGATTTTTCCGAGGGCGGTAAATATTTTCTGATAATCGACTACAAAACCGGCAGCGCGTATCTGAATTTGACTGAAATTTTTTTTGGCGTTAATATTCAGCTGTTGACTTATTTGATGGCGGTAAACGGCTTGGAAATCACCGGAGCGCGTGCGCCCGCCGGTATGATGTACTATTTTTTGAAATATCCGGTTAAGACGCTGGAAAATGCGGACGCGGCTGAGGCTGAAGTTGACAAGGCGCTGAAATTATCGGGCTGGACGCTCGACGACGCTAACGTTATCAAATCGATTGACGGCACGGACGGGCAAGATTTTTTGAAAGTCACCTTGACGAAGGACGGCAAAATCAACGGCAACACCGCGAATTACGCCAAGAGCAAACAGCAATTCGATATGATGATGAAATTTGTTGAGGAAGTTTTGAAGATGACGGGCAAACACATTTTGCAGGGGAATATCAGCGCCAAACCTTTTAAGGGCAAAAAGACTGACGCCTGTAAATATTGCGTTTACGGCGAAATGTGCGGCTTTACTGCGAAATCTGACGGCTCGGATAAAATTTCTGAGCTCGATGATAATAAAATTTTGGAGAAAATGGCGAATCTTGAAACCGGTTTAAACTGAAAGGAAGATTGAGCGATGAATCAGCTAGGCGATTTGGAAAAATTTTTGACAGCCGCGCGAGAATTTGGCGAAAATCAAAAACAGGAACTTGAAAATGCCCGCGCCGAAACTAAGGCGTTGCAAATGGAAATTGACGATTTGCGCAAACAAAATGAGGCTCTTCAAAAAGAACTTGAGGAAGTACGCGCTGAAAATAAGAAGATTTATATTGAAATGAATAATCTTCGCAAGGCAAAGGAAAATTTCCGCGTGGCAAATGACATTTTCGCGGCGAGTTTGAATCAGATGGTGACGCAATTAACCGAAAATCACGAAAAAGTTATGAATCAGCTTAGCGCCGTTGCCAATAACGGTCTTCAAAAATTCGTGGTTGATTATGTGAATAAAGTTCGCGTCAATATCGAAAATGCAAGCGTCGCCAGTTCCGCAACGCCGCCGCCCGCTGATATTAAAAAAACTGTTCCGCCCGAACCGAAAAAGCCAGAGCCCGCCGTTGTTTCAAATTTCAAGGAAGCGCCGACGCTGGATAAATATTCGCCGACGAAAGCGCCCACGGTCGTTGTTGTGGACAGTGAGCAAAATCTCCCCGCGAATAAAACCGCCGCCAAACCCAAAATGCAGTACGCGCAATTTTACGCCGAAGAAGCCGCGGTTGAGGCTGATACCACCAACGATTTGAAATTAAAAGCCGTCCGACCGATAAAAAAATGATGAGGAGCGAATAATATTGAGAGCCGGAAAATTCTTTGTGTTAACTGTTTTAATGCTGTTGTTAATGGGGATTCGCGCAGAAGCCGCGCCGACGGAAAATGTAACGTGGACTTCGGAAAATTCTGGGCTGAATCCAGGCTACACGGTTGAGCCAATGCCAAATACGCGCTACGTAGACCCGAGCGACATTTTGCCGAATGTAACGGCGACTTCAGCGATAGTGATTGAGGCGTCAACGGGGCACGTCATTTACAGCAGAAATCCGGATTTGGCGATGTACCCCGCTAGTACAACTAAAATGATGACGCTGATAATGGCGCTGGAACACGGCGGGCTTGATGAAATTGTAACCGTCAGCGCAAATGCGTCCGGTACTGAAGGTTCAACGCTGTGGTTAGACCCCAATGAAAAAATTCCGCTGAATGATTTGCTTTACGGTATGATTATGGCTTCAGCAAATGACGCGTCCGTTGCCATTGCTGAACATCTTGACGGCAGCGTTGTAAAATTCGCCGAGCATATGACTAACCGCGCGCGCGAACTTGGCGCTACGAATACCAATTTCACAAATCCGCACGGTTTACCCGACGCTAATCACTATACAACTGCGCGAGATTTGGCGATATTGGCGTCATACGGTTTGAAATTGCCAGGCTTTGAGCAAATTGTTACTCAGCAGGAAGTTTCATTTTACTGGATTCACGACGACGAGAGCAAACTGATTCGCACGGAAAATAAATTGCTGTGGATGTACAATGGCTGTAACGGCATTAAAACCGGCTACACTGAGAGCGCGGGGCGTTGCGTGGTTTGCGCGGCGAAACGTAATGGCATTCAATTAATCTCGGTTGTTTTGGACGGGCAATATATGTGGAACGACTCGATTATTTTGCTGGATTATGGATTTGAAAATATCAGCACTGAGACGATTGTTGAGCCGGACAAAGTGATTAAGACGTTACCAATTATTTCCGGTCGTAAAAAGTCAATGCGCGTTAAGACGGCGGGCGAAATTGTTGTTCCGGTTTTCAAAAATGATGACGCTTACACGATTAATTATGACATTCCCGAAGTTTTGACTGCGCCGATTGTTGACGGCGAAAGTATCGGCAAAGTGCGCGTTATGATTGACGGCAAGGAAATTGCGACGACTGACGTTGTTACCACGGCTGACGTTGAGCAGAAATCTTTTTTCAGACTGGTATTGAGTACGATTCAAAGCTTTTTGGCATAACCCTAACCACTAACCACTTTTCACTAACCACTAAAAAAGGGAGTTGAGGATTTGTTAAAAGTAAGCATAATTGGGGCGACGGGCTACGCGGGTGCAGAATTACTATCGATTTTGCACAGACACCCGCAGGCTGACGTTGTTCATATCACTTCGGAGAGCCACACCGGCAAAAATATTTCTGAGCTTTATCCGCACCTGCGCGATATTTACGATATGAAACTAGAAAGTTTGAATGACATTGAGACAATCGGCGCGGACAGTGATTTTGTATTTATCGCGCTGCCGCACGGTCACGCAATGGACGTTGGCAAAAAACTTGAGGAATTGCCGGTTCGGATAATCGATTTGGGCGCGGATTATCGCTTTGACGACACAAATATTTATGAAGAATGGTACAATGTTCATCACACGCACAAGAACGCGCCGCGCGTCTACGGTTTAGCCGAAATTTACCGTGAAGATATTCGCACAGCAAAAATTATCGGCAATGCGGGCTGTTTCACTACGGCGTCGATTTTGGCGCTTGCTCCACTGGTTCGTCACCATTTGATTGAAGTTGATTCGATTATCGTTGACGCGAAAAGCGGCGTAAGCGGCGCGGGCAGGAGTCCTAAGCAGGGCAATCATTTTCCGGAACTCTACGATAATTTCAAAGCGTACAACGTAGCTAAGCATCGCCACACGCCCGAAATTGAGCAGGTACTCAGCGATTTGAGCAATGAGCCGGTGATTATTAATTTTACGCCGCATCTTGTACCGATGTCGCGCGGGATTTTGTCTACGTGTTACGCGAAAATTCGAGATATGCGCGTCGCCGGTACGATTGAGGCGGCTTTTCAAAAAATGTACGGTAATGAAAAATTTATTCGACTGTTGGGCGCGGGCGGTTATCCAGAAACAAAATATGTTCGTGGCTCGAATTACTGTGACATTGCCTGGCACATTGACGAAAGGACGCAGCGCGTGATTGTACTTTCGGCGATTGATAATCTTGTGAAAGGCGCGGCAGGGCAAGCCGTTCAGAATTTCAATATAGCGGCGGGCTTTGAAGAGGCGACGGCGCTTGACGTTGTGCCTTTATATCCTTAAGGCGGTGAGATTTTGCAAAAATTAGATACCACCACGAGCAAATTTCAAGGGCGAAAAATTTTAGTAGTCGGCGATATGATTGCTGATATTTATTTGCACGGCAATATTTCAAGGATTTCTCGCGAAGCGCCGGTATTGGTTTTGGAAGAAACCGGCAGAAATGTAGTGGCGGGCGGGGCGGCTAATGTCGTTGCGAATTTGGCGGCGTTGGGCGCTGAAGTTTATGCTGTGGGCGTTGTTGGCGATGATTTTTACGGCGAAGAATTGAAGGCTGTTTTGAAGAGCGGCAACATTCATATCGAAGGCTTTGTTACTGACAAGACGCGCCCGACCATTGCGAAAACGCGCGTAGTTGCGGGCGGGCGGACTACTGTCAGCCATCAAATTGTTCGGATTGACCGCGAATATAAAGATCCGCTCTCGAAGAAAATGGAAGCGGCGCTGATTGCGAAATTGGATAAGATTTTGCCGAATGTCGAAGGAATTGTTTTGAGCGATTATTGCAACAACGCCATTACAAATGACATTCGCCGGTTTATTTTGAATTACTCCAGCAAAAATCGTATACCGTGCATAGTGGATTCGCTGAATAGGATTGGCGAATTTAGCGGCGCGAGTTACGCCAAGCAGAATGACGTGGAACTTTCGGCGTTTGTTGGGCGGCAGATTGAAGATATGACTTCGCTGATAAATGCGGGCAGCGAACTTTTGAAACATTTGAACGCGAATGCATTGCTGATAACGCGTGGCGAATTGGGCTTGAGTTTATTTGAGCGCGGCGGCTCGGTTCATCACATACCGGTTGCGGAGCGCAGTGAAGTTTTCGACGTTTCTGGCGCGGGCGATACTTGCGTTGCGGCGTTTTTATTGGCAGTAGTTTCGGGCTTTAATCCGGTAATTTCTGCGCGATTGGCGAATTATGCGGCGGGCATTACTGTTAAAAAATTTGGTACAAGCACGGTTAGCGCTGAAGAGTTGACTGAAATTTTAAAGCGTGTACCGCTGATTTGATTGGTGATTTTGATGCTTATTGACAGAAATAAAATTGTTGAGACCTGCGCGAAAATTCGGCAGAGCGGCAAGAAAATTGTTTTTACTAACGGCTGTTTTGATATTTTACATGTTGGACATGTGCGGTATTTAACGGCGGCGAAAAATTTGGGCGATGTGCTGATTATTGGCTTGAATACTGATGAGTCCGTGCGGAAATTGAAGGGCGCGAATCGTCCGATTAACAATGAAAAAGACCGCGCAGAAGTTTTGCTCGGTCTTAAGGCGGTTGATTATGTTGTGCTATTTGGCGAAGATACCGCTGAAAATTTAATCGCGCAGGTCAAGCCGGATATTTACGTCAAAGGCGGCGATTATACGCTTGAGACTTTGCCGGAAGCTAAGATTGTGCAGAGTTACGGCGGCGCGGTTGAGCTGATTAAATTTGTTGATGGACATTCAACGACGAATTTGATTGAAAAATTATCGGCGTCTGCGGAAAAAAATCACGGCTAAGATTATCGCGCAGATTATTACAAAGGCGATGCTGGCTTCGTGCCCTATTTCTAATAGTTTGCGCCAATTTTCGCCTAAAAACATTCCGGCGTAAAGGATTAGCGCTGTCCATGGCAATGAACCTGCGAATGTGTAAAACAAAAATGACGGGAAATTGACGCGCGCGAAACCTGCTGGCAAGGATATAAATGTCCGAACGACCGGTAACATTCTGCTGAAAAATACTGCGCGGATACCGTATCTGTCGAACCAATTTTGAGCCAAATCCACGTGCGATTTTTTTATCAGAAAATATTTGCCGTATTTGTCGACGAATTTTCTGCCGCCGGTTGCGCCGACTGCATAAGCAAAAATTGAGCCTGCCATTCCGCCAATCATACCTGCAACCATCGCGCCGGTAAATGTCATTTTTTCGGCGTAAATCAAATATCCTGCAAAGCCCAAAATTAATTCGCTGGGTATTGGTATGCAGGCGTTTTCCATTGCCATTAAAACTGCGACCGCGATGTATCCGTACGAATCGATAAATCCCAAAAACATCTGTGAAATTTGTTCCATAAAATAATTCCTTTCAAAATATTAACAGCATTTCTTTCTTTTCGGAAAGAAAGAAACGCTTAGCAAAGAAAGAAAACTGCCCGCTGTAGTCACATCACGTGACTAGCGCGGGTGTGGCGCGCATCCGTGCGCGCCCGTAATTGCTGTGGTAGGAGTGAATGTATTGACTGACGATTTGCCAAATTTGCAATGGTTTCCTGGTCATATGAAAAAAACTGAGCGCCTCATTCAAGAAAATTTGAAGTTGGTCGATTTGGTTATTGAAATTGTTGACGCGCGCATTCCATACTCAAGCAGAAATCCGATGTTCAATGAAATGTTCGCTGAAAAAACGCGGTTGACTGTTTTCACCAAGCCCGACCTTGCCAATCCCAAAGAAACCGAGCGCTGGCTTGAATATTTTCGCGCAGATATTAATCCGGCGGTTGCTGTCGACGCCGCGCACGGCACGGGTATTAAAAATTTAATCGCGCTGGCTAAAAATCTCACGCAAGAAAAAACGCACAAGCTGGTTAAACACGGTGCTAAACCGCGCGCCGCTCGTGCTATGGTCGTTGGTATTCCGAATGTCGGCAAATCGTCGCTGATTAACAAATTGGCGGGCGTCAATCACACTAAGACTGAAAATCGCCCTGGCGTCACCCGCGCCAAACAGTGGATTAAAATTGACGACGGGCTTCAGCTTTTAGATACGCCTGGCATTTTGTATCCGAAGTTCGAGGACCAGGAAGTTGCCGTTAAATTGGCGTGGACTTATGCTATCAGCGATGAAATTTATGATATTGAGCCGATTGTTTGTAAATTGCTGGAAACTTTGGCTGAAAAAAATCCTGCCGGACTGCGCGAGCGTTTCAAATTGACTGAGCCGCTTTCAAATGACGGTCACGAACTTTTGAGCGTTATTGGCAAAAAGCGCGGCTGTATTCGGAGCGGCGGCGTTTTGGACGTTGACAGGGCGGCTAAGATGATTTTGACTGAATTTCGCGAAGGCAAAATTGGCAGAATAACTTTGGACGAATTGAATTAGTTAACGTTTTTATCAATGGCAATGGCAAGTTGATCTGCGCAACTAGTGCCGCGAGCGCCGCAAGGATTACCGCGCAAAATGTCAGCAACTTTTTTAGCGTCCTGTCCTTCGATAAGTTTACCAATCGCGGGCAAATTGCCAGGGCAACCGCCTACAAAGCTGACGTTGTGCAAACGCCCTTCTTCGTCGATGCTGAAATTAATTTTTTTCGCGCAGGTGCGTTCCGTGTCGTACGTATAATCTTTCAAGTTAAACCCTCCTAAAATTCGCGGCTATCTAACTAATCTTATGCCGCTTTCGTCAATGATAATATGCTCTTGCATTTGTGTCAACTTTTCGCGCAGATTAAATTCGTCGATAAAAATGTCGCTGAAACTGAACGCCAGGCAACCGAGAATTATCAGCCCCGAATAAAAATTTTCTTGCCACGAGCCGACTTTAAAAAGTTTGAGCCCGTATTTTTTTCGCGGTTTAAAAATTGGAACTTTGCCGCAAATGCCATCTTCAGCGATATGCAGCAGGCAACCGATTAGCACGTACGTTATCAGCGTCATAAAAATTGCCAGCGTTGGATTCGGGAAATAAAATTTTGCACCCTGCGCGAGCGCGATTAGCAATAAATAAATTGGCGGGTAATGCGACCACGTGCGATGATTCCTGCGCCATTGCCAATAAGCGCGGCTTTCAGTAGGCGGCGAACCTTCAACTCGGTCGGGAATTACCGCACCCACTATGCTTGACGCTACAAAAAATGCGTCGTCCGTCGCCGCGTAAACTAAAAAACCCGTTACGATTTGGTGATTAATCCACTTCAATAAATTTGCTCCTCAATCTAACAATTTCGGGCGAAAAGTTTCAATCATATGCTGCCCAATTTTTTTCTCCGAATCCGGCGTCTTAGCGCTGTATTCGTAATAAATGCCATAATGCCACATTTTATCGTAGCGGTCGGTGAATATAAAATCTTTCTCGATATAATCCATACGCTTGTCAATGAATGTTCCGGTTTCAACAAATGTATTGGCGTCCAAATTTTTTAGTTCTACATTCTTAATGTTTGGATTCATTTTAAATTCTTCAAAGTCTTCAAGATAATCCGCGACCGATACATCTTCCTTAATAAAAATATGTGCATTGCTGTTGCTGAAATTCAACTTGAAACTAAGCGAGAGCTCACTGTCTTCGGGATTTTCTGTAACAGAATAGTTATATGTGATGACTGGAATATCAACATTGTACTGGAATTTTTTTTCGGTGACGTTCGCGTAATCAACGCCCGCAATGGTTTTCACGTAAGCTGGTTCTATGTCAATTTCTTCGTCCGGATATTTCACAGTATTTGGGTTGCGATTAAATTTCAAATGTACTGTGTCGCCGACTTTGCGCGAATTTAGGATTCTGATAAATTGTTCCAGCGATTTAACAGTTTTGCCGTCGATAGCCATTACATAAACGCCTTCAAGATTTTCATTGGCGGCGGGCAAAGGATAATCCGCGCTCTTGAATAAAACATAATGGTTTTTGCCGATAGAATAATCCTCAAGTTCCGCGCCGAGATATGGCTTTGAAGTTTCAGTTTGAGTTTCGATAGATTTCAGCGGCTCAACTTTTTCGGCTGGCTTGGAAGAATTTTCAATCGGTTCGACTTTGGCGATTGTGTTAATTGGAGCGTCTTCTTTTGGCGAAGTTGGCGTAGATTCTGCGGGGACAGTGGGCGGCGGCGTTACAGGAGTTACATTTGTCTGCACGATTACTTGAGTTGGCGCTGGAGATGAGAAAACGCCTAAAATTGCCGCTAAACCACCCAGCAATGAGCCTGCCGCCGCAATTCCGCCCATCGTCTGTTCTCTGTCGCAACCCGAAAACATTGTTGCAGAAAAAATTAATATCAGCACTGCCGATAATGTTTTGAGTTTTTTCAATGATAACGCCTCACTTCGCGCAGAAAATTTTCAATCTTAGCCGCAGACTTCACGCCGTCAATTTCTAAACTGCCCGAAACGTCCAGCGCGTACGGCTTAAATATTTCCGCCGCCTCAACGAAATTATTAATAGAAATGCCGCCCGCTATGAACACCGGCTTTGTAATTTTCAAAATCTCTTGCGCAGAATTACGCCAATCAAAACTTTTGCCAGTACCGCCCGCCGCGCCCGCAACGAAACTGTCAACTAAAATAAATTCGCACGGAAAATTATTCGCCGCATCCACGCTGAAACCGTCGCCGTAACGATACGCTTTGATAATCGGTCGGCAAATTTTTTCGGCG
The DNA here is from genome assembly GCA_905234705.1 of uncultured Selenomonadaceae bacterium. Taxonomy (GTDB): domain Bacteria; phylum Bacillota; class Negativicutes; order Selenomonadales; family Selenomonadaceae; genus Quinella. The sequence goes on along the minus strand of CAJOIB010000001.1, from coordinate 4,756 downwards.
TATTCGGCAGTTTCAGAGCCGTGTAGCTGAACATAATCCAGCCCGACTTTTTCGGCAATGGCGTTGACAATCTCGGCGGATTCATTGACAAAAACGCCGACTTTTTTAATTGTGAGTGGGCGCAGAATTTCAGCGGCAATTTCCGGCGCAATGTACCGCTTGCTTTTCGCGTAAAAGATACAGCCAATATAATCAGCGCCGAATTTTTCTACAGCCCGCGCCGCCTCAGCCGTTTTTATTCCGCAAATCTTAATTTTCATTTTCAAAGCGCGTCGCAATTATCACAATTTCAAATTTTTTGCCGAGCGATTCGTCAATATTCAAACTCCACAGAATTTCGGCGTCCGGATTGGCTTTGTACTGAATAATCGTCATTGCTTGCATTGCTTCAATCATCGAAGTATCAGTGCCGCCGCCTATGTGAAATAAAATACTGTGCGCAGATTTAAAATTTTCGCCGTCGCCAATCGCATTTTTCGCCGCGTCAATGGGATTTTCAGCCGTGCCGATAAAAGCAACAGCCTCGCCGGAATTTTCCAGTATCATTTGAACGTCGGCAATATCCAGATTGATTAAGCCAGGTATCGCCAACATATTTTTGACGGCGTTAATAATTTTTTCAGCGGCATTCGATATAATAAATGCGTCGAACTTCGCGCAGGCGTCAATTTTCGCGTCAGTGATTAAAATTTTCAGCGCGTCGATATTTTCAATGGATTTTGCGTATTCGGCAACGTCAGCGCCATTCGCCACAACAAAAATTAAATTCGCGTTTTCGGTCGGTTTCTGCGCGAAATTTTTTCCAATGACTTCTACATTAGGCATTTCAATTTCAGTATCAAACATTTTTATCAAACCCCCAACTTTATAATTTTAACAGCTAAGATTAATTTTGTAAATCTTGAAAATCCGCCGCTATACGCTATAATTAAGCTCAAGGGAGAGGATAATGTATGATTTTTTACAACTGTGAAATAATTTTTAAGTGTTTACTAGATGAAGATTCGGAGCTTTTTGAGGAAAGGCGACCACCTTGGCGCAATGGTCACGGGAATCATTTTTGGCCAGAAGATACCATTCAAGAATTTAACAGCGCGTTGGTTGAATCAGAATCAGAAAAAGTTGCAATGCTGATTTACGAGGCTAAAACCGACAAAGAATTTGATTTAGTCGTTGCCGTGAATCTGATGGAGCGCCTAACTCCCGCACGCCTGTTGAAAATTTTTAAACAATATCTCAAGGAAGAAATTTTTGAATACGAATTGCACGATGTCAAAATTAAGACGCTCAAGGAAATTACGCCGTTTCAAGCGTCCAAGCTGTTAGGATTGGCTGATAAAAATCGTCACATAACTTTCAATGTGGATTGGAACAGGCTGGGGATTTTCGGCAACGACGAATTTTCGCTGAATTATTTCCGCAATGGTGATTTTAATGTGCAGGACGGGCTTATCGATTCTGCGGCGCTTACGTACAGGGCGGCTATCGCGCAGGCGAAAAAATTAATGCTCGATAAAAGTTTCCTTGACGAACTCAAGCGCATTTACACTTCCGAACATCCAAAAAAATTTGCCGGTCTGCCTATTCATTATGTGCTGAAGGTTAAAAATTCGCAGGGCGTTAAGCAAATGATTCAGCTTTTATGTCAAGCGTTATACACCAATCACAGAATTGTCGGGCGTACGATTAACCGCATTAACGAAATAACCGAGCGCGCGCACCACGACTGCGATATTGACGCGGTTTTTGAGCAAAGCGCCGGCAACACAATGATTATCGAAATGCGCGGCAGTAGCGAAGATCATATGAATTACGCTTCCGGCTATCATATGGTTGTCAATGAGTTCAGCAGTCAAATCAAATCGCACCAGCACAACACGCTTTTTATACTTGTCGAAGAGAGCGATAACCCTGGATTTGCGCCGAAACTTATTTCTGCTGTGCAAGAGGACATTCATTTAATCGAGCTCAAGGAAGGCGCGGGCAATCGCGCAGTTGCATTGGAATATCTTAAAAAATTAGCAGTCGAAGGTAATTTAACTTCCTACAGCGACGCGGATTTTGAACAGGCACTCGGCACGGATTCAACTTTTCGCCCGTCTGATATTAACCGTATTTATGAATCAATGCGCCGCGACAATCTCCGCAATAACATTTACACCGCTTATAAAAATGTCAGCCAATTTCGGATTGACACCAGCAAAATCGCTGTGAATGACGCTTATTCGGCGCTGCAGGAAATGATTGGTTTGACTGATGTTAAGAAACTTTTGGAGCAGATTGTTGCCAATTTCAAAATCCAAAAGGCGCGTTCGAGTATGGGCTTGAATCAGCAGCGAATGAGTATGCATATGGTTTTCACTGGCAACCCTGGCACGGCAAAGACGACTGTATCGCGTTTATTCGCGCAGATTTTGAGCAAGGAAGGCATTCTTGACAGCGGCAATTATGTTGAATGTGGTCGCGCAGATTTGATTGGTGAATATGTTGGGCAAACCGCGCCGAAAGTTCGTCACAGATTCCGCGAAGCCAAAGGCGGCATTTTGATGATTGATGAGGCGTACAGCTTAGTTGACCATTGGAAGGGCGCGTACGGCGACGAGGCGCTGTCTACGATTGTTCAAGAAATGGAAAATAACCGCGACGATACGATTGTGATATTCTGCGGTTATCCGGACAAAATGAAAGACTTTATCGAGCGCAACGAAGGTTTGAGAAGTCGCATTGCGTTTCAGATTGATTTTCCGGATTATAAAGCGGATGAACTTGTCGGCATTTTGAAATTGTTTGTGAAAAATGACGGCTACGAAATTACGCCGGAGATTGAAAGTAAGTGCCGCGAGATTTTTGTTAAAGCCGCTCAGAAGAAAGATTTTGGCAATGGTAGATTTGTGCGGAATTTGTGGGAGCAGGCGAAACTCAAGCAGTCGTCGCGGATTTGCGCTGAGAATGTTGGCAAGGAAATTAGCCGTGAAGAAATTATTGCACTTAAGCCGGAAGATTTTGACGTGAATATTGCCGAGAAATTCAGTAGTCGCGGTAATGCGATTGGCTTTGCAAGGTGATTGGCTATGAAACAGATTATAAATTTTGAAGGTGAAGATTATCGCGTCAACATTTTATTCACAAATCACGCGCTGGATCGCGGCAATGACCGTTGCGTTTCCGAATCTAAAGTTATTCGTTGCATAGAAAAGGGCTTCGGCTATTTGCTGGACGACGCCGAAATAAATTGGAGTTGCCCGCACAGAATGTACAGCAGGCTGATTCATTCGTCGGAGAATTTTATGGTGATAGCGTTCAGCCGCTGGAATGCCTATGAGACTGAAATTAATATTTCGATTATCACGGTGATTTTGGATTTATTTAATCCGCGGCACAATCGGCGCAATCCCAAGCATACCAAAACGCATACGATTTAAGAATATTTTTCGCACTAAAAAAGCGGCGGGCTAAAATGCTCGTCGCCAATTTTTTTGTTGATTAAAAATTTACCGATTTTCAAATGCGGCAATTTTCTCAAGGCGGCGCTTGTGTCTTTCGTCGCCGGAAAATTCGGTAGTCATCCAAGTTCTGACAATTTCAGCGGCAAGCCCAAATCCTAAAACTCTGCCGCCCAGCGCCAAAACATTTGAATCATTATGCTCGCGGCTCATCCAAGCAGAATAAACATCACTGCACAGCGCGCAACGAATGCCCTTGAATTTATTCGCCGCAATGCTCATACCAATTCCCGTGCCGCAAAGCAAAATCCCTCTGTCAGCCGCGCCGCTCAAAACTTCGCCGCAAACTTTTTCCGCAATATCCGGATAATCCACCGACTGCAAATCAAACGTTCCAACGTCATGAACTTCAACATTTTTAAATTGTTCCGCTAAAATCCGTTTCACTTCGTCCTTCAAGCTAACCGCGCCGTGGTCGCTGCCAATTACAATTTTCATATTCGCACCGCCTCAAAAATATTTCTCTATAACTTTAACAATGCCGTCGTGGTCGTTATCCGCCGTGACAAAATCCGCCAATTTTTTAATATCGTCGGTCGCATTGCCCATAACCGCCGCTACGCCCGCAGTTTTCAAAATCTCAATGTCATTGGGCGCGTCGCCAACTGCAACCGTTTCGCTAATATCAATCTTCAGAAAATCGCACAATTCGCGCAGTCCGGAAGCTTTACTGATACCAAGCGGCGAACATTCAGGCTATCGCAAATGTCAGCGGCAAATCTTTCAGCCGCTCCAAATTTCTGTACATAGATTCGGGCGTACGGTGATACACATTGACTTTGATAATTTCGTTCGGGTGCGCGTGAATGTAGGCTTTGAAATCGTCGCAGCGTTCGCAAATCCTATTGTACATATCTTGATAAACTGCCATTTGAAAATCCGCCGAGTGCTGAATATCGTCTTCCGTCATGAGCGAACTGTACACGCCCAACAAATGAATCATTGCGCGTTCCTCAAGCGCCGCGTCGATAATTTTCAGCATTAAATCTTCCGCCACAGGGTGAGCCACAACCGGCTTATTTGTGAAAAAGTCGAAAACCAAGCCGCCGCTGATTGTTACGCCATAGTGCATAAATTTCAGTTCGGCTTTGTAATCGGCAAGTTCAGCCACGCCGCGCCCTGTCGAAAGAACTACATTAATGCCACTGCGCGAAAGTTCCGCGATAGCCGCCGCAGTTTTGGGGCTGATTTTTTTCTGCGAATTTAAAAGCGTGCCGTCCATATCCAACGCCAATAGTTTATACGCCATACAA